>JBDHXL010000028.1:0-37547 GCA_039810685.1 Pedobacter sp. | reverse complement strand
GGTACAGCCTATCTCAACCATTCGGGAAAGCAATCTAAAGCCTGTCTAAATACAACCGCACTTAGAAAACTGTACGAAAACAGCGCCGAACAACCATTTGTAGATATTTTGCCCTACTTTCTCAATTCACCAAAATACAAACCGTAGTTGACGAAGAGCTACAACACCAATCGCAAAACATCGTAAAAGGCACCAACCTTTACTCCGCCCTGCAAATTTGCTGGCTATCTTCATTGGTATCCTCATTGTGCCCATTATATTTGCCTCCAACGTAATGAATATCAAAAACGAAAAGTATAAGTTAAATTAATCAATAGTTGATGGCTTGGGTGGAAACTACCACTGCCACTAAAAACTACTTCTTCTTTTGGTCTTCCGACATCTACCTTTCGGACTTTCCGACTACTCCAAAAAATAGCCCCTACCACCGCAGCTTGGACATTTGATGGTTGTTGTAGTGGTTCTTTTGATAATTACACCCTGCGAAATGGTTTTATCAGTAATGTGTTCGCTTTGTATTGCCTTTGTTCCGGCGCCGTTGCAAGCCTTACACGTTTCATGCTTAGCCAAGCGGTAATCATTTATAAATGTCCATCGTTTTACTTCAATAACCGTATTGTCCATCCCCCGCAAAATGTACCAAACATCATTATCTTTATCGGTAGTGTTTACAACGGTGTAAAACTTTTTGATTTTGTCGTTGGCGTAATCTTTCCCGATGCTTTCCCGGGCAGCCAAGGCATTGTTTAAGAGATTAAATTTTGCGGCGTGTGCTTTGGCCCATTGTTCGTCTTCTTTGGTAACAGGCAAATTGTTCCGCTGCCTTTGCACAATAGCATCGTACCGCCCGCCACTGGGCAGGTTTTTAAACGAAGGGATATTATCGGTGATGGGCTGACCTGTTCTGTCGATAAAATAACTATCGTTAACCTGTGCTTTACCGTTGTAAAAACCTTTGGCATACGAAAATTGATATGGAATAAGCACTTTGCCCGTTGGGTCTATGTAGCCGTATTTTTTATCTTTTTTGGCTACGGCCAATCCCTCCGAAAAAACACCCCATTCCGAATCGTCAATAATCGAATCGAAATCTAAAGGCTGTAAAGTTGAAGCATCTACATAAATATCTTTTTTACCGTCTTCGTTTAAAAATAAAATATCCGGCGAATATGCTTTTATGTAGCTGTAATTAGTAGGCACAATTTCGTTGAGTTTTGTGTCGATAATGCCGTTTTTCTGTCTAAAATCATTGCCCCATACCAACATCAGCTTGTCGGTAAGCGGGCGTACTTCCGAATATTTGCCAAAAGGCAGCACCACTTTGCCTGTAAGGTCCATAATACTTGCATCGGTGGTTAAAATTTTTCCTTTCTGTTTAAAGACAATTAAACTATCGGTTACAAATTTGTACTCGTCATACTTTGCGGATATGATTTCCTTTCCCTTTAAATTGGTGATTTTATAGCGTTTCCCTTTTTGGGTAATGAGTATACCGCTTCTGTATTCGAGAGGGTCATCAGTTGTTAAAATTTCTTTGCCTGTGCTATCTATCAAAAAAGATTTGCCACCAGACTTTACACAGGCAATGCCGTTGTAAAATTTTCCGGCTGTATTATATTTGGGCGCAATAACGGTTTTGTAATTGGGGGTTTGATAGCCCCAATTACCATATCGAAAAAAGGGAATTAAATCTTTTCCGCTTAGGTAAGTGCGTTTGCCATTGCCGGTCATTTTTCCGTCCGCAAAATCGCCTTCGTATGTACTGCCATTCTCATAAGTGTATTTTCCTTTTCCCGATATAACATCGTTCACATAGTCGCCTTCGTACACAGCACCATTTGACCACGTATATTTCCCTTTGCCGTTTCTATATCCGTTCACAAAATCACCCTCATATATATCGCCGTTTTTCCAAGTCATTTTTGCTTTGCCGTTCCATTGCCCATTCGCAAAATCGCCTTCGTAAACATTACCGTTATTGTAGGTATATTTCCCTTTGCCGTGCGGTTTGCCATTGGCTACACCGCCCTCGTAAGTGCCATCGGCAAGAATGAGTTTGGTGGTGGTTTGCTGTGCCCGCAAAGCCATAGTGCCAAACAGCATCAGAATTACCATGAAAAGTGTTGTTGTTTTCATTTTCAGTATAGAAATGCGAGTAGCAAGATATGAAATTGGGCTTTCGGACTTTTCTTATACTAATTGCCGAAATACACATCGGCAAAACCAATATGTATTGGCCCAGATTTTACAGCCCGTTCAACACCACTCATTTTTTTCCCTTTAAAACCACTCGTAAATCTTAGTTCGTTTGCGCTCCACCAACCCTTACCCAAAACATTTATTTGTCCCATAGCATCTTCGAAAAATTGCTCTTTTGCCGTTTCTAAACCTACATTGGTTGATAATGTGGACGGTCCTAAATTGGTAGTGCGTACTTCAAAATACGAAGTGGTGCCTTTGTGCTTTACATATTTACATGTTACACTAACCTGTTGTGTTCTTTTACCATTATGTTCTGTAAGGGTAAAAACTTGCGGCTCGCTCCATGTGGTATCGCTTTTTGGCATATTTAGCTCAAACCGTTGTACCTGTTTAAATTTTTGATGTTGGGCGTTTGCCATGTTAAAAACCGAACTTGCAAAAAACAACAGCAAGCAAACGGCATTCATTTTGTTTATTTTCATTATTGCTAATATTTAATTGGTCATTGGTTGAATTGGTATTGAGTAGTGCGTATTGTGAGATAGCTTCTTTCTTCAGATTTCCTCCCCTGCCCCCTCCGAAGGGGGATATTCATAGTTTCCAACTTCTCCACGTCTAACTTCCGACATCGCTCTTCGGACAATTTTATATCGGAAATATAAAGCCTAATTTTATATCGAGGCGGCTCGAGCTATCATCCATAGTTCCCCTGTCTATCATGGTGTTGTGGCGTATGCCGAAGAAAAACTGCTTACTGGTGTTAAAATCTGCCCCGATGGTTAGGAAATGTGGTTTTGGATATTTGGGATTAGTTGTTTTTTTCTTTACTGCATTTACATAACTCAAATCGTAATTGGCGAAAACATCTACCCAGCACCATTTTGCTGGCACGTAAGAGGCCATAACGGCAGGGCCGGCAACAAGATAATAGCCGTAGGGGTCTTGTTCTGCACCGTTAACTCTTGAGCCGTAAATATAATCGCCGGCCGAAAGACCCACGGAGAACATTGTCCGGTCTTTGGCGATGACGTTAGTATAATATTGAAGCCAACCCAAAAAACCACTGCCGTGAGCGTGGTCTTTAGCCGGATTTTTGCTGATTTTCGGCGTACCCGTGGCAATGGTTTTTGGAACGTTATAAACCTTATTACTTAACCAAAACAAATCGCCAAGGGTAGAGTTTTCATATTTTGTACGCGTTCCCCACTTATCCAAGTCGTTTCTATAAAAGCTGACATTAAAAGTATAGCCCGAGTACGATGGCGTATATTTTGATGCCACATCGGTATATAAACCATAAATTTTAATCTTCCAATAGTCGGCAAAAATTTGCGTACCCTTTTTGTTTTTTATATCCGAAAAACTTTGGGCGTTGGCCACATGTATCTGCGTTGTGGCCAATAAAGCAATAAGTAGAATTTTTTTCATTTTTTAGTATTGCGTATTGAGATATGGGCTTCGATAAAATCAGCCTGACATTGTTGTTTGCTTATCAGTCAAGTTAAGCTTGTCGAAACCTGACTTCCCCGACTTTAACGTTTCAGCGTTGCGAAATCACTATTATCAACTGTTTTTCGTAGAGCAAGGATATAGTTGCTACCATCTTTTTGGAAAATGAGCTTAATTCCACTGGTTTTGTTTTCGTAAAAAACATTGTACTCGTGGCCTTCATCTTTACATTCGGTAATGTCTGTACCGCCACTAAATGTAATGGCCGAAGTTTTGGTCGCAATATTAATATTGCCATTGTTTTCAACGGTTACTTTATAGCTTTGGTCTTTCGTAAAATAGGTCGAAAAAGTGCTTCCGCCTACACTTATTGCCGTAAAATTATCGGTTGGATGATTGTTGGTGAAGAACCCACTACAAGGTGAGCCTGATTTTTTGTCTTTTTTGCAAGACACCACAATTAAAACGGCTACTGCTACCAAAAGCATAGCCAAAAATCCTATTTTTTTCATTTTATTTTAATTAAATGTTCAATTGACTTTATAAAGTTCGGGAAGAGCCGCTAAACGATAAATAGGTAAAGTACCTATATTTTTATAGGGAAAATTCCTATTTTATTTTTGGATTGAACCAATAGTAATAATCCAGTACGAACGGGAAAGGCTTACTTTTCTATCTTTCAAACGCTCACCAAAAACTTATTATCGAAATTGAAATGTCCTCCCAACTCAATGGGTATAACGCCTAACCTATTTGGTGTTTAAGCAATTTGTCAAGTCTTCTCGTCTTCCGCCTTCGGCCATCGGACTTCCTTCTAAACCAAATTGTTGCTGATGGCATATTTCACCAAGGCAATGGTGTTGTTACAGCCTGTTTTTTCGAGAATTTTAATGCGGTGGTTATCAAATGTGCGAACGCTGATGCACAATTTATCAGAAATTTGTTCACGAGAAAACTCATTTACAATAAGTTTCAAAATTTCCAATTCATGTGGTGTTAGGATGTTTTCTTTTTTGAGGTGACCGTAAATTACTGAGATAATTTCATCAGAATAATAATTTTGGTTGGTGGTGATTTTTTCGAGTGCCTGTAGCAGCTGCGTTTTCCCCGAATTTTTAAGGATAAATCCGTCAGTACCTGCTTTTAATGCTTCTTCTATTACCAGTTCGCTACCGTACATAGACAGCATAAGCACTTTTATATGTGGAAAGTTCTGTTTTACGATTTTGCACAATTCCGTACCCGAAAGTATGGGCATACCAATGTCAGTAATTAGGATATGGTAGTTTTTAGGGTCTTTGGTGATGATGTCAAGTGCCTCTTGTCCATTTTTAGCTTCAGAAACAATAGTATAAGGCGTATTTTGGAGTACGCTTTTTATGCCATCAACCATAATATGGTGGTCGTCTGCTATGATGATGTTATAAGTGTCCATCTACTAATCACTTATTTGGTTTTTTACCCTAAATTCAAACCTCGAACCACTTCCTTTTTCGGCGTATATGTTCAGTTTACCGCCTATCAGTTTTGTCCGGGCTTTTAGGTTTTTCCAGCCCAAGCCTTCCGAATTTTCTATTTTCATCGGATCTAAACCTATGCCGTTATCTTCGATAAAGATATGGAGATAATTGTTGATTTGATTTATTTTAACATCAATTTGGCTTGCTGCAGCATGTCGTACAATATTGTTTAAGATTTCTTGAACAATACGAAAAACAACTACTTCTGTTTGTTTAGATAGATTTATATTTAGTGTTTCATCGCTTGTAACCGAACAATGTACCCTTTTCGAATTATTGATTTGTGCAGCTGTTTTTTCGAGTGCTTTAAGCAATCCGAAGTTTAAAATTTCGGGGACCAGATTATGGGATATGTTTCGTACTTCGGTGGTAGTTTCATCCAAAAGTGTCAAAATTTTTGTAAGCTGCTGACTATCTGCTTCCGTATTGTTTTTATCATCGGGCAACAGCAGTTTCATTACAGAAAGTTTCTGTCCTATGCTATCATGCAAATCCTGTGCAATGCGAATTCGTTCTTTTTGCTCACCCTCATAAAGTGCCTGCGCTTGTAGCAAATGTTCGGTATTTTTGGCCTGTATTTTCTTAAGATAAAATAACAGCAACATTAGCAAAAGCAACAAGAGCGAGCCAATAAAGAAATAGAGATATTGCAAGTATTTTTGGTGCTCTATTTTTGTTCGGTTTTCTGCTTCGTTGAGGTGGTATTTAGTTTCGAGCTCATTAATTTGTTTTTGATTGGTTTCTTTTAAAATTTCATTGTGCAAGCGATAAGCCTTGCCTCTTAAAGTAGCTTCTTCCTCAAAACGTTTTAATCTTTTTAAGATAATGGCCTTTAGTAACCATGCTTGCAAAATATCACTTTTTCGGACGGTATCGGTCAAATTAATGGCTTCATCAATGGTTTTTAACGACATTTCGTATTTTTTTTTGCTCTGATATATTTCTGTTGCAGTCCATAAAACAGCAATAAGCGATGTGGTATCACCGTTTTTTCGGGCAAAAGGCAGCAGTTCGTTTAAAAGCTTATCTCTTTTTTCATACTCCTTTGTACCATGATAGGCAAAGGCAAGCAGCCGTTGAGCACTGATAAAAAGCGAGATATTTTTTTCGGGAGATTGCTCTTGCAACCATATAGCACGTTTTAAATGAGGTATGGCGGGTTCAAATTTTCGGGTTTTAGCCGCCATGTTGATGAGCAAGCCACCTAAATTGTTTTCTATGCTCATTTCCAATTTGACGTTTACACCGTATTTAGCTAACGCTTTGAGCGCTTTTTCGTAATTTATTTTTGCCTTTTCATAATTTCCTTCGGTGTAATAAAAACTGGCATGAGTGTTTAACAAATTGGCATAATACTTATAATAATTGTGTCTGGACGATAGTTCCAATCCTTTTGCCGAAACAATGCCCATTTTTTTGTATTCCCCTATTTTCAGATAAACATTTGCCAGTTTTGATAATAGCAGGACTTCGGTTTTTGGCAGCAGGTTTTGGTGGCTTTGATAGAGGCTGTCCAGTTTTTTGGAAACAATTTTTTTATTGGCAATGCTGTCTATACCGATAATGAACTGATCAATATTTTCCTGTGCTTTGGCAAAAACGGAAAGCAAACAAAAAAATAAAACAAGTATATAGAATTTCATCAAAACAAATATAATTGAATTTGTACACTATATTACAGCAAGGATTCACCCAGAAAAAACTTGTGTATTAAGATATTAAGATTACAATAGTAAGCAATTATTTAAAGACATATAAATCTTTTAACATCAACCATTTGGCTGTTTAATTTTCTTAAAAACATAAATAAGAAATAGTTTAATTTTAATGCCTTGTTTTAATATTCCGTACTTTTGCCTAAAATTTATATAATATCACAACATTTTGAGTACTTTACTAGCAGCAGAAGGATTAGGCCATAATTTCAACGAAGACTGGTTATTTAAAAACATTACTATTGGACTTAACAAAGGCCAGCGAATCGCATTAGTTGGCCAAAATGGCACAGGAAAAAGTACTTTAATGAAACTCTTGTCGGGCAAAGACAAAGCAAGAGAAGGAAAGATTGTGTTGCCAAAAGGTTTAAGGATAGGTTATTTGGAGCAAAATCCCGAATTTCCTAGTCAATGCAGTATCAGTGATTACCTCTTCTCTAAAGATAATGAAGTACTTCAATACATCAGAAAATATGAAGAATTACTTCAAGAAAGTATAATTGACGAACAAGAAATCAATAAATTATATGATAAGATAATTGAAAACAATTCTTGGGAATATGAACAAAGTATCAAGAATATTTTATCACGATTAGGCATCACCCAACTAAAAAAAGAGATCAATACTTTATCAGGAGGGCAAAAAAAACGACTTGCCTTAGCCAAATTATTAATTGAAGAACCCGAAGTATGGCTTTTGGACGAGCCAACCAATCACTTAGATATTGAAACCATTGAATGGCTAGAAAAAATATTAAGTAGTGGTAATAAAACACTTTTACTCATCACACACGATCGTTATTTTTTAGATAATGTGTGTAATGCTATAATTGAGTTAGACAAAGGCAACTTATTTATTTACAAAGGTAATTATGCATATTTTCTTGAGAAAAAAAGTGAAAGAGAAGAACTAGAAGATATTGCTTTCCAAAAAAACAAAAATCTATTAAAGAAAGAATTGGAGTGGATGCGAAGAATGCCGCAAGCCAGGGGAACTAAATCGCAAGCACAAAAAGATGCTTTTTATGCATTAGAAGCAAAAACCAAAGCTAGAACAGAAAGAGAAAAGGTAAATCTAAATATAGACATGGCTAGGCAAGGCTCTAAAATTTTAGAAATCACCCAGGTTAGTCACAGCTATGATCAAGAACCTATCATTAATAATTTTAACTATATCTTTAAAAAAGGAGACCGAATAGGTTTAGCTGGTAAAAACGGCTCCGGAAAAACCACCTTACTTAATATTATAACCAAACAAATTGAACCTAGTAGTGGCAAAGTAATTATTGGCGAAACAACCAAAATTGGTTATTACAAGCAAGAGGGTTTAAGTTTTGATCAAAAAGACAGGGTAATTGATACTGTAAAAAATGAAGCCGAATACATTAAAATGGCTAATGGCGACACTTTAAGCGCTTCTGCTCTACTCAGCCTTTTTCTGTTTCCACCCAAAAAACAGCACGGTTTAGTTGAAAAACTATCAGGAGGTGAAAAAAAACGTCTTCATCTAATGAAGATATTAATGCAAAATCCCAATTTTTTAATTCTCGACGAACCCACAAACGATTTAGATATTGACACTCTAAATGTTTTAGAACAATTTCTAGTCAATTACAACGGCGTAATGGTATTGGTATCACACGATAGATACTTGCTCGACAAACTTTGTAATCAATTATTTATAGCTGAAGGTAATGGCAATATCAAAATTTATAACGGCAACTATGCCGACTACAGAAACGAGCTAGAAGCTATAAAAGAAAGCAGTAAAAAAATTGAAACAAAAATTTCTGAAACAAAAACAGACAAAAAGAGTAATAAACTTAGCTACAAAGAACAACAAGAATTAAAAAAACTTGAGGAAGAGTTGTCACATCTCGAAGAAAGAATAAAAGAAAACACCATACTTCTCAATAGTGTCGAACCTTCAGACTATCAAAAAATACAAGAACTTTCTACTGAATTATCGACAAACCAAGAAGAAATGGATAAGAAAATGGAAAGATGGATTGAATTATCAGAAAAATAATACTAACCATCGTTACAAACCTAATATTTTTTGATATGTTTCACGTGAAACATATCAAAAACACAATAATAAAAATAATGTTTCACGTGAAACAAAAGATATATGTTTAAAGAATATGATGTAATTGTAGTAGGCGGTGGCCATGCCGGTTGCGAAGCCGCAGCTGCCGCTGCAAATTTAGGCTCGTCAGTATTGTTAATTACCATGAATATGGAAACTATAGCTCAAATGAGCTGTAATCCGGCAATGGGTGGTGTAGCAAAAGGTCAAATAGTCAGAGAAATAGATGCTTTAGGGGGTTATTCGGGAATAATAACCGATAAAACTACCCTGCAATTTAGAATGTTAAACATGTCTAAAGGAGCAGCTATGTGGAGTCCAAGGGCTCAAAACGATAGAAAACGTTTTGCAGAAGAATGGCGACTAGCACTAGAGCGAACACCAAATATTGATTTTTGGCAGGAAATGGTAAGTGGCCTTTTAATCAAAAATAATACTGTGGTTGGTGTAAAAACAAACTTAGGTATAGAAATAAAAGCCAAAGCGGTTGTACTTACCAACGGTACTTTCTTAAATGGCCTTATCCATATAGGTGAAAAAAGAATGGGCGGAGGTAGAACGGGCGAAAAATCGGCAACAGGCCTTACCGAACAATTGGTAGAACTAGGTTTTGAAGCAGGAAGGATGAAAACAGGGACTCCCCCACGTGTTGATGGCCGATCTTTGAACTACAGCGTAATGGAAGAACAGTGGGGAGATGAAAAAAGAGGGCGTTTTTCTTATACATCGGTTGATTTGGTAAAAGAACAAAGGTGCTGTTGGATAACCTATACAAACGCAAAAGTACACGAAACGTTGAAAGAGGGCTTTGAAAAATCACCTATGTTTACAGGTCGTATTAAAGGTCTTGGTCCACGTTACTGTCCATCAATAGAAGACAAAATAAATCGTTTTGCTGAGCGAGAACGTCATCAAATATTTGTTGAACCCGAGGGTTGGCAAACTGTAGAAGTTTATATCAATGGTTTTTCTACTTCTTTGCCCGAAGTTGTGCAATACAAAGCTTTGCGACAAATACCGGGTTTTGAAAATGCTAAAATGTTCAGACCTGGTTATGCCATCGAGTACGACTATTTCCCTCCTACCCAATTATCACTCAGTTTAGAAACAAAGTTAATTAGCAATTTATTTTTCGCAGGACAAATAAACGGCACTACTGGTTATGAAGAAGCAGCTTGTCAAGGTTTTTTAGCCGGTATAAACGCACATCAAAAGATTAATGACCAGCACGAGCTGATTATGAAACGTTCAGAATCGTATATTGGTGTTCTTATTGATGATTTGGTGACCAAAGGAACAGAGGAACCTTATAGAATGTTTACATCAAGAGCCGAACACCGTTTGTTATTACGGCAAGATAATGCAGACATTCGTCTCAGCCCTATTGGCCATCAATTGGGTTTAATATCGGATGAGCGGTTTGAAAGAGTACAAAACAAGATTAAAAAATCGGATGAAATTGTAGCATATACCAAAAAACAAAGTATCGAAGCTGCATCTATCAACCAAATGTTACAAGAAAAAGGCTCAAGCCCATTGAACCAAAATACCAAACTTTTCAATATTTTGAGTCGTCCGCAAGTTGATATAGCTGACGTAAAAGGTATCAACAAAAATTTTGAAAGCTACCTCTCACAATTTGATCAAGAAATTATAGAACAAGCCGAAATAAAAATCAAATACGACAGTTATTTTGAAAAAGAAAAAGAGATTGTAGCTAAGATGCAAAAAATGGAAGATAGAAATATCAATCCAGATTTTGATTACAATACTTTGGTATCTTTATCTAAAGAAGCTAGGGAAAAGCTTTTGAAAATAAAACCAAGAACATTGGGCCAAGCCTCACGTATTTCGGGTGTTTCGCCAGCTGATATCTCTGTTATCATGATACATTTATCTAAATGATTGATATTTAGATACTTAGCTATATAAAAAGATGAATTAAAATAAAGCCGTATAAACGATTATTTTAAAAATTTAATAGTTGTGTTCCAAAATGATTAAAAATTGATTAAAACGTCTAAAAATGGGTAAAAATAAAAACTGCTGTTTTTTATCAAATTTTTCAAGCCTTTTGCTTGGAATCATGTTTATGTGGGGCTGTGCATCGATGCGAAACCCAGAAGGTGGACCAAAAGATACTAGCCCACCAAAAATTTTGAAAATGATACCCGAAAACATGAGCACCAATTTTAATGCTAAAAAAATTGTAATCGAGTTTGACGAGTACATTAAACTAAACAATGTTTATAAAGAGTTTTCAATTTCACCCGAATTAGAAAAAGAACCCGAGCTAAAAGTAAAACTTAAACGTTTAGAAATTTCATTAACCGATAGTCTTGAAAAAAACACAACCTATACCCTAAACTTTGGAAAATCAATAGTGGATTTGAACGAAAGCAATGAACTAAAAAATTTCAACTATGTTTTTGCGACCGGAAATCAGTTAGATTCTTTAAGTATTAGCGGAAAAGTTATCAACGAACTAAAAGGACAAGCCGAAATAGAAAGTACAGTATTTGTTTATCCGCTAGAAAAAGACAGCTTATTTGGTAAAAAAAGACCAAGTATATATACCCTTAGTGATAGTAGTGGCAATTTTAAACTCAAAAACCTAAAAAAAGGACCTTACAAGATATATGCACTAAAAGAAAAAAGTGGTGGCGACCGTATATACCAACAACAAAATGATGAAATTGCATTTTTGAGTGATACATTGTACTTAGAAAAAAATATAGATAGTGTAGTACTAAAAATATTTAAAGAAAAAGCTAAAGATTTTAGAGTAACGGACAGCAAACTGAACAATGATGGAAGTATTTTTGCAAGTTTTAACCAACAACTGAAAAAACCTGAACTTAAAATTGTTGGAGCAGATAAAATAGATCAGGGTAAATACGTTCAATTCAGCAAACAGAAAGATAGTGTACGGATGTGGCTTAGTGATATGTCTTGGGATTCGATAAAAGTGGTGATTTTAGATCAGCAAAAAATTATTGATAGCATGAAATTTTCTCGACCAAAAAAAGAAAGTTATACCCGTGTAATAAGTGTGAGCGATAATTTAGAGAGCCAATTGCTGAACCCTTTCAAAAACCTCGAACTGCATTTCAATTTCCCAATAAACAGTATAGATGAAAGTAAAATACTGCTTTTAGAAGATAGCATTCCACGTAAATTTACTTTAGAAAAAGATAGTTCTAACTTTCTAAATTATCGGATAAAATACAATTGGAAAGCCAAAGAACAATACATTTTAGAGTTGAAAGAAAATGCAGTAAGCAGTATTTTTGATATTAAAAATAAAGAAATTAGAAAAAATTTCAGTGTTGATGAGGCGGCCAATTACGGTACTTTGATATTGACAGTTGAACCGCCCGACACCAGTGCCAGCTATATCCTACAATTGGTAAATAAAGACAAAAATCCAATCAGCTCCTACCCTATCCGTAAAAAAGAAAAAATAAAATTAGCCAATTTTAAACAAGGAGTTTATTTTGCTCGTATCGTATATGATTTAAACCATAATGGAAACTGGGATACGGGTGATATAAGCAAAAAATTGCAAGCCGAACCCATTTGGTACGAACCAAAAGAACTTTCTATTCGGGCAAATTGGGATAGAGAAGAAACTATTAAAATACCTAAAAAATAGTGCTAATTCGTTCTCAGCGAAACCAATCGGCATACATTTGGTAATTATCGGGTAGTCTTTTCAATAAAGCTCTTTGTTCATCGCTAATAGGCTTTATTTTTTTTGCAGGGGTTCCGGCATAAATGTAACCACTTTCGCAAATGCTATTTTCGAGAACCACAGCACCGGCAGCAATAATGCAATATTCTTCAACAACAGCATGATCCATTACCACGGCAGCCATTCCAATTAGTACATTATCTTTTACTGTACAGCCGTGTACAATTGCATTGTGACCAATATTTACTCTATTACCAATAAAAGTTGCTGCCTTTTGGTAGGTAGCATGTATAACAGCCCCGTCCTGTATATTGGTTTCATTACCTATACGGATGCTGTTGACATCACCTCTTATTACTGCATTAAACCAAACAGAACAAGAACTACCCATTTCAACATCGCCAACTATAGTAGCATTTTGGGCAATAAAACAATTAGCTCCCCATTGGGGCATCACACCATTTACAGGTAAAACAAGCGTCATAATATTAAATTATAGTGTCTTTAGTTGTAGCGGCATGTGCCGGATAATCAGTTGTGTAGTGTAAGCCACGGCTTTCGTGGCGTTGCATAGCAGATTTAATGACCATATAGGCCACTTGTATCACGTTTCGCAACTCGCAAAGTTTAACCGATACTTTATTTTTCTTGTAAAACTCTTCAGTTTCTTCGTACAATAAATATAAACGGCGCATGGCACGTTCCAACCTAAAATCAGAGCGTACAATACCTACATAATCACTCATAATTTTTTGGGTTTCACGCAAATTGTGAGTAACTAAAATATCTTCATTATCCAATAAAACACCTTGTTCATCCCAATCTGGTACATTTTCTTCAAAATCAACTGATTTAATATCTGCTAAGGCCGCCAAATATATACGGTGCGCAAAAACAGTAGCTTCTAATAAAGAATTGGATGCTAATCTGTTAGCACCATGCAAACCGGTTGATGAGCATTCGCCACAAGCATAAAGATTTTTAATAGTTGATCGCCCGTGTTCATCAACCAAAATACCACCACACATATAGTGGCAAGCTGGTGTTACCGGTATATAATCTTTGGTCATATCAATACCAATAGATAAGCACTTGGCATAGATATTCGGAAAATGCTTTAAAATATCATCCTTTTTGGCCATGGTAATGTCCAAGTAAACAAAATCATCACCAGAAAGTTTCATTTCTTTATCAATTGCACGGGCAACAATATCACGAGGGGCTAAAGAACCTCTTTTATCGTACTCATGCATAAACTCTTGCCCATTTTTACGACGTAATACCCCCCCAAAACCCCTCACCGCTTCGGTTATTAAAAAGGATGGATACTCGCCCGGGTTATACAATGCCGTGGGATGAAACTGTATAAATTCCATATTACGTACTTTACCTTTTGCCCGATAAACCATAGCCATCCCATCACCAGTAGCTATAATAGGATTGGTAGTACTGGCATATATATGCCCGGCACCACCACTTGCCATTACGGTAGCCTTTGCCAATATCTTTTCCACATGCTTGTTTTCGGTATTAAAAGCATAAATACCGTAGCATTTCACATCATCTGTACTTTTATCCACATGTTTTCCCAAATGATGTGGAGTTATCAACTCTAAACAAAAGTAATGAGTAAGTATCTCTATATTAGGGTTTTTATGTATTTGTTTTAGTAATACACTCTCAATTTCATAGCCGGTAATATCTTTATAATGTAGCACACGATGCTCAGAATGGCCTCCTTCTTTAGCTAAATCGTATTCTCCAGCGCCGTTACGATCAAAATTAATACCGTAATCTATTATTTCTTGAATGCGCTCTGGCCCTTCTTTCACAACAATTTCAACAACTTTTTTATCACAAAGTCCATCGCCGGCAATAAGGGTATCTTGTATATGTTTCTCAAATGAATCGGTTTTATCAACTACCACAGCCACACCACCTTGGGCATATTTGGTATTCGATTCGTCTTCATTGCTTTTGGTAACAATCAAAACTTTGCCGTGCTTGGCAGCTTTAAGTGCAAAACTTAATCCGGCTATACCCGAACCAACAACTAAAAAGTCAACTTTTTTCATATCATTTCAAAATTGTGGAAAAACAATTAAAAACTGTGAAAAGCTGTACACTTTTTTATTAAAATAACTATAAATCATCATAAAAAAGTAATTAAGGATATTTTATTCTTTTATTTAATAAAATTTATAAGCATGTTTGTATTACTTATCCACTTTTTTAAATAGTAAAAACTATCCACAAAAAGCTATGGATAAAATTTAGATGTAAAAAATAGTTCTTTGAAAATCATGGAATTCTAAAATTTAAAACAATGAATAGTTGTGGAAAAACATTTAAAAACTCATGGACGAAACAAAAAACTAATTAATTCTCAACAATACTAACAGCACTAATAATAGTAAGGATTCTTTTATATTAATAATTATTATTTATTGTAGTGTGAAAAGCTCCTTATCTTTATCAAAAATTTTAAAACAAAACAATTAAGTATATTATGGATATTTTAGAAGAACTAAATGCAAAAGGATATATCGATGAGGCTATAGACCCAACGTTGGATTTGTTTGCAGAAATAGAGCGACTAAAAAAAGAAAAGAATGCCATTATATTGGCTCATTATTATCAAGAACCTGATATACAAGATGTTGCTGATTATATAGGGGATAGTTTAGGTTTGTCACAACAAGCAGCCAATACCGATGCCGATATTATTGTGTTTGCTGGGGTGCATTTTATGGCCGAGACTGCAAAAATTCTGTCGCCGCAAAAAAAGGTTTTGTTACCCGATTTAAAAGCCGGATGTTCATTGGCCGAAAGTGCACCAGCCCATTTATTTAGCGAGTTTAAAAAGCGATATCCCGATCATTTGGTAATCAACTATGTAAATTGTACCGCAGAGCTAAAAGCTATGACCGATATTGTTTGCACCTCTACCAATGCTGTGCAAATTGTTGAGAGCTTACCCAAAGACCAAAAAATAATATTTGGTCCCGATAAAAACTTGGGTGCTTATATCATGAAGAAAACGGGCAGGGATATGGTATTGTGGAACGGAGCCTGTATGGTACATGAAATTTTTTCGATGGAGAAAATAACCCGTTTGAAAGAAAGGCATCCACAGGCCAAATTTATAGCCCACCCCGAGTGTGAAGATGCAGTACTAAAAATGGCCGATTATGTAGGTTCTACTACCGGATTGTTGAAATATACCGTTAATAGTGATGCCCAAGAATTTATTGTAGCTACCGAAAGTGGTATCATTTATCAAATGGAAAAAGCCAACCCCGGTAAAACTTTTATACCAGCACCACCAAACAACACCTGTGCCTGCAACGAGTGTCCATTTATGAAGCGTAATACGCTAGAGAAGCTTTACTTGTGTATGAAAAATGAAATGCCAGAGGTTACCGTACCTGCAAATATTATAGAAGCTGCTCGCAAACCTATTGAACGGATGTTGGACTTGTCTGCTCAATTAGGGCTTTAAGCAAATTTTTATTGTTTATAATTTAGAATTAACTTGATGATATTTAGGTATTTTAAGTAAAAAAATACCGAGTGAACTATTTTTTGTTGTTAAAAGTTTATTGATAAATAAAATATAAACCAACAAAAAATGAAAAAGTTAATTATTCTTTTGCTTGTACTTTTTAGTCATGGTGTGGCTAAAAGTCAAATTTGGGTACCCGTAGGGCCCGATGATTTAGAACAAGCCCAAACTACTACACATGTAAATCTTGGTACTGCAGCAAATTCTAATGAAGTATATTTCGCTTATAGCGATGGAATCAGAGGAGATAAAGTTACTGTAATTAAAAGAGAAAGTATTACAGATAACCATTATGATTGGGAAGTAGTGGGTACACCCGGTTTTTCTGCCGGTCGTTCGTTATTTACTGTTAAAATAGCATTAGATGGTAGTACACCTTATGTTGCCTACGCCGATGAAAGCTTGGGTAATAAAGCAGTTGTACAGCGTTTTAACGGAAGTAATTGGGAAGTAGTGGGCACCCCCGGTTTTTCTGCCGGAAATGCTTTCCATTTAGATATTTGCCTAATTTCGGGGGTTCCTTATGTGGTGTATAGAGATTATGCCAACGGATACAAAGCCAGTGTACAACGCTTTGTTAATGGAGCTTGGGAGTATGTTGGCGGTTCACCCGGTGTTTCGGCAGGTGCTACACATTACACAAAAATAGTGAGCAACGGTACCATTCCCTATATCGTTTACCAAGACTATAATGCAAATGAAAAAGCTACGGTACAACGTTTTGTTAATGGGGCTTGGGAAGTAGTGGGTACACCCGGTATTTCAAGTGCAAAATCTTATGATTTGGATATTGCCATAGATTTGAATAATAACACCCCTTATATTATTTATCAAGATGAAGATAAAAACTTTAAAGCCACGGTACAACGTTTTAACGGTAGTGCTTGGGAAATAGTGGGTACAGCAGGTTTTTCGCCCGATGAGGCTTCAGAAACAGCAATATGTATTAAAAACGGACAAATTTATGTAGTATATGAAGATGCAAGTAAGGATTATAAGCCAACTATAAATCATTTCAATGGTAGTATTTGGGAAGTAGTGGGTACACCCGGTATTTCGGCAAACTATGTAGAAAATGTTTTTATAGGAGTAAGTGATTATGTGCTTTTTGTATCCTATTTAGATTATGATCATAACAATAGACCTACACTAAAATATTATGATGGAGGTACCTGGAAAACTGCAGGTAATGAAGGTATATTATTAGCATTGCAGGCAATCTCAGCAACAAAAAGCGAAAATGTTAGTATGGCTCTTTTGGGTACGGTACCCTATGTAGTTTATCAAGATTGGGCAAATGGACGTAAAGTTACAGTACAACGTTTTGTTGATGGAGCTTGGGAAGTAGTGGGTACACCCGGATTTTCTGCCGGACCTGTTTATTATTGTGGTATTGCAATGAACGGTACGGTACCCTATGTTGTTTATAAAGATGAGGCTAACGGGAATAAAGCTACGGTACAACGTTTTGTTGATGGAGCTTGGGAAGTAGTGGGTACACCCGGATTTTCTGCCGGATCTGTTTATTATTGTGGTATTGCAATGAACGGTACTGTGCCTTATGTAGTTTATCAAGATTGGGCAAATGGACGTAAAGCTACGGTACAACGCTTTGTTGATGGAGCTTGGGAAGTAGTGGGCACACCCGGTTTTAGTGGAAATGTAGCAAATTATCCTAGTATTGCAATGAACGGTACGGTACCCTATGTAGTTTATCAAGATGCGGCTAATGCAAGTAAAGTTACAGTACAACGTTTTGTTAATGGAGCTTGGGAAGTAGTGGGCACACCCGGTTTTTCTGCCGGATACGTATATTATTGTAACCTTACTTTTAATGGTACAATACCCTATGTAGTTTATCAAGATTTGGCTAACGGGAATAAAGTTACGGTACAACGCTTTGTTGATGGAGCTTGGGAGGTAGTGGGCACACCGGGTTTTTCTGCAGGTGAAGCCAGAAACATTAAAATAGCCTTTGCGGCTTCTGTACCCTATGTAGTTTATCAAGATAGGGCTAATGCAAGTAAAGTTACGGTACAACGTTTCAACGGGATTACTTGGGAAATTGTACAACAAGCAGGCCTATCAGCAGAATCTATTTGGGATACCGATATAGATTTTGATGGAGATAAAGTTTATATTTCTTATGCAACCAATAGTGGTGTTTTTGTTAAAAAATATACAACTGGCGTGCTTCCTGTACAGCTCTACACATTTGGTGCCCACAAACAAACAACAGGTAGTGTTTTGTTAGAATGGATTACAACTGCTGAGCATGACAATAGCTATTTTAAAATACAACACAGTACAGATGGTATAAACTACGTAGATATAGCTACTTGCAAAGCAAAAAGCAATTTTGGAGCAAAATATGAGGTGATAGATTACCATCCTAAAAACGGAAAAAATTATTACAAGTTATGGCAAATAGACCACAATGGTAAAGCCAGTGAGTTGGCTGTACAATTGCTGCACCTCAGCAATTTAAATTCCAATACCCAACTTTATCCTAACCCAATTATTGGTAATGAAATAGCACTTTACCAAACAGGTTTTGAAGGTAAAAAACAGGTTTCTATTTACGATTTGGCAGGTGTTTGCCTACATCGCGAACAATTGGAATTTAACAATGGACACGGGCGTTTGGTACTAAATAAAAGCCTAACAAAAGGAGTATATCTATTAAAATTAGAATCAATAACACTACGATTTTTAGTGAAATAAAAAGGTTTTGTCCTAAATAAAAACGATTAAAAATTATGCTTTAAACAGTTCTTTCTTTGTTTATCAGTCATTATTAACAAAAAATAAAAAAAGAGTAAGTCCTTATTTTTAACTTCGCAAATTGAGCTAGTATTATATCTAAAAATAATGTTTGAGAACAAAGAAAGAACACCACTATCTAATTTGGGCGAATTTGGGCTTATAAATCACTTGACAGCTACTTTTAAACCAAAGTTAGAAAGCACCACTAAAGGCGTAGGAGACGATGCAGCTGTATTGGATTTTAAAGACAAACAAGTACTCATCTCTACCGATTTGTTGTTAGAAGGTGTGCATTTTGATTTGGCTTATGTGCCTTTGATGCATTTGGGCTACAAAGCCGTACAGGTAAATTTGAGCGATATATATGCCATGAACGCTTGGGCAACACAAATAACCGTTTCTTTAGGTTTATCGAGCAAATTTCCCTTAGAGGCAGTAGAAGAACTGTATAAAGGCATACAATTGGCTTGTGATCGTTATAATATTGATCTGGTTGGTGGCGACACATCAAGTAGTAAACAAGGTTTGGTTATTAGCATAACCAGTATTGGCTATGCCGATAAAGATAAAATTACCTACCGCAACGGAGCAAAAGAAAACGATTTAATTTGTGTTTCTGGCGATTTGGGAGGTGCTTACCTGGGCTTACAAATACTAGAGCGAGAAAAACAAATTTATTTAGAAAACCCACAAATACAACCCGATTTAGAAGGTAAAGATTATATTATAGAACGACAGTTGAAACCCGAAGCACGTAGAGATATTGTTGATTTGCTAGCTCAAATTGGGGTAAAGCCAACAGCTATGATAGACGTATCGGACGGTTTGGCATCAGAGCTTATACACCTAGCTACACAAAGCGATGTTGGTATAAGCATTTATGAAGATAAACTACCTTTTGATCCCATGACTTACGAAACAGCACGTGAACTTGGTTTAGACCCAACGGTTTGTGCCTTAAATGGAGGCGAAGACTACGAGCTGTTATTTACCATCAATCAGTCTGATTTTGATAAGATTAAAAACGATGTGGACATTAGTATCATAGGCCATGTTACCGATAAAAATTCGGGTGTAAAAATGATTTCAAAATCAAATGTAGTACACGAACTGAAAGCCCAAGGCTGGAATGCTTTTAAAAATTCTGGTGTTTAAGGTAATTTTTATATTTTTAAGGAGTTTTTAAACTAAACAACTACCTATTTTTTGAAGCGTATTTTTATTTTTTCATACCACGGTAGAGACACCTACCAAACGGGTTTTAATCGATTGTTGAGCATGGCCGAGCACCTTTCTCAACATTACGAGGTTCATTTTATTTACGGTAATAAAACTAAAATAGAGCGCCCTGTAAAAATAAAAGGAAAGCTGATAGAAACTCCGCTCAATTACAGCAGTGGCATTTTTCATAGTATTTATAAAAAACTGTTGGAGAGTGGCAGAAGAAAAATGGCCAAATTACTGCTGATAACCTATTATTTTTTCAGGAAAAGAGAGATTTTTGATTTAGGTAGAGAGTTTAACAAGTACAAAAAGAAAACCAATCTCAGCCTCAATCCTACTGATGTTGTGTTGGTCTCTTTTCCCTCTATTGCGGTACACAATTTGGGTTATGCTTTGCAACAAGAGTTTGGTTGCAAACTTATATTAGACTATAGAGATCCCGGGGTTTTTGGATATCAATTGATAGAGGAAAATAGATTGATGTCTTTTTTGAGGCGATTTTTTTTGAAAAGAAATGAATTGCGGAACATGAAAAGTGCCGATTTGGTAGTAACCATTTCCGAATCCATCAAAAATCTTTTTCCGGATAAGTATAACCGCAGTATACAGGTGATTAGAAACGGTTTTGATATAAACAAAATCAATTTTAGTCTCATCGAAGATCATCCGCATACCTTTAAGCTGGTTTATTTGGGTTCTGTTTATAATGACCAATTGTACCATACCTATTTTTTTAAATGTGTAAGGCGTTTTATTGATCAATTGAATGTTCAACCTCAAAATTTTCAGCTTCGTTTTGTGGGCACGGGCGAGTCTATTATGTTAAAAGATATCATTCGTCAATACAATTTAGAGCCTTACACCTATGTGAGTTCTAAAATGCCTATTGAGCAAGTGTATAGCGAATTGTATAGCGCCAGTATGTTTTTTCACCTCAAATACGGTAATAGAAAAGAAATTATCACCTCTAAACAATACGATTACTTGGCTTTTCAAAAACCAATTTTATTGCCTGAAGATGATGAGGGCGATATCAGCCAGAGCATACGCAAATACAAGGCAGGCTATGTTTGTAAGGACGAAAACGAACTTACAGCTCTATTGACTAAAGTATATAAAGCACATTTTGAGCAGCCCGAACGTATTTTACGAACAGCAGAAGAACTCTACGAGTTAAGCAGACAATCGCAAGAAGATAAATTGCTAGGGCTAATAAACAATTTGTAAGTGCTTAGTTAAGCTCGCCCAGTACGGTAACCCCTCCTTTAACCTTTTGGTCTAGTGTTACATTTATTTTGGTGCCAATTGGTAAAAACAAATCTACCCTCGAGCCAAATTTTATAAAACCAAATTGTTCGTTTTGTTTTACCTGATCTTGCTCTTTTACGTACCACACTATCCGACGGGCTAATGCACCGGCAATTTGCCTAAATAATATTGGCGTACCGTTTTGGTGCTCTACCACAACGGTGGTACGCTCGTTTTCGGTGCTCGATTTAGGATTCCAGGCAGCCAAATATTTACCGGGATGATATTTAAAAAATTTTACCAAACCCGAAATAGGATTACGATTGATGTGCACATTTACCGGCGACATGAATATCGAAACTTGTAAACGTTTATCTTTAAAATACTCGTGCTCTACTGTTTCTTCTATAACCACCACTTTACCATCAGCAGGGCAAATAATTAAGTTATCACCTTGAGTAAATTTGCGTTTAGGGTTTCTGAAAAACTGTAGTACAATTACAAAAAGAGCAAAGGAAAATATATAAATCAACCATTTCAAAGCGCTACTATCGGCATAATTGTAATAGCTGCCTATGGCATTGATAATAAAGATAAAAAGTATGCTTAGTGCAATACTGGTGTAACCTTCTTTGTGTATGGTCATGATTGTGAAGTTTATTAATTCGCAAAATTGATAAATTTTTCTGACTAACACCGTATTGTTGCAAGAATTAATTGAACTTGCCAACTTGCTATTGTAGTTAGGTAGCAAAATATGAAGATATTGATTTAAGTTTTTTAAGTTCAGATATTTATTTCTAAATTAATTGCCAATATAGCCTTATTTCTTATGCTTGTAAAGACTTTTGGAAGTGCTGTTTACGGGGTTGATGCCCTTACGATTACCATTGAGGTTAGTGTGAGTAGCGGGAGCAAATACTATATGGTGGGCTTACCAGACAATGCCGTAAAAGAAAGCCTGTTTCGGGTAGAGAGTGCTATAAAACTAGCTGGTTTTCACATGCCCCGGCAAAAGATATTGGTAAATTTGGCACCAGCCGATATTAGAAAGGAAGGTTCTGCCTACGATTTGCCCATTGCCATAGGTATTTTAGCGGCTTCAGGGCAAATAAAACCTGATTTGCTGGAACAATACGTCATTATGGGCGAACTCTCTTTAGATGGCGGCTTACAAAGTATAAACGGAGCTTTGCCCATTGCCATACAAGCCCGCAAAGAAGGTTATAAAGGTTTATTGTTACCTGCTGTCAATGCTAACGAGGCTGCTATTGTGAACGATTTGCAAGTGTACGGTATGAATGATTTGGCTGCAGTAATTGATTTTATAAACGGAAATTCGGGTGTAGAACCAGTTTTTGTGGATACTCGCAAAGAGTTTTACCGACAAATAAACAGCTACGAACAAGATTTTGCAGATGTAAAAGGGCAAGAAAATATAAAACGAGCCTTAGAAATTGCAGCAGCAGGAGGGCACAACGTAATATTGATTGGCCCACCCGGAGCCGGCAAAACCATGCTAGCCAAAAGACTGCCGACTATTTTGCCACCTTTAAACCTGAACGAAGCACTTGAGAGTACTAAAATTTATTCGGTAGCGGGCAAATTGGGTAATCACAGTACTTTACTTACCGAGCGGCCCTATCGGGCACCACACCATACTATTTCTGATGTGGCTTTGGTAGGTGGGGGTATTCATCCACAACCCGGCGAAATATCTTTGGCACATAACGGGGTTTTGTTTTTGGATGAATTGCCCGAGTTTAAACGAACGGTATTGGAAGTGATGCGCCAACCCCTCGAAGACCGAAAAGTAAGTATATCAAGAGCAAAGTTTTCGGTAGAGTATCCGGCAAGTTTTATGCTGGTAGCTTCTATGAATCCCTGTCCATGTGGTTTTTACAATCATCCGGACAAAGAATGTTTGTGTGGGCCGGGGGTGGTACAAAAGTATTTGAGCAAAATATCGGGCCCTTTGTTGGATCGGATAGATTTGCATGTAGAAGTAACCCCGGTCAATTTTTCGGAGCTTTCGTCCTCAAGGCCAGCCGAGCGTAGTAGTGTAATTCGTGAGCGAGTAATAGCAGCCAGAAACTTGCAAGACCAACGTTTTGAAAAAATAGAAGGGGTATATTCTAACGCACAAATGAGTGCCAACATGGTTCGGTCTTTGTGCAATATTAACGATACAGGCAAACAGCTCATCAAAACAGCTATGGAAAAACTAGGCCTTTCAGCTAGAGCCTATGATCGTATTTTAAAAGTATCACGCACCATTGCCGATTTGGCCGGAAGTCAAGAAATTGCTATCGAGCATTTGGCAGAGGCTATACATTACCGCAGCTTAGACCGCGAAACTTGGGCTGGTTAGCCGCTTAGGCCTCTTCTCTAAAATACAGCTTGTAGCAGTTCATCCCCTTTTCTTCATCAAACTCTTTCACGATAAACTCTTTATTGCCGTGTATGTAAACATGAAAATTTTTATCGAGCTTTAAAATGCTTTTAAACACTTTTGATTGCTTTTTTACAGCCGCTTCCGAGATGTCAAAACTATCGGCAATGTTTTGGTCAAACTCTTGTTCAAATGCAGATTTATAGTCTTTAAATAAGGCTATGCCTTGCTCGTTGGCAATCACTTCGTTGGCAAACTCGTCCATATCAAAACTATCTTTCTCTTTGAAATATTTCATGGATCGGTTTAGCAGGTCTATTTTGTCGGTGCGTTCTACCTCAAATTCTTCGTCGAGTTTTTCGCTGACAAAATTCTTGTACAGCCCAATAATGGCTTGGGTTTGTTGGAAATTATCGTTTCTTACTTTTAGTTTCAAGAAATCATCTTTCCAAAGACTGGTGTCTTTACTGCCATTTTCGGTGGCCAATACTTTGTAGCCGGCATCCTTTTCGGTGTTGAAGATAAGGCAAGCCCGGTCTAGTTTGTGCAGGTTTATGGCATTGCTCTCATAATCCAGCTCAAAGCCCTGTTGCTGTGGGTTGAGGCGCAGAAAAGTTTCTTTTTGTTCGGATTTGAACAGGCCAATGGCTTCGAGTTCTTCACCCTCCAATTGTATGCCACTAAAATAGGCAATATATAGTTCGCCTGCTTTATATTTGGCTTGGTCGGCCAGTTGGTACAAAGCTTGTGCAAAAGACTTGCTGTGGGCTAAAAAACGGTCTTGGTGCTCAAAAATATCGGTAGCTAGGTTAAAAATGGGTGTATCCTCGTTGCCATCGGTTTGCAACCGAAAAACTTCGCTGGTTTTTTGTAGCGGGCTTAAGAAAAAAGTTTTGAGCAGGGTACGCAGATTTTCATCGGACAAATTAGTGGTTTGTTCGGCCAGTATCATGTATTCATTATCGGCTTTACTGCCTACTCGGTGTATGGCCAAAGAATTGATTTCGGCCTCATTAAATGCAATCATTTACAGGGATAGTAGTTTTTAAAAATTCAATCCCAAAAACTTATTACTAGCCTTGGAGATTGAGAAGCTGTTTCTTAGGTTTATTTGTTCAAATTCATGAAATCTACCATCATTTGCAGACTTTCGTTTTCAATAAAATCTAAACTTTCTTGTTTGGGCAATTTTTCACCTTTTTTAAGTGCGGGCAAACCTTTTTCGGCACGTACCTGATTTAGGCGTAACAAATTTTTGGACTCTTCGGCATCACGCTCTGCTTTTAGTTTAGCCTCGTTTAGGGTAATAGCTGTTTCTTTCTCTTTTTTGGCATTGCTGGCAATGTCTTCTAGCAGCATTTTGTAGTGTAAAGATTTTTGCATTCTTAGGTCGTGTGCTTTTTTCACCAAGGCAATGGTATTACTAATATCATTACCTTTTTGATAGCTGGTAGGTGCAATCACATCAAAAGGCAATGCTGATTTTTCGGTGTCTTCGCCAATTTGGTCCAAGGGGTAGATAGAAGGGAAAACAATATCAGGCATCACACCTTTGTGCTGGGTACTGTTACCACTTACCCGGTAAAACTTAGCCATGGTGAGGTTAATTTGACCCAGTTGCGGTACACCGTTTTTGTCAACAATGGTCACATTTGGGCTACCCGGTTGGTTAGTGCTATTGCTACTCTGGTTCTTTTTGAACATTGCGGCCAAACGTTGCAGCATAGAGTTGTTAATAAGGTTATTGAGGTCTATAGATGACTGTACAGTTCCTTTGCCGTAGGTTTGTGTACCCATTATGATAGCTCTGTTGTAATCTTGCATGGCTCCGGCAAATATTTCTGATGCCGAGGCACTTAGCCTATCCACCATAACACCCAAAGGTCCGCTCCAAGCAACGTTGCTGTCCTCGTCTTTATATACTTTTAGCGAGTTGCGATAATCTTTCACCTGCACCACAGCACCACGATCTATAAACAAACCCGAAAGATCTATGGCCTCATTGAGTGAGCCCCCACCGTTGGCCCTCAAATCTACTACTATGGCATCAACCTGGTCTAAACGTTTTAGGGTGTCTAGTAGTAACCTTACGTCGCGGGTGGTGCTTTTGTAATTGGGATCGCCGGCATTGGCAGCTTTGAAATCGGCATAGAAAGCAGGTATTTTGATGATACCAATTTTAAATTTCTTGCCTTCACTTTCGATAGTTTTTACCACTTTTTTGGCTGATTGCTCTTCGAGGATAATTTTGTCGCGTACCAAACTGATGATAACAGGCTTGGCCGAAACATCTTGACCTACAGGTAATATTTTTAGACGAACGGTAGTACCTTTTGGCCCTTTAATTTTTGATACGGCGTTGTCTATGCGCCAGCCTACAATATCTTCAAATTCCTTATCGCCTTGTGCTACAGCAATAATGCGGTCTCCTACGTTGAGTTTTTTGCTTTTGAAAGCTGGTGCACCCGGAACAATAGAAACAATTTTTACCATTTCATTTTCCAATTGCAAAGTGGCTCCTATGCCTTCCAAAGAACGAGACATTTCTTGATTAAACAATTCGGCGTTGCGTGGGTTGAAATAATTGGTGTGCGGGTCTATGGCTTCGGTAAATGCATCCATCACAATTTGAAAAACATCTTGATTGTTGAACTTGCTTGCTTGTGATTTGAGGTTGCTGTAGCGTTTGCTCAAGGTTTCGGCACTTTTTGTATCATCAGACCCGGCCAATTTTAGCGTAAGCAGTTCGTATTTGATACGTTTCTTCCAAAGCTCGTTTAGTGCAGACACGCTATTGACCCAAGGAAGCTTTTCGCGATCATACACGTAACTATCGTTTTGGTTGTAGTTGTATTTTTGCTTAATCTGGGTTAAAGAAAAGTTGAGGCGCTCGTTGTATCTTTTTTGGTATAGGTTAAAGATATAGAAGAAATTGCCCAAATCACCAGCACGCAAATCGTCATCAAACTGGTAGCGGTAGTTTTCTAACTCTTTGATATCGTTGGCCAAGAAATAAGATTTTGCAGGATCCAATGCTTTTAGGTAACGATCAAAAATTAGCGAAGAAATGGAGTCGTTTACCTTGATTTTTTTATAGTTGTATACCTCAATAAGGTTAAGCACTTCTTTGGCTACTAAGCTTTGTTGCTCGTCGGGCTTAATATTGGTAATGCCCTCTACGGGTTTTTGAGCCTTGGGTGAGGTGCTGCACGCAAAGGTTGCGGCCAACAAGGTTATTGCAAAAATTCGTTTCAACATTTCTTTTAAGGTTTTGGTATTCATCCCAATGGGTATTTTGCTGATGATATAGAGTTTTATCAATAAAAAAAGACACAGTAACATTCTGTATCCCTTTCAATCTGTAAAGATTATAAAAAGAACGGAAATAGGGGCGAACAAATTATTTTTTTTAAAAAATTATCGGCTATGCGATAGCTTTTTTACAAAGGCAGTAACAAAGCGAGCCATGTCGGTAAAAGCACTAACTTTTTTTGGATTGTGTTTTTTCGGCAATGACAGCTCTGTGTTGTTTAATTTGTTGGCTGTATTGTTGAGTATTGGTGTTTTTACATAAAAGTTCTACTGCATTGAGGTCTTTGCTGGCCAAAGCATAATCTTTTTTGCGGATTTTTATGTTGGCTATGCCCAGCATCGATTCAATTTGCGAATGACTATCGTGTAGTTCTTGGGCCAATAGTCCCTGTTGGGTGTAGAACCATAAAGATTGGGTAAGTTTGTTGGAGGCGGCATAAATTTTTGCCAACTGTTGGTAGGCTGCCATTTGACCGGATTTACTACCAATACGGCTAAATGTGCGTAGGGCTTGTTTAAGGACAATTTGCTCGGCTTTGAGGTATTGGTTGGCCAAAAGATGAGCATTGCTAAGGCGCAAAAGTGCAGTACCGTAGCGAAGCATTTTTTTGTTGTGCAAGTAAGCTGTTGCGGCCTTGCTAAACAGTTCTGCCGAAGCTTTATAATCACCTACCCGCTCAAAGCGTTCACCTTCGTCAAAAAAAGTATCAGCACTGCTGCGGGCTTTGCCCAACACGTAGAGGTTGATAGAAAATTGGGGGTAATTGTTTTGATCAAAATTTGGGGTGCTCAGTTCCTGAGCGTGTAGCAAAATACTGTATAACAGCACAAAAAACAGCAAGCCCAGTTTTTTCATTCATTAAAGTTAAGGTTTTTATTGGCTAAAATGCAAATCTATTCTTTTTCGGGACAATTAGTGGCTAAGTTTAGTGATTGGGTTGTTGTTGTGGCTTATTGTTGGGTACAAAGTAAAGCCAAATTACTATGACTAGTGCAAAAATTGTCAGAGCAATATAGACCTGTCTCATTGCTATATTGATACTCTCCTGAAGCCATTTATGTTGAGAGTTGCTTAGCGAGTTGTGATGCAATAGTGTTAATATCTGGTCTTGGTCTTTTAATATTTTACTGTCTTTTAAGCTGTTTTTTAGCGATCCGTTGAAAATGGCTCCAACTACAGCTGCACCAAGGCTTTGCCCCAAATTTCTAGAAAAAATATTGGCTCCTGTTACCACTCCCCTTTGTTGCCAACCTACTAAGGCTTGTATGCCCACAAGCGAAGGAGTGGACAACATCCCAAATCCGGCACCCAGCAATACCTGCCCAATTATAAGCCAAATAACTGGTTGTGGGTAGGGTATTGCCAGAAAAAACAAACAAGCAATAATTACTATGCTAGCTCCTAGCAGAGATGTGTTTCTAAAGCCAAAGCGCATATACAATTTGCCTGATAGAGCCGAAGCAGTTGGCCAACCTAGGCTTACACTGGCCAAAATAAAACCTGATGCTATGGTGCCTAAACCCAATGTGGTTTGGGCAAAAGTTGGTAAGTAAGTTTCTGGCCCCATCATTACCATACCCATAAAAACCATTGCTAAATTGGTGAAGGCCAAAGTTGGATTTTTCCATAACCAAGCTGGCAACATGGCTTCGGGGTGCTTTAGCTCTACTTTTATTGCTGCTATACCGCAAGCAAGACTTGTTAACAACAAAGCAATACTGATGAAAGATGACCATTGCCAGCTTTGTCCACCCTCTAGCAAGAAGACAAAAAAGACACTCAGGCTTAGTAGCATGAGTGAGGCACCTTTGTAATCTATTTTATGTTTCTGCACTATCAATTTTTCCTTAAAAAAAGAAGTAATCAGTAAGAGAGCTAAAATCCCAATTGGGAGGTTAATTAAAAATATCCAATGCCAACTCACATACTCGGCCAAAGTACCGCCCAATGTTGGACCAACAATGGCACTTATACCCCAAATACTAGAGAGTAAACCTTGAACTTTTGCTCTTTCTTCTATTTTGTAAATATCGCCAGCAATAGTGTTTACGGTGGCCAGAATTGAACCAGCACCCAAACCTTGGATTCCTCTAAAGATAATAAGTGTTGTAATATTCCAAGAAAGGGCACAAGAGGCAGAGCCAATTAAGAAGACAAGAATTCCAAAAACTAGAATACGTTTTCTACCAAACAAATCTGCAAACTTTCCATAGAGTGGTATGGTGATAGTTTGTGCTAATAAATAGACAGAGAATACCCAGGAGAACTTATTAAAGCCTCCCAAATCACTCACAATTTGTGGAATAGCAGTAGAGACTATGGTTGTGTCCATAGCCGCTAACATCATGGTCATCATCAAAGCGGCCAATATCCAAGGTCTTTTTTGTACTGCTGCACTATGCATGGTACAAATTTAACTTATTGTATTGATGCTGGCATCAATGAAAAATTGCTTTTTTAAAAGGCTCAGTGCCAACGTTCAATTCTAAATCGGTTAAAAGCGTCGCGTTCAAGCTGCTCTCTGTCATCGGGGTGGGCAATGTCTATTAAGGCTTTAGCCCTTTGTTTCAGGTTTTTGCCATAGAGGTAGGCCGTACCAAATTCGGTACAAACATAATGGATGTGGCCACGGGTAGTAACCACACCGGCCCCTTGTTTTAGATAGGGAACTATGCGTGACAATCCTTTTTTGGTTCTTGAGCTGATGGCCATAATGGGTTTGCCGCCTTCGCTAAGAGCTGCCCCACGCATAAAATCCATTTGTCCGCCAATGCCGCTAAATTGGAAAGTACCAATAGAATCGGCGCAAACCTGCCCGGTAAGGTCTATTTCTATGGCCGAGTTGATGGCATGCATCTTTTTGTTTTTCATGATGTTGATTGGGAAATTGACGTGTTGCACATCCATGAAAGCGATAGAGGGGTTGTCATCCACAAAATCATAAAGTTTGCGGGTGCCGAAACAAAAACTGGTGATGGTGCGATTGAGGTGTGTGCCCTTATATTTATTATTGATAACGTCTTTTGCTATCAAATCAACCACACCGTCGCTTAGCATTTCGGTATGAATGCCTAGGTTTTTGTGGTTATGCAGGCATTTCAGCACGGCATCGGGTATGGTGCCTATGCCCATTTGTAGGGTGGCTTGGTCGTCAATAAGCGATGCTACGTTGCGGCCTATGGCCATTTCTTCTTCGCCAACTTTTGCTCCGTAATCTATAGTGAGTAGCTCATCATCGTTATAGACAAAATGGTCTATTCTTTGCACATGTACCATGCTGTCGCCGTGGGTGCGAGGCATGTTGGGGTTTACAATAGCTATGATTTTTTTGGCTGTGTCCACCGCACTACGGGCCACATCAACCGAAGTGCCCAGGGTACAATAGCCATGAGCATCTGGCGGCGATACGGTAATCAGTGCTACATCTATAGGTAGGTGACCATTTTTGAATAAGATGGGTATTTCGCTCAAAAAAATAGGTACATAATCACCGTGGTCGGCGTTTACAGCCTCACGTACCGGGGTAGAAGTAAACAGCGAGTTGATGAAAAAACTGTCTTTGTATTGAGGTTTTGCCAGCTCTACATTGCCCTGCTGGGTAATGGACACCATCTCTACATTACGCAAACGGTGCGACTGGCGAGCAACCTCGTCTAACAAAAAATTGGGAGTACAGGCCGAGCCGTGAGAGAAAATCCTATCGCCGCTTTTGATATGCGAAACGGCCTCTTCAACACTGATATATTTAATCATATTCTGCTGTTTAGATGTTACAAAAATAGCAGATTAGCCCAGCCAAAAAAGTGAGGCAAGTCATTTATTTGTCTGTTGTTGCGTGCAAATTGCAAAGCTTTTTGGGAATGCTCTTACTTAAATTTTTGAAGTAAGAATAAATCTGAGATATCTCATATCAGATAGGGTTTTTCTTCCTCAAAAACCGATTTATGTAGCCCAATTGGATTTATTGGTATAGGCTTTTCTTGTCGATAAAGTCTAAAACTACATCGGGCACCATAAACTGGATACTTTTTTTGGCTTTAATTGCTTTGCGGATAAAGGTAGAGGAAAGATCCATTTGTGGGCTTTGGGTAAGCACTATGGAGGGATGTTTTTCCCAAGTGCTAGTATCACAGTTGGGGCGTGGGTAAACGTAAAGCTTGTAGTTTTCAAGAATGAGCTCGTAGTTTTTCCATTTGTGCAGTGAGGCCAAGTTATCGGCTCCCATAATGAGGGCAAAATCTTTATTTGGGTATTTCTCGGCCAAGTAAGCCAATGTGTCGATGGTGTAGGAGGGTTGTGGCAATGAAAATTCAATATTACTGGCTTTTAGCTTGTTGCTGTTTTCTATGGCCAATTGCACCATTTCTAGTCGGTCATACATATCGGCTAGGCCGCTTTTGTTTTTGAGGGGGTTGTGTGGCGATACCACCAGCCATACCTCATCCAAATCGGTAAAGTTGGCCATGTAATTGGCTATGACCAAGTGGCCGATGTGTACAGGGTTGAACGATCCGAAAAATAAGCCTACCATTGTCTTTTTATTTTTGTTCTGGTACTTTGTCAAATTGTTCTAAAGCTTCTTTCAGCTGTTTTTTCATAAGTTCGGGCGTGTTGGCATTGCTCATAACCAAGGCTGCGTTGGCTTTAAATTTTTCTTTTTGCCCGGTTTTTAGGTAAATAATACTTTTTACCAAATCTTTGAGGTAATAGAGTTCTTTCTCGTTATCACTAGGTTTTATACGGTCAAATTTTGACAAAATTTCGTCTAACTTGCCATCGGGGTAGAGGCTAGCCGCAAAATTGCCGAGCACATTGCAAGTTTGTTGGTAGCCTAGTTGGGGCCAATTGTCCAAAATAAGATTGAGGCTATTGTACAGTTCGCCGGTGTTTTTTTCTTCGCTGGCACGATGGGCTTTAAAAAACTGCAGCGCCATAAAAGCTTTTTCAGGCACGTATTTGTCTAAAAGCTTTTTTACGCTTTCGTAATCAATCTCTTCGTCTTGTTGCACTTGGTCTGATAGGGCATACTGCATCACCAATTCGGTAAGGCGGTCTTCAAAGTCTTCATCGGTATATTTGCCCTCACGCAGCACCTTAGTTTTGCTTTCTTTGAGGTAGGCCAGATCTTTTTCGTGTGCTAGGGCTGGCAGGTAGTTCATTACCAGTTCTATAAGGTAGCTGTCGGCCAATATATCGCTTTGCTTAGCCAGATAATCGGTGCCGAGGTAGTTAAAATCTTCATCCTGCAATTGATTGGCAGACTTGGCAAAGTCTAAAAACTCTTTACTGTTTAGGCTCAGGGCGTTTTTTTTGAGGCTGTAGTATTGGCTTTCGGGTTTGATAGCTTTTTGTCCTAATGCCAAAAACTCATTGCTGGGCAAAAAACCTACGGCCTTGTGGAGCAAAATTCCCTCCGGACTGATAAAAATGAGGTTGGGGTAAGCATTTACGTAATAACGATCGGCCAGTAGCGGCCCTTCACCTTTTTCCATATCGTATTTTACGTTAATGAAATTGCGGTTGTAGAACTCGGCTACCTGACTATCGGTATAGGTTTGTTCGTCCATCATTTTGCAAGGGCCACACCAAGTAGCATAGGCATCAAAGAAAATGATTTTGTTTTCTTTTTTGGCTTGTTCCAAAACCGAAGTCCATACCGGATTGTCTAAAAATACTATACCGGCAGCCCACAAGCCTTGCGACAGTAGAAGCAGGCATAGCAATGTTGTCCATCTTTTCATCATCTTTTTTTAACCTTTGTGCAATTTAAATATTGTTATATTTTAAGTCATTTGGTGGTTTTTCGAAACTGTGGTATTTCAGCACTATTATAGTACAAAAGTTTCAGAGCCGTTTGCCAAACCTGTTTTTGGCAATACGAAGTTATTGGAGGGCTTTTTTTTAATTTTGATATTGTAAGCTGGGGTTTGTCTTTCCCCTTCTATTTATCTTCAATGGATTAATTAGATTTTTATTGTTTTTGTACAACAAGACCTACATCACTCACCCCAACAAGTGGGTTGTCTCGCATGTTTTGCTCTATACTAATGCGATAGGTTCCGGTGTCGGTAAAGCGGTAATTGGTAAACAAAGGAAACTGAAAGCTATAAATATCGCTAGATCCTTTGCCCAGCCAACGGCCATCAGCAGCAGCCAGTTTAAATTGGTAACGCAATTGTTTGCTGCTGTTGGGCTGCTGAAAACGAAGCAGTACATACAGGTTGGCGTACCTGTAATTGTTGTTTATACGCAAATTGAGATAGGCATTGTAGTGCCCAAGGGTATCGTTAACCTTCAACTCGCTATTTAGTTGCTGGTCATAGCTCCATTGTTGGTTGGGTACAGATAGGTGGTCGTTTAGCAGTGTATTGCTTTGGCAGGCTAAACAAAACAAAAGTGTCGACACTATGGCACAGAATTTTAGCTTTGCAATCATCATTCTGCTGTTGGGTTGGGTCTTTTGCCTTTGTTGCGGTTCCGATTACGGTTCCGATTGTGCTGTTTTTGTTGACCTTTTGCCTCAGCACCTTCTTTAGTCGCTATTTGCTTGTTTTCGTTTGCGCTTGTAAGTTCTTGTTTGTGTTCGTTGGATTTTGGTTGGCCCTTTGGTCTATCTTTTCCTTTGTTTTTACGATTTTTTTTGTTGCGATCGTCTAGGCGGGTAAGGCTATCTTGCCCTACAACGTTTTCGTAGTCGGGCGTTTTTTCTACTACGGCAGTAGGTTTCAACACAACGGCATCATCGTTTAGGTTGGCCGGCTTGTCGCCCTTGCGGTTCATGGCAATGATCTCACGTACCCGTGCAACTTTTAGCGGTATCCACTCTTCTTGATTAGCATAGCTAAACCACATTATTTTTTTGAAAATATCTGTTTTTTGCAAGCGTGCGGGGCCGTTTTCGGTGTGCAGTACATCTACTTTTTCGGGGATGTCGCGTAGGGCATCCAAATAAGTGTCGAGCTCGAAATTGAGGCTGCACTTAAGTTTACCACACTGTCCGGCTAGTTTTGAGGTGTTAATTGATAGGTTTTGGTAGCGTGCTGCTGCGGTAGATACGGTTTTAAAACCGTTCATCCAAGTGGCACAGCTTAGCTCGCGGCCGCCCGAGTCGATACCACCCAAACGACTGGCTTCTTGCCGCATACCAATTTGCCGCATCTCGATACGCACTCTGAAAGCTTCGGCCATTTTTTTTATCAACTCCCTAAAATCTACACGTCCATCGGCTGTGTAGTAAAATGTGGCTTTGGTATTGTCTCCTTGGTAATCGACATCGCTAATTTTCATGGATAAGCCCAAGCTTAATGCCATTTTGCGAGTACGGTGCATGGCGTCATATTCTAGGCTTTTGGCCAATTTCCATTTTTCGATATCGGCCTCGTTGGCCTTGCGGTAAAGCTTGCGGCTCACTTGGTCTTGGCTGGTTTTTTTGTGTTTTAGCTGTAGGCGTACCAACTCGCCCGTGAGCGATACGTGACCCACGTCATAACCTCCGGTAGCACCTTCAACCACTACCAAATCACCACTAAGCAGTGGAATATGACCATGGTTGGTGAAAAACTCTTTGCGCCCACCTTTAAATTTTACTTCTATAATTGGGAAGGCTTTGCGATGTGCAGGCATCGGGATACCTGCCAGCCAATCGTAAACCTCCATTTTCTGACATGCCCCGGTTAGGCATCTTCCCGCTGTCCTACACCCCTCGGAAGTACAGGCACTAGTGGCCGAAAAACTATTGTACCCCATGTTTTATGAATATTTATGTTGAATCCCCTGGGGGATTGATTTGTATTTAATAATTAAAACTAGCTGTAAAGATACATCTAAAAAAAGAATTTTTGGGTTTGCATTTCTTTCGATGTGATAATGTGCTTTTTCCAATTGCTCAATCAAGGCTTCTAGCTGAGCTGCAGTTAGCACTTTGTTGGCCAAATCATTGGCTGCATTACGTTGCTGTGGCGGTAGTTTTACCAATTGGTCGGCACCGTTAAGTAGTAAACCACATTCTCTTAAAAAACCGATACCGTAGCGAATAAAATTTTTTTGGGCTTCTCTGCCCCAAGCAGCGGCAAGCTCCGAAAAATCAATAAGCTTGGGAACTTGGTTGGCATAGGCCAAGCGTAGCCAATCGGTAAAAACCTGAAAATTGTTATTGGGCTCGTCTAAGAGTAGTTGTTGTGCCGTTACCAAATTACCATCGGCCAAAAAAGCAAATTCTTGAGCTTGATCAGTTGCCAAATTGGCCTTGTCTGTCAGATATTGGGCTATCAGTCCATCTTCTAGTCGGGGTATTTTGATGATTTGTGTACGCGATAGGATGGTTGATAAAATTTGTTCCTGATTTTTGGCGATGAGCAAGAATAGGGTATTGGCTGGAGGTTCTTCAATAATCTTGAGCAGCGAGTTGCCGTTTTTGTCCAAATACTCGGGAAGCCACAAAATCAGCACCTTAGTTTTGGCTTCAAAAGCTTTGAAAGACAGTTTTTTGATGATATCGTGGCACTCGGCAATATTGATATTGGGTTGTTTACTTTTTTTGGGGTTGAGGTAGCTTCGCCAGAGCTCCATATCAAAATAAATACTTTTTTTGAGCATGGCTCGCCAAGTGTCGAGGTAGTTGATGGCGATATCTTTTCCGTCTTCAGCAAAAAAAGGGTAAGAAAAATGCAAATCGGGGTGTATCAAACGCTCGTACTTACGACACGAGGGGCAGTTGCCACAGCTATCATCGGCTTGTTGGTCCTCGCAATTGATGTATTGGGCATAAGCGATGGCTAAAGGTAATGCGCCACTACCATCGGGTGATAGGAACAATTGGGCGTGGCTCACCCTGTTTTCTTTTACGCTCGAAATTAAACGTTGTTTGATTTCTTCCTGGCCAAGTATTGCTTTAAATTGCATTTGTGCAAAATAACATAATATCGTGTAAAACAAAAGCAAGTAATAAAGCTATTATTTTAACCTGGGTAAGGTTGTGCATGTTTTTAGGACTTTGCACTGTCGAGAAATTGGTTGATAGCGGCTAAAGCATTTTCAAAACGTTTGGAGCCCAGTCCTGCTACCAGCCGATAGTTTGCGCCCAAACTTTGTAGCTCTTGGTGCCATACATTCAAAAAATGTTCTCTTTGCTCAGGGAAATCACGCAGAGGGTCGTCTTCCCAAGGGAGATCTATGTCTAGCAGTACATAAAAATCATAGTGACGTTTTTTTAGGGCATCCAAAACTACCTCCGGACATCGGCCAAAAAAGGCCTCGCTCCAAATTTTTACGGTGAGAATAGTGGTATCGCAAATAATAAAATCGGTTTCGGTTTGTGCTATTATCGATTCTTCGAGTGCAATTTGGCCATGCAGCATATTTATTTCGTCTTGCCAGGTACAAGCCTGCTCTAAGGCCTGGCAATAGTAGCGGGCATACTCGGCTACCCAAGGCACACCAAAGTGTTTGGCCAATTGCAAAGACAGGGTTGATTTGCCCGTACTCTCGGGACCAACAATTGCAATTTTACGTAGGGGTTTAGTTGCGGTCATTTGCTTGCAATTTGGTAACTTTTGCGCCAGTCGATATAGCCTTTTGCGGCAATAAGCACCAATAGGGCATACAATATGGCGTAGAGGTTAAGATCTTTGTAGAGGTATAGCGCCACGTAGCAAGTATCCACAACAATCCATAATATCCAGTTTTCTAAAATTTTCTTGGTTAGCATAATTTGTGCAACCAAACTAAGGGCGGTACAAAAGGCATCTTCATAAGGTACATTGGTATTGGTGTAGTGGTCGAGCAGATAACCCATAATAGCGGTAAGTACTAGAGTAATGAACACAATAAGCAACCAATGTTTTTTGCCGATGCTGACAACGGGTTTTTCGTGGAGGCGTTTTTTTTTGAGCCAAAACCACCAGCCATAAAAAGCGGTGAACAAAAAATAGAACTGTAGGGCAAAATCGCCGTAAAGCTGGCTCTCAAAAAATAAAATAGCACTGATAACGATACTGAAAATTGAAATAGGCCAATTGAGGATATTTTCTTTGGCCGCCAAGTAAATGCAGGCAATAGTGCTAACAAAACCTACCCACTCTAGCCAAGATATTTGTGCAATTTGTTGGCCCAACGAAGTGTCTAATAAAAACATCAGTCAAATATAGTTACTTCGGACTGGGATTGGCAACAAAAGGGTTAGATAAAAAAATTCCGGTAGGGAACCACCCCTACCGGAAAAATAAACCAAACAAACTATTTATGAAGAATACCCTCTTTCGAGGATGCTTTAGATCAAGTTAATGAACAATTATTAAACTGATTTCGGGGAAGTTTATTACAAGTACTTTGCCAGTTTTTTTAAATGGGCTTTATAATGACGTTAAGATGAC
>JBDHXL010000027.1:0-37719 GCA_039810685.1 Pedobacter sp. | reverse complement strand
CTTATTTATTGACGAATATAATTACTTTTGTTTTAACTTAAAAAATTTCTGTTAATTATTTTATACCAATGCTTTATAATAAAAAAATATTGCGTATATTTAATTATTGTTTCGTAACATCTTATACGTGATATATGTCGAGCCCTAAAGTAGAATTTAAAGAAGCGGTACATAGAAACCAAAAAGTTTTGCTATGCATTTTTCCTTACAATCCGGAGCTTATTGCTCGGTTTAGAAAGAAATTTCCATCTGCAAAATGGTCTAGAACTCATCAAGCCTGGTACTTATTAAACACCCCGGCATATCGTAAAACTTTGGGCTTGCCACTGCCCGAAATTGGCGACAATTACTTGCTAAAATTGTACGACCATAATAAAAACGAATTTATAAAATTTAGAAATGCGCTTACACTAAAAAAATTTTCTCCCAATACCATAAATACTTATTTAAGTGAATTTGCCCAATTACTTTTTTTACTCAAAAATCATCATGTTGATGAATTGACTGCTGACCGGCTCAATGCCTATTTCCTCTATTGTATCAAAAAATTAAAACATTCAGAGGCTCAGGTTTATTCTAGAATGAATGCTATTAAATCATATTTTAAATTGGTATTAAATAAAGAAACTGTTTTCGATAGGGTTATACGTCCAAAACCCGCCAAAAGTTTACCAAAAGTGTTGAGCAAACAAGAAATAACAAGATTGTTTAAACAAACACCAAACTTAAAACATCTTTTAATTTTGAAAATGGCTTATGGTATGGGACTACGTGTGAGTGAAATTGTTAATCTTAAAATTGCTCATGTAGATTTGGACCGAAAGCAAGTACATATTGTATCATCAAAAGGGAAAAAAGACCGTTATGTTAATTTTCCGGATAGTTTAGCTCCACTTTATACAGATTATTTAAAAGCCTATCAGCCTAAAAATTATGTGTTTAATGGTCAGTACACCGAACAATATTCTATTAGAAGTGCACAAGCTGTATTTTTAAATGCTCTACAAAAAGCTAACATCAACAAAGTAATTGGTATTCATGGTTTGCGACATTCCTATGCCACGCATTTGCTAGAGGCTGGCACTGATATGACTTTTATACAAAAATTATTAGGTCATAATCAAATTAAAACAACAGAGATATATGCGAAAGTATCCAATAAATTATTGGCTAAAGTTCAGAGCCCTTTAGATACGTTATAAATCAAAAAAAGCTCCCCCGCGTAAAAAGGAGAGCTTTATTTAATTTTCAGTAAACCCGATTATTTAGCAGCACTGCTTATAATACGTCCGGTTTGTGCTATAAAAACTTGATCGTTTTCTAATAAGGATTTGTTAGCCAACAATTGTTGTAAATTCACCTCGCCAATAATGTATTTGTAGTCTTTGCGGATAAATTTTTCAGAAATGTTTTCAACCTGAAGCTGTGCTAAAATTTCCTCGTCGTGATAACGCAGGTAAACCTCAATTTTTACATCATCGGTATGTTCCAAATCGCTGTCCTGGTGATACTTTTTGTACTCGTAACGGTAGTCGTAGCGTAGGGCAGTAATGTCAGAAAGTACAGCTGCACCGGTAGGGTGGCCGCCGGCACCTTTTCCGAAGAAAAACTGTTTGTCGGCAAATGCGGCTTGAACCATTACGCCATTGTATTCATTTTCTACGTTGTATAAGAAATCGTCGCTGTGCACCAGTTTTGGTAAAACAAAGGTAATCACCTTTTTGTCGCTCACTTTCAGCGCTGTAGGTACTAGTTTAATTTTAAAATTCTTTTCTCGGGCATATTGAATGTCGGTATTGTTCAGGTGTTGTATGCCAATGTTCAAAATTTTCTCGGGGTTGAGGAATAAACCGTAAGAGTGTGCAGTAGCAATTGTCAGCTTAAATTTGGGGTCGTAGCCGCCAACATCCAAAATAGGGTTAGTTTCGGCAAATCCCAAGTCTTGCGCTTGTTTCAAAGCTACCTCATAACTTAGTCCCTCATTGAAAATTTTGGACAGTATATAGTTGGACGATCCGTTGAAGATACCGCTAATGCCGTGCAAGAGCTCGTTGTCGTAATATTCTTCTAAGTTGCGGATAATAGGGATACTGCCGCATACTGCACCTTCATAAAGTAAAGAAGTGCCGTGTTTTACTTGTAGTTGTACCAGCTCTTCTAAGTGTTGTGCAATCATCTTTTTATTGGCTGACACCACATTTTTTCCGTTGCTCAGTGCTTTTTTTACAATATTGTAGGCCGCATCGGCATCATCAATCAGCTCTACAATTGTATTAATTTCCGGATTGTCTAAAATCTCATCATGTGAAGTGGTAAATAGCTTGGCATCAAGTGTTCTTGCTTTCTCTGGATTTTTGATGGCTATTTTTACAATCTCTAGGTGCAGGTGTTGCGCCCTAATGATGTCGTGTAAGCCCTGTCCAACTACCCCGAAACCAAATAATCCTATTTTAAGTGTTTTGCTCATGTTACTTTATACTAAGCGATTTGTTGTAATTTAATTATTTTCTTGTTTTGACTTTCTTTTAAAAAATCACCGATAATCTTGGTCAACTTGTCGGTTTCTATCAAAAAACCGTCGTGTCCGTAGGCACAATTAATCCGGCTCAATTGTGCTCCGCTAATTTTGTTGGCCAAAAATTCTTGCTCGGTAATTGGAAATAAATTGTCGTTTTCGATACCAATTACCAAGGTATTGGCTTTTATCTCCGCCAATGCGGCGGCAATGCTGTTTCTGCCTCGTCCTACGTTGTGGCTGTCCATAGCTTTGGTTAAGTACCAATAGCTATAGGCATTAAACCTTTTGCAAAGCTTTTCGCCCTGGTAGTTTTGGTAAGATGCTGCTCTGAAATTTTTGAATTTCTCGTTGTCGCTCTCTATTTGGGTTTCGTTATAAGCCTCATAGGTGCGATAGGAAAGCAAGGCCAAACTTCGGGCTGTTTTTAAACCTTTTAAACCACCGTTTGTTTGGTTGGCAAAAAAAGTACGGTCGGTTTCAATGGCTAAGCGTTGGCTTTCATTGTAGGCAATGCCCCAAGGCGAGTGCACAGCATTGGTAGCTAGTAGAATGAGGTTGTCGATAGGTGTTTTTTTTGAAATAGACCATTCTAGTGCTTGCTGCCCACCCATAGATCCGCCAATCAGTACTTTAATTTCTTTGATGCCTAGGTGTTGGGCAAGCAATTGGTGTTGCGCCGCCAAATCACGGATAGTGTATTCGGGGAACGCCAAATAATAAGGTAATCCAGTATTCGGATTGGTAGAGAGTGGATTGGTAGTGCCGTAATGCGAACCCAAAATGTTGGCGCATATTATGAAATGCTCTTTGGGATTGAACAAATCATTTGGTCCAAACAAGCCTTTCCACCAATCAAAAACATCGGCATTGGCTGTTAGTGCATGGCAAACCCAAATTACATTGTCCCTAGTGGGGGATAGCGTACCGTAGGTATGGTACGCTATCTCAAGGTTTTTTATTTTCTTGCCGTTTTCTAGTTTGAAAACCTTATTGTGTTTATAAACTTGTTGTTGGCTCATAATACTGTTCAGTAATTAAGCAATACTTATATTTTGGCAAGAGCTTGTTCAAAATCGGCTTTAATATCGTCGATGTGTTCGATACCTACCGATACACGAAGTCCACTTGGTGTTACCCCGGCCGAAACTTGCTCTTGGTCACTTAATTGTTGGTGGGTGGTGGCTGATGGCTGAATGATGAGGGTTTTGGTATCACCCACATTTGCCAAATGGCTTACGAGTTTTAAGTTGTCCACAATTTTTGTAGCTGCATCTTTACCGCCTTTTACCTCGAAAGATAAAACAGCACCAAAACCATTTTTCAGGTATTTTTTGGCCAACTGATGGTAGGGGCTGCTCTCAAGTCCGGGGTAGTTTACACTTTCTACTTTGGGGTGTTTTTCTAGCCATTTGGCAAGCTCTAGTGTGTTGTCCACATGTCGTTGCATACGTAACGAAAGCGTTTCTAAACCTTGAAGTAGCAAGAAAGAGTTGAAAGGAGAAGCCGCAGGGCCGAAATCTCTAAGACCTTCAACACGAGCACGAATTGTAAATTGGATATTACCGAAAGGACCGTTTTGGCCAAACACATCGTTAAATACTAAACCGTGGTATCCCTCAGAAGGTTCGCTAAATTGTTTGAATTTACCATTGCCCCAGTTGTAATTGCCGCCATCAACTATTACACCTCCAATGCTGGTGCCGTGTCCACCAATCCATTTGGTAGCTGCTTCTACTACTACGTTGGCACCGTGCTCTAATGGTTTGAAAAGGTATCCGCCGGCAGCAAAGGTATTGTCAACAATTAGCGGAAGGTCGTATTTTTTTGCTAATGCAGCAAATTTCTCGAAATCGGGGATGTTAAAACCCGGATTGCCAATAGTTTCTAGGTAAATGGCTTTGGTGTTCTCGTCAATCTTCTCTTCAAAACTTGCAGGCTCATCAACATTGGCAAAACGAGCTTCAATACCTAATCTTTTGAAAGATACTTTAAACTGGTTGTAGGTGCCACCATATACACTTGAAGAGGTGACAAAGTTTTCGCCTGCATTAATGATGTTGGTTATTGCTAAAAATTGTGCAGCCATGCCTGATGAAGTTGCCAAGGCAGCAACACCGCCCTCAAGTGCAGCAACACGCTTTTCAAAAACATCAGAAGTGGGGTTCATGATGCGGGTATAAATGTTGCCAAACTCTTTTAAGGCAAATAAATTGGCACCATGCTCAGAGTTGTTGAACACAAATGAGGTAGTCTGGTATATGGGTACAGCACGTGATCCGGTTGTGGGGTCTGCTTCTTGTCCGGCGTGTACTTGTAGGGTTTCAAATTTTAAATTTTGTGACATGATATAATGGTTTATGTGTTGAATAATGATTTTTATGTTTGCTATAGGGCGTACCTCCCTTGTTTGGAGGCCTTTCCAGTTGACGGACTATCTGTTAAGAGGAAAGTATTTTGGTTTAGTACATGCATTGCATGCACATAAACTTGTTTGCCGAGCAGTAAACAAAATGCTGAGGCATTGAAAGAAATAATCTTTCGTTTAGCGATGTTGGCTTGTTTGGGCAATTGCCGATTTGAACTGAGTGTTTCATCTTATTAATTTATATTGTCTAAAAGCACCATGCGTTTAGACCAGGAATTGGCACCTTCTCAAAACTGAGGGTTGCCAGTGGTTCATAGAGCCTGTCTCTCGCCACTTCTTTATAAATCAACAACGCTTTGTAGTTATTGACTTTTACTTGGTTCTCCAAATAATGTTTCAAATATAGGCTGTTGTTTTTTGTTTTGCAAAATAATATTTTGAAAAAATTGTAATGTATTGAAAATCAGTTATGTAATTTATTGTCTTTTTTTCTTTTACTTTTTAATGATGCTTAATGCACTAAAAAAAGGCTTTTAGCTTTGGATGCTTTTTATTCTGTATTAACTTTGTGACATTATCAGCACATTTTACAAATTGAAAAAATCCTTTTTAAAGCAGGTATGTGACCGTCAACAGTTTCAATATTTAGTTCCATCCAATAAAATTATTAGCGAATGGGCTTTAACCTTGTTGAACATCATTTATCCCGAAAGAAACGAACTCGTTTTTGATGATGAGGAAGATTTAGCCAGACAATTGCTAGTATTGGAGGCTAAACTTGAACAAATTTTAAGTACAGCCAAAGGATGTGCCGGACAATGTGATGAAAATAGCAGTGCGGCTTTTTTTAAGACTTTACCAGAGATATATCGCAAGCTGAATAACGATGTAAAAGCTATTTTAGATGGAGACCCGGCAGCTGTTGATGCGTTTGAAATTATCCGTTGCTATCCGGGATTTTTTGCAATTGCTTTATATCGAATTGCGCATGAATTGTATTTGCTCGGAGTGCCTTATTTGCCCCGTATCCTTACCGAATATGCTCACTCTAAAACAGGTATAGACATTCATCCAGCGGCAAAAATTGGCGAGTTTTTTTACATTGATCATGGTACGGGCATAGTTATTGGCGAAACTAGTGTAATAGGCGAACATGTAAAACTGTACCAAGGCGTTACTTTGGGTGCACTTAGTGTTGAGAAGGCGCTCTCTTCGGTGAAGCGGCATCCCACTATTGGCAACCATGTAATTATCTATTCAGGAGCAACCATTTTGGGCGGACAAACCCATATTGGTGATCACGCTGTTGTAGGGGGTAATGTTTGGCTTACGAAAAGTATCCCGGCAGGCTCTAGAGTGTATCATCAAGCTACGATCAAAATATCTGAAACCGAAAAAACATCATGAAAAATATTATCGATTGCATAGGCAATACACCTTTGGTTGAGCTTAAAAAACTTAGTCCTAAACCATCGGTACGGCTTTTTGCCAAATTAGAAGGTAACAATCCGGGTGGTAGTGTGAAAGATAGGGCGGCTTACTCCATGGTGAAAAGAGCAATGGATCGGGGCGATCTCCGACCCGGGATGAAATTGGTTGAGGCTACCAGTGGCAACACAGGCATTGCTTTGGCTATGATGGCTGCAATATTTGGTTTAGAGCTAGAGCTGGTAATGCCAGAAAACTCTACCCGCGAGCGCACACTTACTATGCAAGCTTACGGAGCTAAAGTAACCTTACTTAGTTCTATAGAGGCATGCCGAGATTATGCCGAAGAAAAAGGGAGCAAGGCTGACTATTATTTGCTGAACCAATTTGCCAATAGTGACAACTCTTTGGCTCATTACGAAACAACCGGTCCCGAGATTTGGAAAGATACCCAAGGCCAAATAAGCCATTTTGTAAGTGCCATGGGTACAACTGGAACAATTATGGGGGTATCACGCTATTTGAAAGAACAAAATCATCAAGTAGAGATAGTAGGTTGCCAACCTACCGAGGGTTCGGCAATAGCCGGAATTAGGCGCTGGCCTAGCGAGTATTTGCCAAAAATATTTGATGCAGCAGCAGTAGATCGCACCTTAGACGTGTCGCAAGATGAGGCTATTGCCGGTGCACGTACTTTGGCTAAAGAGGCTGGTTTGTTTGTTGGGATGAGTAGCGGTGGTGCATTTCATTGTGCCCAAAAACTGGCCGCTAGCCTTAGTCAAGGTTTGGTGGTATTTATTGCCTGCGATAGAGGTGACCGCTACTTGAGCAGTGATCTTTTTGGCTAAGCATTACCAAAAAACAAGTACGCCAATGTAATAGCGGTTAGTACTCCTACAAGGTCGGCTAGCAACATGGCCCATACCGAGTATCGGCTGTTTTTTACGTTTACGGCTCCAAAATATACGGCTATAACGTAAAATGTAGTGTCTGATGATCCTTGTAAAATGGCTGCTAACCTACCGGCAAAGGAGTCGGCACCGTGTGTAGTCATGGTATCTATCATCATCCCTCGTGCTCCGCTACCACTTAAAGGTTTAATTAGGGCGGTAGGGATACCGTCTATAAAACGGGTATCGGCACCAATAGCAGCAAAAACACTTTTAAAACCATCAATTACAATATCAAAAGTACCGCTGGTACGCAGTAAGCTAATTGCAATCAACATCCCAACAAGGTAGGGGATAATTTTTATAGCAGTTTCAAATCCGCCTTTGGCTCCTTCTACAAAAGCATCAAAAATATCTATCTTTTTGTACAGACCACCCAATACTATGGCCAAAAAGATTAAAAGCATCAAGCCGTTGCTTAGCATACCCGAGAAAGATTGTAAGCCTTCGGTACTGAGGTTAACCAAGTAGAGTACCATAAGCGCCATAATGGAAGAAATGCCCAGTACCCAAGCCAAAATTACGGGTTGTAACAGATTGATGCGTTGTTTGATAGAAACAATAATCATGGCGGCCATGGTAGCCATAAAAGTAGCTATCATGCAGGGAATAAAAATATCAGTAGGGTTGGCCGATTTTAGACTGGCTCGGATAGCAATAATGCTGACCGGTATAAGTGTGAGCCCCGAAGCATGCAAGCACAAAAACATAATTTGGGCATTTGAGGCAACTTCTTTATTGGGGTTGAGCTCTTGCAAACTTTCCATAGCTTTGATACCAAACGGCGTAGCGGCATTATCTAATCCCAGCAGATTGGCCGAAAAATTCATCACCATGTGACCTGTAGCCGGGTGTCCTTTGGGTACTTCGGGGAAAATTCTCGAAAAGAAAGGCCCAATAATTCGTGACAGCAAACGTACACCGCCTGCTCTTTCGGCAATACTCATAAAACCCATAAATAAGGCCATAACACCTATTAACCCAATACAGATGTTTACCGCATTGAGACTGGTTTGTATAACGCCATCAACCTTGGTAAGATTTGTGGGATCATCGGCTTTGCCAATAACCATCCAACTAAATATTTCGCTTTGCCCGAAGAAGAAGCACTTTATCGAAGCTACAATTATAGCAATGATGATAAAGGCTGTCCAAATTCTACTTAATACCATTGGTCTGTTTTAATTTTGCGCTCAATTTAGTGTTTTTGCGGTAATTTTCCGTTTTTGAATGCTAAAATTATTTGATTTCCTTTTTTTAGTTCAAAATTGGCTTTTTCTCCTAGTTTTAGTTCGCCTTTTATCTGCATACCTTTAGCGTCAAGCGTTTGGTAGGCCGAGTAGGTACTCAAATCGCCCAAATCTTCGAGCCAATAGATTTTTTGAGTGGCATTTACCTTTTTATTTACCTTTTCGCTATAGTTGATGCCAAGGCTAAGAGTTAAGCCGTTCTGGCAAAGGCCATGTATAAGTAAGTGAAAAAGCTGCTTGTTGTTTTTTGGAATAGCAGTGTAGTTGCTGATGGCTTGTTTTTGATAAGTTTTTTGGGCAATAGCCTGCAAGCCGTATAATATAGACAGGAAATAAAATTTTCTGAGTTGCTGTTTTTCTGTGTCATTGGCGTATCCACCGGCTTCTATCAGTATGGTTGCTGTACCTGCTTTTTGGAAATTATCACCAAAAGCACGGGCTTCGTATTCATCATCAAAGAGGCCAATCTGATCGGGCAGTAATACTTTTAAACGCTGATAGATGTGCGCAATGACCTGCATAGCAGCAGTTCTGTTTTCGTTGTTGTTTAGTGCTTGGTCAAAAGCAGGAGCCAAGAAAGACAAACTGGCTGGCTTACTGCTGGTTTCTACACTCCACAGTGTGTTTTGGTCGTGCAAATTAAAGCCAAAATGAGGTGCAAAGTCATCTCTACATTTTTTTAATAATCTAGCTTCTGGTGATTGTTGTGCGATATAATCACGGTTAATGTCTATAAGCTGGGCGTTGCGGCGTGTAAATCGTTCGGCTCCATCGGGGTTGACCATGGGCAACAGAAGCAATTGGCATTGTTGTTCTAATTGCTTTACGCTTGCTAAGTCTTGTTTCAGATAATTGATAAGGTCAAAAAGAGCCATTGTACCAGTGGCTTCATCGCCATGCATTTGGCTCCATAGCATTATTTTGGTTAGACCATTTCCCCATTGTATGGCGTTGATGCGTCGGCCTTCTGCCGAATTGCCTAAGCAATACCATTTAAAAGTGTCGGGCAAATCTTGTATAATCGCCTCAATATCTTTTTGCTTAAAAAAGCGGTCTTTCAACCGCTTTTCTTTTATAAAATCGTAATTTTCCATGTTTTTGTAAATGCAAAATACAATTAAGGTTTGCCATCAACCAGCTCAAAACCCCAATTTTTTCCTTTTTCGGTGGCGGGTATTCCTCTCACCATCCACGAGGGGGCTTTACTGTCTTTGAGGTAATAATCAAAAAACTGTTGTTGGCGAATTTGAATGTCTTTTCGGTTTTGCCTTTGCAACAGATTGTGCTCATCATTGTTGTAGTTGAGCAACCACGCAACTTTGCCCAATCGGCGTAAGGCGGTAAACATCTCTATGCCTTGGTACCATGGCACTGCCCCATCTGCATCATTTGCCATAATCACTACGGGTGTGTTTACCTTGGGCAAATTAAATAGAGGTGAATTTTCGATGTATAATTCTGGTTTTTCCCAAAGCGTAGCACCGATACGGCTCTGCGTTTTCTCGTACTGAAACTGTCGGTTCATGCCGCTTTGCCAACGTATGCCACCGTATGCAGAGGTCATGTTGACTACCGGTGCTCCAGACCAAGCAGCAGCGTATAGGTTGGTTTTGGTAATGAGGTGGGCTACTTGATAACCGCCCCAACTTTGGCCTTGTATTCCAATTTTATTTCCGTTTACCCAAGGGTTTTTCTTTAGGTGCTCTACACCCGAGTTGATATAGTCTTCTGCCGATTTGCCGGGATGGCCAATGGTATAATGAATGTCTGGAGTAAATACTAAATAACCGTTGCTAACAAAATAAGTAATATTTAGGCGTGATGGGGTAGGAGCAGGTGCTTGGTAATTGTATAATCCATCAGATAAACGTTCGTAGAAATATACAATCATAGGATATTTTTTATTGGCATCAAAATCCTCGGGTTTATAGAGGAGGCCTTGGGCAGTTTTACCGTTGGCACTAGTCCAAGTTACCAGTTCTACAGTACCCCAGTTGTATTCTTTTTGTTGCGGATTGCTATCCGAAATGCGTTGGCTGTTCTTAAGATCTTTACTGAAATAATAATTGGGCGATTGTTCAAAACTTCCTTTTTCAAAAAGGTAGCTCTCAGCCTCTTTTGCCTTGCTAAGGTTGTTTAATTTTGCTTTATCCATAACTACCAATTCGGGTAGTTTATGGTCGTTTAAAGATTTGCGAAACCAACCACTTTCTTTGGTAATATGGTTAAAAGCACTTAGCCAAAGTTTCTCATTTTTCTTGAAAAAACGGTCTTCGGTATTAAGACGTTCTACTTTAAAAGTGATATTATTGCTGCGTCCGTAGCCAACAGTAAGATTTTGTGCTTTGCCTTTGCCATCAGGCGATAGAGCCCAAATATCATAACGATCATTTAAGAGCACCAGCTTGTCATCTTCTGTCCAACCGGATACACCATAATTATTGGCATAATCAGGCATATCATTTTCTTCATCAACAAATTTAACGTTGATTTGCTCGGTCAGTGCATGGTTTGTACCATTATCTATTTGATAGCTGTACCAATGCCCTTTTTCTCGATTAAAAAATAAGATGTATTTACCGGCAGGTGAGGCCATGGCATAACCATCTAAATTGTTGATGATTTTGGTGCTTTTGCCTGTTTTGATGTCGATGAGGTAATAGTCTTTGTTTGTGCGGCCTGTCCATTGAGATGCAATACGGTATTTGTAATCGCTGCTGCCTAGTACATAGGCCGAGTTACCTTCGTTGATTAAGCTGGCTCGGTCTATCTGCTCGCTTGCCAAAGGAACTATTTTGGGGTCTGAGCTGTAAATATCAATCACGCTCAAATAACTTTTTTTGAGTTCGTTTGCTACGTTTTTTAATTGAACGGTTTGCAGGTAATCGTCTTTGTAACTCCATACATCAAGCTTGGCATGGTCAATTTCAATAAGTGTGGTATCTTTGGGTTGAGCAATGGGGGCAATCCCAAAAAACAACTTTGTTCCGTCTTTACTAAAATTGAGTTGTCCGTTACCACTAACTGCCCAGCCTTTTGGCATTCCACCTATTTCGTTGTCCACTAAAACTTGTGCGGTGTCGAGTGATAGGGAAGTGTAGTAGATGCTGTAATTTTTGATTTCTTTTTTCTCGGGATCAGTTTCGCCTAGAAAAGCTAAATGTTCCGAATCTTCGTCGAAGATAAATTGCTTAAAATTACCTTTTTTGTTTACTAAGGTCTTGGATATCCATTTTTCGGTATTTAGCATATAAACACCCGACTGATTTTCTTTGTCGTCTTTTGGAGCATCGCATACATAAACCAATTGTTTACCATCTTTGCTAAAGCTGTAACTACTTACATAGTTAAAGCTTTTTTCTACGCCTGTATTGAGGTTTTTGACCACCAAATTGGTGTTGGTTTTAGATGTTTTGGTGTTTTTAGATTTTTTTGTGGTGTCATCAGCTTTTTGTTCCTGCAGGTAAGCAAGTAGTGCCAAGCCTTTTTCGGGGAAAGAAAATGATTTCACTGCCGGGATTTTAGTTGTTTTCAGATTGGCTAAATCAATAAGCACAAGACTGTCGGTAGTGTTTTCGGTTTTTTTCTTTTTTATTTTCGCCTCACGCTCTTCTTTGTACGTTCTTTTAATAGCGGTAGCTGCAAATTTCGAGTCGTTACTGAAACGCAGACCTGTACCACGATCAATTCTTAGCGTTTTGCTTGGGTTGTTGCTTTCGGTAAGGATTAGCCAAGAATCGCCTTCTTGTAGGTTGATGATGTGACTATACCAAAGTCCGTTGTTTGAAATAGATTTTTGCCCTAATGACTGCCAGGTGTCATAAACCGTATGATCTAGTGGTTTTTTTTGTGCAAAGCCGTACAAACAGAGAAATAGAAATAATACGGCCAAAGATGTTCTTTTCATGTATTAAGGGTTAGTGCTGAAATTTGGGTAAAAATGTAAAAATAAATACAAATGGAGCTAGACCTCATCTAAATTTTACATTGTTTTAAGGGCTTATTGTTTAATAAAGTTTTGGTAAAGAATAGTTATACACTCTGTTATGAGATTGACCGAAACTTTGTTGTATGGCGAACTAGTGCCATTGGTGATGGCCACAAAACCGTATTTCTCTTTCGGATTGAAAAACATAGCACTGGATAAACCATAGGCCGATCCGGTATGGCCTACCATGGTAACGCCGGGTATCAGCAGTTCGGTTTGCAGTAGGGCAAAACCGTAGTTGTCGGGAGTTCCGTTTGGTGTTTGCATCAATTTCGAACTTTTTTTGCTGATAATTCTCTTTTTACCGGATTTGCCGTAATACATGTGCATTGTCATGTATTTGGCCAAATCAGCAGCAGAAATTTTCATGCCTCCGGTAGGGGATAGTATTGGAGCGCTGTATCCCAATTGATAGTTTTTAAACTCTTCACTTCTTGGGTTGTAGGCCGATTCGGATAAAACAAATTGGTCTGTTGTTTTGTTGTATTCGTACAATGAAACAAAACGCTTAGCATCTAAACTGTCAACACAAAGCCCACCATATAGGTTTAGGGGTTTTAGTAGGTGTTGTTTAATATAAACATCGTATCGTTCTCCCGAATACCGTTCAACAACGGCACCCAAGAGGTTGAAATTGAGATTACAATAAGCATAAGTACTACCCGGTTTATTGTTGCTATAGCAATTGGCCCAATTGGTATTGGTAGCCGGATTTAAAGAATTGAGGGTAAAATATCCTTCACGGTCGTTTAGGCTAGAGCGGTGTGATAGGGCCATACGTAGCGTGATGATGTCATCCGGAAATTTAGGGTTACGAACCTTAAAACCTATGAGTTGGCTCAAGTCATCATCAAGGCTCATTTTACCTTGCTCTACCAGTTGCATTATTGCGGTAGCTGCAAACGATTTAGAGATTGAAGCTATACGAAAAATGTCATCATTGCCAAGCGGCTCGTTTTTTTCGATACTTTTTAACCCGAAAGAATGTTGGTAAACCAATTCCTTGTTTTTCACTACGGCAACAGCCAAACCTACCGATTTATATTTTTGTAGTAATTGGTCGATCTGTGTTTCTACTTGTTTGTTTTGTGCTTTTAGCGGAGCGATGATAAACCATAGTAAAATGGCTAAGCCTATCTTTTTCATATTTGGGGTTTAAGGATAAGAAAGCTAAAGATAGCTAATCGCTAAGATTTCAAAAAAATCCCCACTGAAATTTATCAATGGGGATTTTATAAGATGTAGTACTATTTAGTTTTGAAACCAATTCATTACTTCTTCTTTACTGGGCAAAACCAAATCTAGTTTCATTTTTTTACGCATTCCGCCCAAATCATTAAAAACCTTGTTGGGGTTAGCATTTTTTAGCTCTTCGATGGTGTTGATACCCATTTTGCGAAGCACAGACACCCACTCTGCTGGTACACCTTGGTTAACAAAGTCTTGGTCGGTAGTGACTTTTGCCTTTTTCTCAGGGCGCATTTGCGGGAAAAATAGTACTTCTTGTATAGTACTTTGGTTGGTCATCAACATCACTAAGCGGTCTATACCAATACCCAAACCAGAGGTTGGCGGCATACCGTATTCCAAAGCTCTCACAAAATCGTCGTCCATGGCCATTGCCTCATCATCGCCACGAGCAGCCAGTTTTAGCTGATCCTCAAAACGTTCTTTTTGGTCTATAGGGTCATTTAACTCCGAGTAGGCATTAGCTATCTCTTTGCCGTTCACAAAAAGCTCGAAACGCTCTACCAAGCCTTCTTCGCTGCGATGTTTTTTGGCTAAGGGGGTCATTTCTATTGGGTAGTCTGTGATATAGGTTGGCTGTATCAGATTGGCCTCTACTTTTTCGCCAAAAATTTCATCAATTAGCTTACCCCTGCCCATGCTGTCGTTTATTTCGATGCCTAAATCTTTGCATACCTGGGCTATTTCTGCTTCGGTCATTTTAGAAACATCTATGCCGGTGTATTTTTGTATCGATTCGTACATGGTTAACCGCTCATAGGGGCCGGCAAAGTCTATAATATGCTCGCCAACTTTTACCTCAGTGCTACCGTGTATGGCCAAGGCTACCTTTTCTAAGCAATCTTCAACCATTTCCATCATCCACACGTAGTCTTTATAAGCTACATAGATTTCCATTGAGGTAAACTCGGGGTTGTGGGTTCTGTCCATTCCCTCGTTGCGGAACATTTTGCCAAACTCATAAACCCCGTCAAAACCTGCAACAATCAGTCTTTTTAAGTACAACTCATTAGCTATACGGAGGTAAAGCGGCATGTCTAAAGTGTTGTGGTGGGTGGCAAAAGGTCGTGCCGCTGCGCCACCATGCACTGCCTGCAATATTGGGGTTTCTACTTCCATCCAGCCAAAGCTGTCGAAATAGTTGCGCATGGTATTGATTACCTTGCTGCGGTTTATAAATATTTTTTTGTATTCGGGGTTTACCGTGAGGTCAACATATCGCATCCGGTAGCGCAATTCGGGGTCAGTAAAACCATCAAAAATATTGCCTTCTTCGTCTCTTTTTACAATAGGCAGAGGGCGTAAAGATTTGGCCAAAACTTTAAGACTGGTGACATGCACCGATATTTCTCCGGTTTGTGTAGTGAAAACATAACCTGTTACCCCCACATAATCGCCAATGTCTAGCAACTTTTTGAAAACGGTATTGTACAGAGTCTTGTCTTCGTCGGGGCACAAATCGTCTCTTTTCAGGTAAATTTGTACTCGGCCTGTGCTATCTTGCAGTTCGGCAAATGAGGCGTTGCCCATGATACGGCGGGTCATTATCCGGCCGGCTATGCTAATGTTTTTGTAAGCCAGCTTGTCTCGCTCGTAGTTTTCGTTGATGTCGGCCGCATAAGCGTTAATTTCAAAGGCTTCGGCAGGGTAGGGCTCTATTCCCAAACTGCGAAGTTGTTTTAAAGATTCGCGTCTTTGTATCTCTTGTTCGGATAAACTTTGGCTCATTTTCTGAATTTTTTGCAAAAGTAAGCAATTTAATTCTTTTTTGAGTTTTGAGAAGGTAGATGAATTTGCGAAATTAAAGCTGTGTTTTTAGGTGTAGTTGATGATAAATGATTGGGAAGGAATATTAAATTTATTTTTGCTGGCTGTAGCAAAATCTTATAGCCAAGTAAAATTTAAGACTGCATTTTTATTAGAACGCTAAACTGCACTATAAAAAAAGAGGCTGTCCGAAAAGGTAGGACAGCCCCTGTTTTGTACAGCTATTTAATGGATAAATTTGTTTTTAACGGTAAACATTTATTTTGTAATTGCTTAAAGTTCCGCTGTTTAGTACTAGCTGAATGATGTATAATCCATTATTTAAATGATTAGGAATAGTGATTTTGTCATTCTCAACTGTATTTTCACCAATTTTCTGTCCCTTAGTATTGTACCAAATTACTTGTCCTTTTTTACCGTTAAGCCCCTTGAAATTAAGTGTTGTACTTACCGGATTTGGATAAATTTGGATATCTAAAGCAGCGAGTTGAAAATTTACTGATGTAATGCCTAATAGGTTAACATCGCCATTCAGATCTAATTGTTTTAATCGGTAGTAATTTGCGCCATTTTTGGGCTGTTTATCTCTAAAACTATACAGCGTGCTATGTATTGTGTTTGGAGTGCTACTTTTAACTTCTCCAATTTTTTGAAAATTAATACCATCTGTGCTATGTTCTATCACGAAGCCGCTATTGTTTTGTTCACTTGCAGTTTCCCAGTTTAATACAATAGTTTGACTTTCAGCTTTTCCGGTGAAATTTACTAAGGTAACGGGTAAAGATCCGGGGACTTCGCCAATTCCAAATTGTGAAAACGAGGTTAGTCCTGTAACGGATGCTGTTACCACACCACTATTAACAGAGGATGGTAGGTTGGTGCCTTGGTTTTCCCATTGGGCAAAGCTGTAATTGTATGGACGCTTTAGCACTACAAAACTACCTGCCGTAGATGAGCCTAAGGGTGCCGAAAGACTAACATCGTAACTACCTCCAGTTAAACTTGGTGTTGGTGTAATTTCCCAACTACCACCTGCTAATAAGGAGTTCACATTTTGCCCGCCAATGGTTAAATTGGGTTGCCCGTCTATGGCTGCAGTACTATATTTCGCAGCAATAGTAGTAGGCCCAACAATGTTGTTGAGTTGCAAAACAGCAGGTGTATAAGCACTAGCAGCTCCTACCGGGAAGGTATATGTACCCGATGTGTTAACGGTACGGTTTAGCATTCCTACAACATAGGCATTGGCATTGCCTGTAACTGTTGCCGTAGGATTGGTGAGGTATAAAGGTTGGTTATCACTGGCAACAGTAACTACACCATTTGTTAAAGTTAAATTACCACCAATGTTAAGATTACGTACAAGGCTAAGTCCTGCAGGTAAGTTTATTTCTACCGAGTTGGCAATGGTGTTGTTAAAATAGTAACCGTCAATTTTTTTGATGGCGTTATCGCTAAATTTTATAGTGCCCGTTCCTGTTGGCATATTAAACGTGCTACCACTGCCAAAGCCATAAAAAATATCGCCGCCGTAGTTCATTTTCACCTCTATAGTGCCGTTGTTTACCATAGGTATGGCGGTATAAAAGGTAGAGGGCAGGGTTAAAGTAGCACCGCTTTGTACCTCTACGGTAGCTGCACCGTTACCGGTAGGAATGTTGGTAGTTGGGAAATTAGTAGCACTGCTGTTAAATATTGCTTTAATGGTGCTGTTGGGTACGCCGTTGCTCCAGTTGGCGGCCGTATTCCAGTTGCCGTTGTTGGCTGCGCCTGTCCAAGTGGTGGTGGTGGCTTTTAGGCCGATGCAAAATTTGGTAACATCATTGCCCGATGCAATTGGGGCTAAGCCATTGGCGGTAACAGTTATTTTTCCGCCGGTTTCGGTAAAATTGGCGTTAGGCACTACTGCCCAAACACCGCCGTTGCCAAGTTTGCGCAACAACACATAATCGTTAATATCGGTACGGCCGTTGGTGTAGTCTTTGGTCTCAAAAACTAAATCTATTGTGCCCGTGGCCGATGTAGTGCCGCTTATTTGAACGTTCCATTGCCCCGAGTTGATAGAACTGGTAAAAATATCGCTGCCGTGTTGTATGCCTACTGCATCTGTATAATAAGCATCAAACCAAACCACATATTGGCTAATGGTGGCAATGTTGTTGTTGGTGATGGTTAGCGCACCATATTTACGGCCATCGGCAGGCGCAGGGCGATGATATTGGTCGTTGCCCAGAGGGAAATAATAAGTTCCCGAGCCGGGGGTTACGGTTTTCCATATACGGCCTGCAATGTTGTTGATAGGTGCGGTAATTTGTATAGTGCTTGATGCTTTGGTTGGCGTAAACCATACGCTGCCATAATTGCGGGCGGTAATTTGCCCCGAAATAATATTGATGTTGCCGCCAAACTTGCCCACAAGGTTAATGATTTTATCATTGCCAATGTTGATATCCAAGTCACAATCCATGTCGCCCGTAGCAGAACCAGAGGTGTTATAAGTTTGTGGTTTTTCCAGTATCACTTTTCCCGTACCGGTAAGGTTGGCACGAGTGGGTAAACCACTGTACATATTGTTGTTGGTATTTACTGTAATAGTACCATTGTTTACAACGTTGTTGCTTACCAATAATTTGTCTGATAGGTTTACGCTTGCACCGGCATTAATGGTAAGGCTTTTTAAATACGCCGGTGTTGTGCTGTAAACCAAAGGGTAGTTTGTTGCACCTGCGGGAATAACGGCATTTACCGTACTTGTGGGTACGCCGTTGCTCCAATTGGCGGCATTGTTCCACTCGGTGTTGGCCGTGCCTGTCCAAGTGCTGTTGGTTACGGTTAAAGGCGTCGTAATAGGTGCCGATGTTACCGCAATGATATAATCGTTAAAGGTTTCTAAATCGTTTTGCGTTGCCGATATGGCCGAGTTGGAAAAATTGGGGTTTGAGCCTGTACCGCCTGTTTGGCTTCTGTTGCCCAAACTACCCTCAAAACTGTATAAACTGCCATTGGGCGATGTTTTTAACAATACATATTTATTGGCATCGCTATCGCCATTGGTGGCATTGTTTTTATTTAGCGTTAGGTGGTAAGTTCCCGATGTGGGTTGCACATCGGGCGTAATGCTCCATGTGCCATTATTGGTAACACGATTAATGGTTGTACCTGCCAAATTCACATTTGGTGCGGTAACGGTGGTGGTTTTGGGTTCTACCGTTAGGGTGCTTGTACCTGCAATGTTGTTGGTATTAATGGTGGCAGGCAAATAATAGTTTACCGTACCTACGGGAAAATCGTAAACCACACCTGCTACAACGCTACGGGTAAGTTTGCCCACAATGTAATTGGTGCTGCTTGCCCCTGTAATGGCGTTGGCGGCAGTACTGGTAATGGTAAGTCCTATTGCTCCGCTGCTTGCGGTAATTTTTGCCGATGAGCCTACAAATTCTAAGGTTTTAAAAGTGCCGGTAATGGTGGTGGCCACATTGGTTTTTAAGGATAATTGTGGGCTTATTGTGCCAGCGTAGTAATTGCCTGCGCTGCCTATTCCGTCAAATTCGAGTGTGCCGTTGCCCTCTATGGCAGTTGCATTATATCCCTGAAACAACACAAAGCCCGAAACGGGGAATTTTAACGTGCCGTTAATGGTTAATATGTTTTTAATGGTAAGATTGCTTGCAGGCAAGGTAGCGGTTACACCGTTGTTAATTACCACTCTTCCAACAGTTGTTGCACCCGATACGGTAGGTTGGTTGGCTACATTGGCATCAAACTCGGCAATTGTAATTGCATCGGGTACGCCATTGCTCCAGTTGGCGGCATCGTTCCATGCGGTTGATGCTGCGCCTGTCCATTTGGTAACTTTGGGTGCGGCAATTTGGCTAATAGTTCCCTGAGCAATGTAACTGTCGCTTTTAGCTGCGGCATACATTGGAAAGCGTGTGCCAAAATCGGTATCTATTACAAAAGGCGTTACTGTACCTGTGCTGATGGTAAAGGCTTCGTTAAAGCCGCTTGAAACAGCAAAATTAGTGCTGTTTTCGGCAATCATGGTTACTTTGGGCATTGGTGCCTGCGATACCTTAATATTGCCGTAATTGGCATCGGTAAAAATAATTGCATTATAATTGTCTGGTACTAGATAATTACCAATAGCAGAGAAAGTTTCTTTATGACCGTAAAAAATCAGACTACCATCAGTACGTACATGTAGTTTTTCGGCTTCACTTAGAAAGTTGGCATTCCCTGTAGCAGGTAAATTGGCTACCGAATTGCTAATATTACCTGTGGTAATATCTAATTTTAGCATACCACGCCACATATAAGAGTTAACTAAAGGGTATGCAGGATTAATATTGGGTAGCGTGTTGTAAGGTGCAATGGCCGGAGGGGTGTTGTTTGCGCCAGAGTAGTTGTAAGCTACGTAAACCGTTCCGTTGTTGGGGTCAACCGCTCTGAAATTTGCACCCAAACCTGCCGAATGAAACCATTTTCTTGCTCCGGTGTTGTCCAAACCTATTAAACACCAATAGTTTCCGCCATAAGGGTTGGTTGCGGTGAGGGTTGTGCCACCCGATATAAAATTGGCAGAATGACCGTTGGGAATGGTGATGCCCACCACCACATTGCCGTTGTTGTCGGCAAATTGTTTTGGAGCTGATACTACAAAACCAAGTGCATTTCTATCTGCAAATATTTCGTGGTGCCAAACTTCATCACCACTAGTGTTATATTTTATAATTCGAGTCGGATATTTATCAAAGTATGGGCTACCGTTATCCGTAATTTTATTGTTTGAAGCAATAATCAGATAAACCGATCCATCATCCATTACTTGCAGGCCGTTTACATTGGGTAGGGTTGTTCCATTTTCACCATAGTTTATGTTAACGCCTGTATTTATCGGTTTTACCCATTGTACTGTGCCGTTTTTGTTGGTTTTTACAATTTTTGCACCGTAGCCGGTTTCTACAAAGCCATCGCCATAGTTGTTGCCGGGGTAAGTGCTTGTCATTACGCTAATTAAATTACCGTCTTTGTCAATTGTATGGTTGCCACCCAGCGAGTTCCACAAAATTTGGTTGCCATCTCTTTCAAATGTTTTTAGCACGGTTTGTTGTCCCGAGGAGCTAACCTTGCCAAATACCCATTGCTGTAGGGGCATTACACTGTTGGCACCTCCGGCTCCGGGGTCGTAATTGTTGCCGGCAAAAACGTTTTTTCCGCCCAAGCGGGCTACAAAATAGAGGTTGCCATCTGTGGCGTAGCGCATTTCGTCAACCACGGTTGCGCCGCCGCCAAAGGCAAAAGAGGTGGTAAAACCGTCTTGTGCGTTGGAGGTGCCTGCCAACAGCAATAGCCATACATTTATGGCTAAGCAGAGTTTTTGGTAAAGAGTTTTCATCTTATTGGGTATTAAAGGTTTTCGTTATTGCAATTTTCCGTCATTGCGAGGAGGGACGACGAAGCAATCTCTTTTGCTCTATGAGATTGCTTCACTGCGTTCGCAATGACGGTAGTTTTATTAAAAACTAGCGTCAACCACACCGTTATTAACCGACCACTCTGCACCTTCGAAAATAAAAGTGGCTTTTAACGATTTGGAAGTAACTTCGGTTACGGTAACATTGCCCCAAGCTGTGTTGTAGGTTTTGCCAGCTTTTACAAGAGATGCATCAATATCTGTGTATTTTCCTGCTGCGGTAACGTTTTTAACGGTTAAGGAAAATGATGTGCCTGCCGCATCGGAACCTTTAACGGTATAATTGTCGCCAGATTTGCTTGTTTCTACCTTGGTGGCGGTAAAATCTTGTCCTCCAGACCATTTCTTGGTGATAGTATCGTACAAATCAATTTTGGCGGTTAAAGTGCCTTTTGCGTTTTTGGCATCGTCTTTTTTGCAAGAACCAAATATTACGGTTATAAGCAATAATAAGGTGTAGATTTTTTTCATGACTTTTTGGGTTTTAATATCATATACAAATATTATTAAAAAAAGAAGTTTGTAAAATGGGCTGTTTAGCCCAAATTTTAAATCAATTTATTTTTTCTAGCTTTCTGAAATAATTCAATCCGGTTGTGTACACTTAGTTTCCGATAAATATTTTCGGTATGACGCTTTGCTGTAAAAACAGAAATATGTAAGTGCTCAGCAATATCTTTATTACGAAGACCCTTGGCTAGTAAATTTAAAACTTGTTTCTCACGTGCTGAAAGTGTAGGCTTTTTGGAGTGAGCCGATTCTTTATTTTGGTCTATATTTTTCGGAGCGTTCAAAATTTAATTTTTATAATGTTTATGGTTTAGCAAATTTTACCTAAAAAATCGGATGCTGCAATGGGCTAAACATCCCATTTTTTTTGATGAATTAAGGTTTTAAAGGTGAGCCTGAGTAATGTGGCAACTACCCAAATGTTGTTACAGGTCTATTTTTACTAGATTAATCTGTTTTGTCTTGCTTTTGCTAAAAGCTCTATACGGTTGTGCGCTTGTAATTTTTGGTATATATTTTCGATATGTCTTTTTACAGTAAAAGGGGAAATATATAATTTTTCGGCAATTTTTTTATTGGTCATTCCCTGTCCAATCAGTTCTAAAATTTCGGTTTCTCGGACGGATAGTTCTATAGCACAAGGCTGTTTTTCAATATTAGTTGGGGTACTGTTTTTGAGCAATTGCAGCGTTTTTACTGCTATGGATGGCGACATTACCGCTCCGCCGTTCAACGTATCTACAATGGTTTCGTAAATTTTGTCGGCTTTGGTTTCTTTAAGGATATAGCTATCGGCACCGGCTTTAATGGCGTTGAAAATATAATCGTCATCATCGTAAACGGTAATCATGATAATTTTAATGTGCGGATATTTTTGCTTGATGATGCTTGTGGCTTCTATGCCGTTCATTACGGGCATTTCTATGTCCATCAACACCAGATGAACCGTTTGTTCGACCAGATAATCAACCGCCTGTTGCCCGTTTGCCGAAGTGTGTTTTACACAAATATCTGCAAATGTAGATAGCTTATCTAAAAGAGCCATTTGGGCAAATTGTTTATCTTCTACCACAAGAATATCTATCATATCAAATTGATTTCAATTTTGTACCTGGTACCTTTGTTGGGTGCGGTTTCAAGGACTAATTTACCATTTAGTTCTATAATACGTTTTTTAATGTTGCTTATACCATACGATTTGTTCTGTTGCTCTTCCAAATTAAAACCAATGCCGTCGTCGGCTATTTGCATTATCAGCTTATTGTCCTGTTGTGTAAAGCTTGCCAAAATATTTTTTGCCTGTGCGTATTTAAAAGTGTTGTTTACAATTTCCTGAAAAACACGGAACAAATTAACAGCCTGTTTGGAGTTGAGCCTAAAATTGTGAGCTATATCAAAATCGAAATTGAACTGTATGTCCTCTTTGGCTTCGCTAGCATTATTTATGAAGTTGAGGATTTTTAGTTTAAGGTCGTTAAGATATAGTTCTTTTGAGTTGAGTGCCCAAATGGTGTTTTTTAACTCATTAATAGCATTTTCTGAAAAATCGGAGAGGGTATTTATTTTGTTGTTTACCATATCATCTAAATGGGTGGTAGATTTTTTTAGTCCATCCAATACAGCACTGATGAAGGTAAGTTGTGAGCCCAAACTATCGTGCAGTTCGCGTGAAATTTCCAAACGTTGCTCTTGTACTTTGGCATTTGCCTGTTCTCCTAAAAGTTTGTTTTCCAGTGCTAATTGTTCTTGTTTTAGTTTCGTTTTTGCTCTAAGGTTGCTAAAAAGGATTATCCCCAAAAGTACTACACTACATAAAAGAACAAGCCACATACTTTTTTGTTTCGACTTTATTTCTTCTTGCGAAAGTTTTAGTTTTGCGGCTGTAAGTTCTTTTTCTTTTTTCTCGGTTTTGTACTTTACTTCCAACTCCGAAAATTGATGTGTTTTTTCGGTGTTTATAAAGTCTTGATTAACCTTGTATAATTTTTGCATGTAATGGTAGGCCAGTTGGTGATTGTTTATTGCCGCTGCTGCTTCAGATAGAAATTCATAAGAGTTTACTTCAATCTCCTTCGCATTGATGGTTTGTGCTAGTTTTACAGATTTCTCTCCATAATATAATGCTTGCTTATAATTTTTCATACTACAATAAAGGTTGCCAATATTGTTCAACGTGGCTGCTTGCATCCATTTATCGTTTATTATTACCATAATGTCCAAAGCTTTAAAGTTGTAGTCAATAGCTTTTTGATAGTTTTTAAGCTCCTTGTAGATAATGGCTAGGTTTGAGTAGGACATGGCAACGCCAGGCATTGATTTGTTTTTTTCGTAGAATGCTAAAGCTTTTCCGTAAGCTTCTAATGCTTTTTGATATTTTTTTTGCTGCTCATAAACAGTTCCTTTATTGTTATAGCAATCGGCAATGAGTTTGTCGTCACCAAGCTTAACTGCTATTTGCTGAGCTGTTTCATAGTGTTGTAAGGCCTTATCAAAATTTTTCCAGGTAATGTATAATACGCCAATATTTTTTTCAATATGTGCTATCGCCATTTCATTTTTTGTTTTTTCGGCCAAGCTAAGGGCTTTTAGATAGTAAGAAAGTGCTGTAGGGTTATCGGCCTTGTCAGAATGTACTTTTCCAATACCGTTAAGAGCTTTAATAAGTGATGCTGTATCCTTTTGTGTTGTAGCCTGCTCTTTACCCAAATTAAGGTAGTGCAAAGCTTTGTCGAGCTCACTTTTTTTATAGTAATTTAGACCAATTTCAACGGTTTTTTGGGTTGATGGTGCATCCTGTTGTACAATATCTTTTGCATTGGCATAGTTACAATAACCAATAAACATTAAGCATATTAAATGAAGGCAGAATTTATTCATAAATTGAAGATAAACTAGTTTTTCTAATTTCAAGTAAAATAGTTTTGCAGTCTGTTAATTTACAGTTTTTTTTAAAAAGTTTATCGGCTAAAGTTGCTTCGGCAAGTTGAATATACATTTGGTTTATTTTAAGCTTGAGCCCTATTTGTTTATACCTTTCTTGTAATATTGCGCCCAATCTTTTATCATTGCTCTTAGAAACCAGACGAAATTTATTGAATAATGGTAAGATTTGATGAAAAAGCAACGGTTCCGTCTTTGCTCAGAAATGTAGTGAAATACATTCATCCCGCCGAGGCGACCTTTCTAATACATAAAAAAAGTAACAATTGGGAAGAAATTTCTTTCAAACAAACATTGGATAGTGCTGATGCCATAAGTGCATTTTTTTTAGAAAAAGGCATTACCCAAGGTGATCGTCTTGGATTGATGATAGACAACTCGCCAGAATATGTGTATTATGATCAAGGTATCCAACAAATTGGGGCTATAAACGTATCAATTTACCCTACCTTATCCGAGCACGAAGTAGCTTATATCATCAATGACTCGGGTATCAAAGCTATTTTGATTGGTAATGCATTTTTGTTTAAAAAGGTGCTCAAGATAGCCGATAATTGTAAAGAGCTGCAGTTCATTATCCCGGCATTTGAGGGCTACAACAAAATTGCTGTACCCGAAGACTTGGGGGCAGAGATAATTGATTTTCAGACCTTGCTCAACACCGAAGTAAATCCTGCTATGCAAGAGAAAATTGCAGCTTGTCGGGCCTCCGTAATGCCCGAGGATGTGTCTGCGCTAATTTATACATCGGGTACAACGGGTACACCCAAGGGGGTAATGCTTACACACAACAATTTTGTTGAGAATGTGAAAGTATGTCTTCAACAAATTCCCGTAATTGACGAGAAAGAAACTTTTTTGTCTTTTCTACCTCTGTCGCACGTTTTTGAGCGCACCGCAACTTATCATGTGTGTTGTGCTCAAGGTTGTAAAATTGCTTTTGCCCAAAGCTTGGAATTGCTGGCCAAAAATATGGCCGAGGTACGCCCAACAGTGATGAACTGTGTACCTCGATTGTTGGAACGCATACACGACAAAGCCATCAAATCGGGCACGGCAGATGGAGGTATGAAAGCCAAAATATTCAATTGGGCTTTAGATAGGGGGAGTGCTTACCGCCAACAACTCGAGGCAGGAAAGAACGCCGGGCCCATGTTAAAAATGCAAAAAGCCCTTGCCGAAAAATTAGTGTTTAGCAAGATTAAGGAAAAAACTGGCGGGCGCCTAAAATTTATGATTTCTGGCGGAGCGGCACTTCCCAAAAATGTGGGAGAGTTTTTCGGTAATTTGGGTATAAAAATTTTAGAAGGTTTTGGACTTACCGAAACTTCGCCGGTAATGTCGGTTACGGAGTTTCATCGTCAGGTTTACGGAACCGTGGGTAGGGTAATACCCGGTATTGAGGTTGCTATACAAAATGTTGATACCAAACAAATTATCAATATTCAAACCCACGATACCTTTTCGGAAGATTTTTCTTGTGATGAGGGTGAAATTATTGTAAGTGGCCATTGTGTAATGAAGGGGTATTTTAACAAACCTGCCGAAACGGCCGAGGCTATTGATAAAGATGGATGGTTCCACACGGGCGATATTGGCCGTTTTTACAAAGGCAACTTGCAAATTACCGATAGGCTGAAAAACATGATTGTAAATGCTTATGGTAAGAATGTGTACCCCACACCGGTAGAGAACACCTATCTTAAAAGTACCAAAATAGACCAATTGTTTTTGATTGGTGATAAAAAGGAATACATTACAGCTATCATAATTCCTAACCGGGAAAATATGCAAGAAGCTTTTGCTTTAAACGATGATTTTTTCTTGCAGGACGATATTTTTATACCGAACAAAGAAATTAACGATTGGATGGCTGCTGATATCAAAAAAATTAGCAATGAGTTAGCCAAATTTGAGCGTATCAAACATTTTATCATCAAACGCAATCCTTTTAGTGTAGAGGAGGGAGAGATTACCCCAACTTTAAAAGTAAAACGCCGTGTGGTAGAGAAAAAATATGCTGCCGAAATAGCACATATGTATGCCGTAGAGCAAAGTTTGGAAGATTAACCTTGTGATAATTATTATAAACTACAAAGGGATGAACAACTATTTATCCCTTTGTAGTGAGATAGCACAATATTTAGTGAATATTACCCATCCAGCGTTTTAAAGTGGGTACAAGTAAGAAAATAAACAATCCGATACCGGCTGAGTAGATTGATATTTGCAATAGAATATTGGCGTAATAGGGCATTGATAGCACCGGGTTGTTGGCCGCTACCACTTCTTTCGGGATACTCATCAAAGAACCAATTTTACCGGCTAAAAATTCGCCTATTGCAGTAAAGAAAAAGAAAATACCCATCATCAAGCCTACAATATTTAAAGGTGATAGTTTGGTTATCATAGATAAACCTACTGGCGATATACACATCTCTCCGCAGATGATGAAGAAATAACCTCCGGCAAAAGCCAATAAGGGAATTAGTCCGGTGGACAAATTGGCTTTGCAGGCCAAATAAAAAGTGAAGAAGCCCAAGGCTACAAACAAAAAAGAAAAAGCAAACTTGACAGGTGTTGAAGGCTCAATGCCTTTTTTGGCCATCCAAGGCCACAACGAAGCAAAGGCCAAACTAAGGATGATAACCCAGGCCGGAGGCAAAAAATTGTTGACCGATAGTGCCGGTAGTTCAATACCCAACACATGCATATCTACGTTGCGCATGGCAAACAGGTTTAATGAACCGGCATTTTGCTCATAAAAAGCCCAAAAAAATGTAGAAACTACCACCAGTGTCAATGCTGACAGCAATTTGTATTTGGCTGCTTTTTCGAGCTTTGTAGCCAAATAAAGGATATACACTACTGAAACTATTGCCAAAAATAGCATAATGCTGTCCAGTGCTTCGTAATAATTGAACAGAGTTACAATTAGCGGCAATAAGATGATTGATAGCAAGTAAATGCTGTGCTCTATTTTTAGTGGGCCAATTAGTTTGTGGTTTAAACGTTCATTAAGAGGTAGTCCCTTGTCTCCAAAAGATTTTTGGCCGATAATGAAAATGATTAAACCCAAAATCATGAAAATTCCGGCTATACCAAAACCATAGTGCCAGTTTATTTTCTGCCCTACGTAGCCACACAGCAAGCCACCAATGGCTGCACCAATGTTAATACCCATATAAAATAGCGAGAAGGCGCTGTCTTTTCGTGGGTCATTGTTGTCGTATAAAGTACCTACCATGCTAGAGATGTTAGGTTTGAAGAAACCATTTCCGCAAATAATAAATGCCATGCCGTAGAAAAAGCTCCAGTCTTGCGGTATGGCTAGTACAATATGGCCAATGGCCATCATTATTCCGCCAAAAATAATAGCCCTTCTGTATCCCAAAAATTTATCGGCCAGCATACCTCCAAACATAGGCATGGTATATACCAAGGCAGAGTAGGCACCCAAAATAGCATATCCTTTTGGTTCGTCAAATTTTAGTTGGGTTACCATGTAGGCCAAGAGTAGGGCTTTCATTCCGTAGAAAGAAAAACGTTCCCACATCTCGGTAAAAAACAGTAAATAAAGCTGTTTTGGATGTTTGTTGCTGATGGTCATAAGCTAAAAATGGGGTGTTAAAACATTAAGGTGCCAAACGTTCTATTTTCCAATCTTGCCCGGTTAGTTTGTATTGAATACGGTCGTGCAAGCGACTAGATCGGCCTTGCCAAAATTCGATACAGGTAGGTTTTACCAAATATCCACCCCAGTGCGAGGGTTTGGGCACGGTTTTCCCTTCGTATTGTTGGCTCAGTTCGCTTACTTTTTGCTCCAACTCTGCACGGCTATTGATGGTTTGGCTTTGTGGCGAAGCGATAGCTCCAATTTGACTTCCGAATGGACGCGAATGGAAATATTCTTCTGATACTGTTTTGTCTAATTTCTCTACCAAGCCTTCAATTCGTACTTGTCTTTCCATTTCGGCCCAAAAAAATACCAAGCAAGCATAAGGGTTTTTTCTTAGCTCTTTACCTTTTTGGCTCAGGTAATTGGTGTAGAAACTAAAGCCCTTCTCGTCGAAACCTTTAAGTAGCACAATTCTGGCATTTGGGCGACCCGATTTATCGGCAGTAGCTAATGTCATTACGTTGGGTTCGTAAATCTTGGCTGCCATGGCTTCTTCAAACCATTTTTCAAATTGTTTCATCGGGTCCAGAAGTATATCTTGTTCGCCAAGTTGGTTGCTGTGGTAATCTTGGCGCAAATCTTGTAGGGTTTTTGTTTTGAGTTTCATGATACAAATGTAGTTTTTGTCATCATATTTTTATTAAATTTCGTGTATGTTAACACAAACCCAACCTATAGCTGGCAGATTATTGATTTCGGAGCCTTTTTTGGCTGATCCAAATTTTAGACGCTCTGTTATTTTACTTGCTGAGCACAATGCAGAAGGTACAGTAGGTTTTGTGCTGAACCAGCCCAGCAGTTTGATGGTAAAAGACATCGTACCTGAACTGTGGAGTGCCGATTTCCCAGTTTTCTTTGGAGGCCCCGTAGAGGTAGATACGTTGCATTTTATACACCGTCGCCCGGATCTTGGCTTGGAAGGAATGCAAATTGCTCCCGGCTTGTTTTGGGGTGGCGATTTTACACTTTTGTGTACCTTGCTCAACGATAATGAACTACAAAAAGAGGATGTGAAGATTTTTTTAGGTTACTCCGGTTGGTCCCCCGAGCAGCTGGAAGCCGAATTGCTCGAAAATACTTGGATGGTGTCAGAACTTAATCAGCTTGACACTGTTTTTAGTCAAGACCAAGAAGCTATTTGGAAAGAGGTAATTATTGATTTGGGTCCAAAATATGCCCATATCAGTAATTTTCCTATAGATCCAAACCTAAATTAGTGTGACGCTTTAAGCCTCTAGTTCAGCAGCACTGTCCTCTACTTTTTTGCGCAACTCGTCTTTGTAGTCTTGCATTTTTGTAGCCAGCTCGGGTAGGGCAGTCGATAGAATTTGCACAGCCAATAAACCGGCGTTTTTTGCAGCATTGAGTGCTACTGTAGCTACGGGAATGCCGTTGGGCATTTGCAAGATAGACAAGATGCTGTCCCAGCCGTCAATAGAATTAGACGATTTTACGGGTACACCGATAACCGGTACAGTAGTGATAGATGCCACCATACCCGGTAAATGCGCTGCACCACCGGCACCGGCAATAATCACCTTGATACCCCTCGATGCTGCGTTTTTAGCATAATCAAACATGCGCTCGGGTGTGCGATGTGCCGATACAACGGTGATTTCGTAGTCAACACCGAAAGCTCGACAAATATCAGCGGCATCTTGCATCACGGGTAAGTCCGATTGGCTTCCCATTATAATTCCTATTTTCATATTGTTGGGTATTGTGCTATGCAATTACTTTAAGGGTTTTTTGTACAAATCGAGCCTTTTCTATGGCTTTTTCTCGGTTTTGATCCACAATAGTTAGGTGTCCCATTTTTCTGAAAGGTTTGGTGTATTTTTTACCATACAAATGTAGGTACACTCCATCTAAAGCCATAATTTCTTCCATTCCTTCGTATTTGGCTAGCCCTTCATAACCTTTTTCACCTAAAATATTTACCATAATGGCGTTGCTGATAGCACGGGTGTCACCAAGTGGCAAATTGTAAATGGCTCGAAGGTGTTGGTCAAATTGTGAAACATAATTGCCTTCAATAGTTTGGTGGCCGCTGTTGTGTGGGCGTGGAGCCAGCTCGTTTACTAAGATGTCGCCATTCTTACAAACAAACATTTCTACGGCTAAAATACCAGTAATACTCAACGATTCGGCTACTTGGATAGCAATTTCTTCTGCTCTTTGTTGGATATTCTCCGGATAGGTGGATGGTGAAATTAAGAACTCTACCAAATTGGCTTCGGGGTTAAATTCCATCTCAACCATCGGGAAGGTTTTTACTTCGCCTTTATCGTTACGGGCTACAATCACCGCAATTTCTTTCTCAAAATCAACCAATTCTTCGGCTAGGCAAGGTGCATCAAAACTGTTGTTCAAATCTTCGGGACTATTTATTTTTTGTACGCCTCTTCCGTCGTAACCATCTCTTCTTAGCTTTAGCATAAAAGGAAAAGGAAATACCCCGCTTTTTAATTCCTCAATGTCGTTTACTAGTATAAAAGGTGAGGTAGGGATATTGTTTTCCTTGAAAAACTGTTTTTGTGTTCCTTTATCTTGGATTAGCCGTATTACTCGCGATTGAGGATAAACCAATTTTCCCTCTTTTTCCAGCTGCTCTAGGGCATCTACATTTACTTTTTCAATTTCTATAGTAATCAGATCGGCATCTTGCCCAAACTGATATACGGTGTTGTAGTCACTTAAAGCACCTACAACAAATTTATTGGCGATATGCTTGCAGGGGGCATCTTGGTCGGGGTCTAATACCAAACTTTCTATGTTGTAATTGATGGCATCTTGAATTAACATTCTTCCTAGTTGCCCACCGCCTAAAATACCCAATTTTAACGCTGCAATATTCTTGCTCATTTCTTTTTTTTCTGCAAAAGTAGTGAAAAATTAGGGCAATTGTAAGGTTTTGTGGCGATGCTTGGGTACTAGAGCTACAAAATACCAGATGCTTCTGAAAATTAAGCCTAATTTACCGTTTCTAAACTTTGCTTATATGCTTTTATAGCCTTCAGTAAGCAATGTGTAATTTCTTTTTGACCTTCTTCAGAGCTCATGTACTCTTCTTCGCTAGGGTTGCTGAGAAAGCCAATTTCGGTCAATACTGCAGGCATTCCGGCACGAGCCAACACGGCCAAACTTTTTTCTTGTACCCCTCGGTCTATCCGCCCAGCGGCAACGTACTGTTCCTGAATAAGTTTGGCAAACTTTAGACTTTGTGTTCGGTAGGTATTTTTCATCAATGATAGTATGATGGCACTTTCGGGATCGTCGGGGTTAAAACCTTCGTAGTTTTCTTTATAGTTCTCTTCTAAAAAGATTGAAGCATTTTCCCGTTTTATGGCCTCATCTTGTTCATTGATGCGACTTGTACCCGATACAAAGGTTTCGGTTCCTCGGGTTGAGGTGCTTTTTGTATAAGTTGTATGGTAAATAGGAATTTTTTTTCCTTTTTTTCCTTTTTTATAACCAACAACTTTTTTATGAGGATAGGAGGGCATGTCATTGCAATGGATAGAAATAAATAAATCTGCACTTACTTTGTTGGCCAAACCTATTCGCTCGTATAAAGGAACAAACACATCTTCGGTACGGGTATAGACTACTTTTACGTCTTTCAGGCTGTCTTGTATAAGTTTACCCAAATTTAGTGCGGTACGCAGGGCTACATCTTTTTCTACGGAAAACAATCCACGTGTAGTTCCGTCTTTGCCTCCGTGCCCAGCATCAATTACGATAGTTTTTAATTTGTATTCTTGTGCAAAAGACTGATTATAAGAGCTTAAAAGCAGTGTTGCTAAGCAGCATACTCCCAATAATTCTTTTAGCTTACTCATTGCTATAATTTTCATTAATTTTGGAACGTTTTGTGATTGAAAATATTGCAAAATAAACATTTGAAGATAAAGTTGAAACAGGTAATCCATTTCCCTTTTTTTATATTTCTGTTATTGTTGGTGTTACTAGCTGATAATAAGCTGTATGCCTTGCCTAATTTGGTTCAAGATATTTCTCAACAAACCAAGCCCCAGTCAGTCCAAGCCACTCAACCCGATACCGTTAGGCACAATATGAAACGCAGTGGACTTGATTCGAAGCTAGAGTATTATGCAAAAGATTCGGTTATTGTTGATCGTAAAAACGAGTTACAATACCTTTACGGCGGAGCAAGAGTGAAATATGAAGGTTTTGAATTGGATGCCGATTACATTCGTTTCGACTCGAAAAACAAGACCATATTTGCCAAGGGGCGACACAATGAAAAAGGCCGATACGTTGGTAGACCCATTTTCAAATCAGAAGAACAAGGCTCTTCTATAGCTGATTCGATATTGTACAATACACAAAGTACCAAAGGCGTAGTGTATGGAGTTTTTACCGAGCAAGAGGGCGGATATTTTTCGGGTGGTAAAACTAAAATGCAGCCCGACAACGAATTTCATGTTGGTGGTACTACCTACAGCACCTGCAATTTGCCACACCCACACTTTGGTATTTTCATAACCAAGGGTATTGCCACCGAAAATAGTATTATTACCGGTCCGGTTTACATGAAGTTTGAGGATATACCCATGCCACTGGCCTTACCTTTCGCTTTTTTCCCTAAGCCCAATAAAAAAGCATCGGGTTTTATTTTGCCCACACCGGGCGAAGATGCTACCAAAGGTTTTTCGCTAACGGGGGGCGGCTATTACATGGCCTTTAACGACTATATCGACTCGCGACTTACCGGAAATATCTACACCAACGGCTCATACGACCTCAATTTGGCATCAACCTATACCAAACGATATAAGTACAACGGTAACGTAAATCTTAGTTATTCGAGCTCTAGAAACGGTTTGGAGGGAACTCCTGAATATACTCCGCAAAAAGCTTTCAACATCAGCTGGACGCACAGCCAAGGGGCAAACGCCCGACCGGGCACAACATTTAGTGCCTCGGTAAATGCAGGGTCTAGTAATTACATGCAAGTAACAGCGGCAAACGGAACTTACGATGCTACCCAAATGCTTCGCAACACCATGAGCTCATCTATATCATACGGGCGGGTGTTTGGCGATGGGCTTTTCAATTTCACCTCGGCACTTACTCACAGTCAAGAAATACAGTCTAAGACAATTAGTTTAACCCTACCACAGGTGAGTTTAAACATGTCCACCCTAAACCCATTCGACTCGAAAAAAAGGGTAGGAGAGAGCAAATGGTATCAAAAACTGACCATGGGCTACAGTATGAATGCCAGTAACACCGTCAATACTACCGAAGATTTATTGTTTGCCCCGGGTGGATTTAGCCGGTTTACTGGAAGTATTGACCACAATATTCCTATTTCTTTACCTTTTACACTGTTTAAGTATTTCAATTTCTCGTCTAGTGTGAACTATAATGAGCATTGGGTATTTAAAACAATACACAACCGCTACATTAGAACCGCCAGTGGTTATGAAGTGCGTACCGATACACTAAATGGGTTTAAACGTGGAGGGCAATACAGCCTAAGCACGGGTATGTCCACCAAAATATATGGTATAAAACAGTTTAAGGGCAACGGAGCTATACGAGCCATACGCCACGTAATGACCCCAAGCATGAGTTTTAGCTATCGTCCGGATTTTTCCGAATCGAGATACGGCTATTACGAAAGAGCCATGTTTTATACTGATGATATTAGACCGGGTTATAGCGTACCTACCGGAGAATATGTGAAAGATCAATATGGCAACGTGCTCAAATATTCTGTTTTTCAAGGTGGTGGACCCTCACAAGGCAAAAGTGGTAGTATTGGCTTTTCTTTGGATAACAATGTTGAGCTAAAAATCAGGAATCGTAAAGACACTAGCGGATTAGGCGAAAAAAAACTGGCAATTTTGCAAGGGCTTTCTTTCTCTAGTGCTTACAACTTCTTTGCCAAACAGAAAAAGCTTTCGCCCATCAGCTTTAGTGGTCGATCGCAATTTTCGGAGAAATTAGGTATTAACTTCAGCGGTAGTTTTAGCCCTTATATGGTTGAAAATGTAGCTTACACCACCGGTACAGGTGCCAATCAACAAACTTCTTATTCTTATCAAGAGGTGGATAAATACGTGTGGAACAACGGTAAAGCTCCTCGTTTAACCAATTTTAATTTCTCGTTTGATTACAGTCTCAATCCAGATGCTTTTAAAAAACGCAACGAAAACATTGACAAATTGAATGCTGCTAATACCACAGCCAATAGAACCCAAACACAGATTGACGAGTTGAACAGAATAAGCAGAGACCCCAACGCTTTTGTGGATTTTAATATTCCCTGGAATTTTTCTTTCTCCTACAGTTTTAACTATAGCAACCCGTTGGGAAGGCCAGAGAGTAGATCAATTATGAACACCTTAAACTTCAACGGCGATTTCAACCTTACCCCGAAATGGAAAATACAATACACTTCGGGCTATGATTTTAAGGCTAAAAAGCTTTCACAAACCTCATTTTCCATTTATCGCGATTTGCATTGTTGGGATTTGAGTGCCAGCTGGGTACCTTTTGGTATGTACCAAAGCTATTCGATAGATATCAAGGTGAAAGCTTCGGTATTGCAAGATTTAAAACTGAGCAAACGTAAAGGTTATTATACTCGCTACTAAGATGAATGTAGAAATTATCACCATCGGCGATGAGTTGTTGATTGGTCAGGTGGTAGATACCAACTCGGCCTGGATGGCAGCTAAACTGAATGAAGTAGGCTTGCCGGTAGTACAAATTACTTCCATATCGGACACAAAAACAGCTATTTTTTCGGCCTTAGAAGCCGCATTGGCTAAGGCACAGGTTGTATTAATAACAGGTGGTTTGGGGCCAACTAAAGACGATGTAACTAAACAAAGTCTAGCCGAGTTTTTTAACATGTCCATGCGTTTAGATCAGGACACTTTGTTGCATGTTGAGCAATTTTTCAAACAAAGAAATCGCCCGATGATTGCTGCCAACATCAAACAAGCCGAAGTGCCCGATGCTTGTACTGTTATCACCAACAAAAATGGAACAGCACCATGCATGTGGTTTGAGCGAGATAAACAAATAGTAGTAGCCATGCCGGGCGTACCTTTTGAGATGATGTATTTAATGGAAGAAGAGATAATTCCACGTCTTCAAAAGCAATTTAATCTAACTCAACTCGCACATTATCACTTGCTAACTACCGGAATTGGCGAATCGTTTTTAGCTGAAAAATTGGCTGATATTGAAGCGCAACTTCCTCCTCATATAAGCTTGGCCTATTTGCCAAAACTTGGGCAGGTACGCTTACGCCTAAGTGCAAAAACTGGTATTGGTGCAGCTGCACAAAAAGACTTAAAACACTACGGCCAATTAATTGCCGAGCGTATAGCCCAATATGTGGTGCATATAGGTAATGAGCCGCTTGAAAAAGTAGTGCTAAACATTATGCAAGAGCATGCACTTAGCCTTGCTACCGCCGAGAGCTGTACCGGAGGCTATTTGGCGCACTTAATTACCCAACATGCTGGCGCATCACAAGTTTATCAAGGTGGAGTGGTAAGTTACTCCAACAATTTGAAACAACAATTGTTAGGAGTAAAAGATAGCACACTAACCAAATTTGGTGCAGTGAGTCAAGAAACTGCTTGCGAAATGGCTCAAGGAGCTGTGCGAGAGCTGAAAACCGATTATGCCATAGCAGTAACGGGCATTGCAGGCCCCGGAGGTGCTACACCTGATAAGCCAGTTGGTACTGTTTGGATTGCCTTAGCCAGTAAAACAACGGTAAAGGCAAAATGTTTTCATTTCCCGCATAAACGATTGCAAAATATTGAACGATCGGCAACAGAGGCACTTAGCATATTACTACTTCAGTTGAAACAAGATTTGAATGTAAAGCACTAAAAAATGTACTTTTGCATTTAATCAGATATAATTAAGATTACTATGGCACAATTCGAATTGTTGTTACCTAAAATGGGAGAAAGCGTTGCAGAAGCGACCATAATAAAATGGTTGAAACAACCCGGCGATTACATAGCAATGGATGATGCCGTGTTGGAAATTGCAACCGACAAGGTAGATTCGGAAGTGCCTTCGCCTGTTGAAGGCAAACTGCTAAAAGTGCTGTTTAATGTTGACGATGTTGTGCAAGTAGGTGCTGTTATTGCACTTATTGAGACTGATGCCGCTCAATTGGAACAGCCAGTTGCTGTAAGCCAAGATGAACTTGTGCCTACTACACCAATTAGCCCTACTGATGAGGTTATACCCGGGCTAGATCAGTTACAGAGCGCAACTCATCAGCCTATCCAACCGCCTTTGTTGCCCGATTTTAAATCGAGTGAACGTTTTTATTCGCCTTTGGTTAAAAGCATAGCCAAAGAAGAAGGTTTATCAGCAATTGAGCTCGATCAAATTAAAGGTACCGGTGCCGATGGACGTGTTACTAAAGATGATTTGTTGGCCTACCTTAAATCGGGTAGAGGCAACCAGGCTGTTGTTGCCCAAGTTGAAAAAGTAGCGGATAAGCCCTTTGTAGCAGCAACTTCTCCAACACTTGCAGCTGCACCGGTTAGCATAAGCGGTGGCGATGAAATTATCGAGATGGATAGGATGCGTAAACTCATAGCCGATCACATGGTGATGAGCAAGCACACTTCGCCTCACGTTACTTCATTTGTAGAGGTTGATGTAACCAATTTGGTGAGATGGCGAGATAAAGTGAAAAAGACCTTTGAAGAGCGAGAAAAAGAAAAAATTACCTTTACACCAATTTTTATAGAAGCCGTAGCCAAGGCTATCAACGATTTTCCGATGATTAATGTTTCTGTAAATGGTACTCAAATCATCAAAAAGAAGGAAGTTAATATTGGGATGGCTACAGCATTGCCATCAGGTAATTTGATTGTTCCGGTTATTAAAAATGCCAACCGCCTCAACTTAATCGGTTTAACCAAGTCGGTCAATGATTTAGCCAATAGAGCAAGGCAGTCTAAACTTAAACCCGATGAGACCCAAGGAGGTACCTTTACCCTTACAAATGTAGGTTCTTTTGGTAATGTGATGGGCACACCTATCATCAATCAGCCACAAGTAGCCATTTTGGCGGTAGGAGCCATCAAGAAAAAGCCTGCCGTTTTAGAAACGCCAGAGGGTGATGTGATAGCTATTCGACATTTAATGTTTTTGTCGCTGTCTTATGATCATCGGGTGGTGGATGGTGCGCTTGGCGGCTCATTTGTTCGCCGTGTTGCTGATTATCTCGAAAATTGGGACATCAATCGTGAAATAGCTTAATCAAAACTTTAGCGGCTGCTATGAAAATGCAGCCGCTAAAGTTTTAATGTGAATCGTAAATCACTACTTTTTCAAAAAACACCCGAAATTCATCTAAAAAGGCCAAGTGTAGCGGGTGACTTTGGTAAATATCATGTCCTGCTAGGTCATCAAAAAAGATTAACAGGCTAAAAGTATAGCTAGTATCTACTACGGCTCTTTCCTGACTTGTCCACTTTAGTGCAACAAATCAAGTTTGGCTAATAATTCTTCTAATTCCTTAGTAATTTTTCCCTTAACAATCACTTCTTTTTGAGTTAGTTTGTTTTGCATTCGGGC
>JBDHXL010000026.1:0-38253 GCA_039810685.1 Pedobacter sp. | reverse complement strand
CTTCTCTAAATTTTAGCATTTTGAACACCTTAGTGCAACAAATGTAGCACTAAGAAAATCATAATATACTGTATTTTAATGATTTGTAAAATTAAAAAAAACAAGGTGGACAAGTCAGGAGTAACTTCGTTTTATATCGGCTTCAATACTTTAAGTCCTGAAATTAGCTTTTACTATTTCTTAAAAATGGATAATTATTCTACTTTTAAACTGTACTGATAATGGAAAGAAAATGAATAACATTAGAGAAATAGTAATTCGAAATTATATAGACGGATACAACCAATTTGATGTTGAAAGAATGTTGGTTGACTTTGACGATAGTGTCATTTTTGAAAATATCCAAAACAGTGTAATAAATCTATCGCTCAAGGGGTTGACAGCATTAAAAAAACAAGCAGAAACCGCAGGCACATATTTTACAGAAAGAAAACAAACGATAAAATCAATTAAACATTTTGATAATAGCACAGAAATAGAAATCGACTATCATGCGGTGTTAGCAATAGACTTTCCTAATGGATTGAAAAAGGGAGAGGAAATACAGTTGACAGGAAAATCTGTATTCGAATTTAAAGAAAATAAGGTTGTTAAACTGACAGATTTTAGTTGATAACACTTTGAAAATTAAGTAATAATTAATGGTAGTGAAACCGAATTGAGCTATCATTTTCTTCTAAAAGATCACCTATAAAAAATGACCAATTATCAATTAGGGCTTACAAAATAAATCTGCTTGCAAGCAATAGAAGGATAAAATGCCAGTACTTTTTCAACTATTGTACTTGGTAAGTCATAAAAAAAAAGATAAGCAGACACACTAGCTGCTTATCTTTTTTTACTGTTTTAAGAAAAGGCAAGGTATTGCCTCTATGTTGTAAATATCTTAAAAGAACGATCTGCCGGGTACGTTTTTTACCATCATAAACAAAGAACCAAGTATAATGAGTAGAGCCAAGCCAAAATAAAGAGCGATATTACGATGTTTGGCAAGAGCCTGTTCTACTTTCTTTGATTTGGAGTTGCCAATAGTAATCAAGATTACGGCAATAATCATCATAGAAAGGTGCTCCATTTTCCAGTAGCGTGTGGCTGCTTCGGCAGTTTCTACTTTAAACCACCCTCCCATAAAATACATAATTAGTCCCATAAGCACTTGTATGTGGCTGCTTATTAGGGTGAAAAGGTTGAGTTTTCTGTGCCCATCGGTATAAGGTTTTTTCCCAATTAGGGCGGCCAATGCCTGCACAAAGGCAACAATTAATAGAATAAGAACCACGTGGCGCCAGCCAGAGTGGGCATGCTTTAGGATGTCGTAAGTTGTCATTTGTTTTGTTTTTAGTGTTCGTTATTAACCTTTCCAGCTATCTTTTAGGGTTACTACCCGGTTAAATACCAATTGCTGTTCGGTACTGTCTTTATCGGTACAAAAATAACCTTTTCTTATAAACTGATAGCCTTGTCCGGGTTTTGCTTGAGCCAAAGCGGGTTCTATATATACCTTGTCTAAAACTTGCATACTGTTAGGGTTCAGGTAGTCTTTAAAATCGCCTTCGGCATTATCGGGCTGCTCTACACTAAACAAGCGATCGTATAGACGCACCTCGGCAGTTTTGGCGTGGGCTACGCTTACCCAGTGTATGGTGCCCTTTACGTTGATGCCGCTACTATCCGAGCCACTTTTCGATTCGGGGATATAGCTGCAATGTACCTCAGTAATTTGGCCTTCGGTATTTTTCACAAAATACTCGCACTTTACAATGTAAGCAAATTTTAGGCGCACCATTGCTCCCGGCGCAAGTCTAAACCATTTTTTGGCAGGTTCTTCCATAAAATCTTCCCGCTCTATCCATAGTTCTTTGCCAAAGGGTATTTCTCGGGTACCACCTTTGTCTTCGGCTTCAGGATTGTTTTCGCCAATAAGTAACTCGCCATCACCTTCGTAGTTGTCTATTACCAGTTTTATGGGGTCTAATACGGCCATTGCCCTTGTAGCTTTTTTGTTCAGGTCTTCACGCACACAAAACTCTAATAAGCTCAGCTCTATTAGGTTCTCACGTTTGGCAATACCAATTCTGTCACAAAAATCTCGCACACTTTCCGGAGTATAACCGCGTCGGCGCAAACCGCTAATGGTGGGCATCCGAGGGTCATCCCAACCGCTTACAAACCCTTCGTTTACCAATTGTAGCAATTTGCGCTTGCTCATTACGGTGTAGGTGAGATTGAGGCGTGCAAACTCGTATTGTTTAGAAGGGAAAATCTCCAGTTGCTCGATAAACCAATCGTACAGTTCGCGATGCGGAACATACTCTAACGTACAAATAGAGTGGGTAATGTTTTCAATACTATCACTTTGTCCGTGTGCAAAATCATACATGGGGTAAATACACCAAGTGTTACCTGTGCGGTGGTGAGGGGCATGTTTTATCCGGTAAATTATCGGGTCACGCATCAGCATATTAGGGCTGGCCATATCTATTTTGGCACGTAGGGTACAAAAGCCATCAGCAAAATCGCCTGCCCGCATTTGAGCAAAGAGGCTCAGATTTTCTGCTACTGTTCTGTCTCGGTAGGGCGAGTTGGTGCCTGGTGTGGTGGGCGTACCTTTCATGCTGGCAATTTCTTCAGAGTTGCTGTGATCTACGTAAGCCAAACCTTTTTCAATCAGTTTTATGGCATAGTTGTGCAAGGTCTCAAAATAATCCGAGGCATACAGTTCGTTTTTCCACTCAAAACCCAACCAACGGATATCGTCTTGTTGGCTGTTTACGTACTCGGTTTTTTCGGTTACGGGGTTGGTGTCATCAAAACGCAAATTGGTATAACCACCATAGCGTTGTGTAAGGCCAAAGTTCAGGCAAATGGCCTTGGCATGCCCAATATGTAGGTAGCCATTAGGTTCAGGCGGGAATCGGGTAACCAACTCTTTGTACTTTCCGCTCTTCAAATCGGCTTCAACAATCTCTTCTATAAAGTTTAATGATCTCTCTTGGCTCATGTCTAACATGCTGTTAAATGCGCTCAAAGTTAGTAAGATTTCGTGAAATTAGCTTATTGCCTGTACCCAATCGTAAAACATTGGCTATAATCCATCGCTTTTGAGGGCAAAAAACAGAGTAGCACCTATTTTCTGCGCTAAGTCAGCAAGTTTTATGTTTTTTAAGTAGATTTACCGCATATTCATCCAAATATGAGCACAAAGTTAAATCGACCAATTCGGGTATTGGTGGCAAAAGTAGGCTTAGACGGGCATGACCGTGGCGCCAAAGTAATTGCCTCAGCCTTACGAGATGCAGGTATGGAGGTGATTTATACCGGCTTGCGTCAAAGCCCCGATATGGTGGTAAATGCTGCTTTGCAAGAAGATGTTGATGCTATTGGTGTGTCTATTCTCTCCGGAGCGCATTTCACCGTTTTCCCAAAAATTATCGAGTTGATGAAAGAAAAAGGTATGACCGATGTTTTGCTGACCGGGGGAGGCATTATCCCACAAGCAGATCGAGAACAACTGCACCTATTGGGGGTGGGCGAGCTTTTTGCTCCAGGCACCAACACCTCCGAAATTGTAGCTTATATTCGCAATTGGGTGCTCGAACATAGAAATTTCTAATCGTTATGGAATATAAAGAACTTTTAGTAAGCCTAAACAACCGAGTATTACACGTACAGATCAACCGTCCACAAAAACTCAATGCTTTAAACAAACAGGTGTTGGCCGAACTGGCCGATATTTTTGCTTCAGTACAGCAGCAAAACGAAGTGGGAGGTATATTGTTAAGTGGTGTTGGAGATAAGGCTTTTGTAGCTGGAGCAGATATTGCCGAGTTTCAACATTTTGGTTATGCCGAGGCCAAACAGCTTGCAGCTGATGGACAAAAACAGGTGTTTGATGCTATTGCCAATTGTAGTAAACCCGTTGTGTCGGCTATAAACGGCTTTGCATTGGGTGGCGGCTTAGAGCTATCCATGGCCTGCCATTTGCGAATAGCAAGTGATACAGCACGCATGGGTTTGCCCGAAACCGGCTTGGGTTTGATACCCGGCTATGGCGGTACCCAACGTTTAGCTCAATTGGTGGGCAAAGGTCGAGCTATGGAGTTAATTTTTACGGGCGAAATGATAAATGCAACAAGAGCCTATGAGATAGGACTGGTAAATAAAATCTGTACACCTGCAGAATTACTGAGTGAGGCCGAACGTTTGTTGCAAAAGATAAATCAACGAGCACCTTTGGCCATAGCTGGTGCCATCAAAGCTATAAATGCTGGTTTCGATTCGGCACAAAATGGCTTCATTGTTGAGATAGAAGAATTTGCCCGATGTTTTGATACTGCTGATGCTAAAGAAGGTGTGGAAGCTTTTTTAAGCAAAAGGCAAGCAAATTTTACGGGTAAATAATTGTTTTTTAGATTGTTTTTGCTTTTGTTGTTGGGGTTGGGGAAGTTAAAATGTAGAAAAAACTACCCAATTTTAAAATTAAATTTTTACTTTTAACCTCAGAACAAGAATTTGTTGAAGCAACATGAAGAAAATATTAATTGTTGACGATGAAATAAACATCGGGCTGTTACTTTCTAAGTTTCTGACGAGAAACTCATTCGAGGTTACTTGTGCCACCAATGGCGCCTCGGCCATGGATTATATGGCAAAAGAACACTTTGATTTAGTGCTGTGTGATTATCGTCTGGAAGACACAGACGGGATGAAGATGCTGACGTATATTAAAAGCAAACACCCCAAATCGGGGGTCATCATCATTACCGGCTATTCGGATATAAAACTTGCCGTAGAGCTGATAAAAATGGGGGCTTACGATTATATCACCAAACCACTCTATCCCGATGAAATTCTGAATACCATCAACAAAGCCATTGCTACTCAGGCTGCCCTCAACGAGAGAGAGACTGACCAACCCAATGTTAGTTATAGCCCCAAGACAGAGGATGAGAAAAGCTCCAAAAAGAGTAATCTCACCCTTACCGACGATTTTGTGGTGGGCAGTAGTACGGCATCTAAGGAGCTGATGCGCCAAGTGTTGCTGGTTGCCCCTACACCTTATAGTGTAATTTTGATAGGCGAGAGTGGTACAGGTAAAGAATCGGTAGCTAAGGCTATACACCTCAACAGTCCAAGGCGTGATAAACCTTTTGTTGCTATGGATTGCGGTTCGCTGACCAAAGAACTAGCAGGCAGCGAATTCTTTGGGCACGAGAAAGGTTCTTTTACCGGAGCACTCTATACTAAAATTGGTCATTTTGAAATGGCCAACGGTGGCACCCTTTTTTTAGATGAGGTGGGCAACCTTTCTTATGAAATACAAGCAGCTTTGCTGCGAACTGTGCAAGAAAGAAAAGTAAAACGTATTGGCAGCACCAAAGAAATTGATTTGGATGTGCGGATAATTGTAGCTACCAATGAGAACCTACATGCCGCCATAAGCAAGGGGCGTTTTAGGGAAGATTTGTTTCATCGATTCAATGAGTTTTCTATCTACTTACCGCCTTTGCGAGAAAGAGGTAAAGATATTATGGTATTTGCCAAAACTTTTCTGCAATATGCCAACAAAGAGTTGAACAAAAATGTAGAGTCCTTTTCTCAAGAAGTTATCAATTGTTTTATGGAATACAATTGGCCGGGAAATGTGCGTGAGCTCAAAAACGTGGTGAGGCGTGCTACCCTATTGAGTGAGGGCACAGAAGTGCAGGTAAAAACTTTACCCCTAGAGATTTCCAATTACCTGATGGCTCCTCAGGCAAGCAGTTTTGAAACACATGTCGAAATTGCTAGTCCACAATCGGCTGCTACAAAACCCAATTTAAAAAATGCAGCTCTCGAAGCCGAGTACGATACGATACTCCGAGTATTGAAAGAGGTAAAATTTAACAAAACTAAAGCAGCAAAACTCTTGAATATAGATCGTAAAACCTTGTACAACAAAATGAAAGCAATAGATCAAGAGCAGAACAGTTAGAGCTGTACGATAGTGTTTTTTGTGAAGCAAGCCATAAAAAAGATGAAACACCGTTACCAAATACCCAAATTAGTACTGGTTGTGGTGATACTGCTTAGCCTAGCACCTATTTTTGTAGGCTTGGTCAATGCTTTGGCAAAAACCAGCCCCAACAATCTCGTGCTAGATTTGGCTTTTAAGCCGGTGTTTTATACCACAATATGGACTGTGGCGGGTATTGTTGCAGCCCTATTTACCGGAGTAATGGCTTTTATAGACTACAATATCCGGCGAGAAAGTCCTATCAGTATGTTTGGGATTATTTTGCTTGTTTCTGCTATTTTTGATTTTCTGTATTTGGGTCTCATTGCAAAAACAGGGGCTGCTGTTGACGAGAGTAGAGTTTACTTGTTTTGGTCCATTAACCGTGTTTTCTATACCTTAGCAATACTATTGGGAAGTTTATACTTATTGTCAGTTAAGCTCAAGTCATTGCGTAGTCCCGACAATAGGGAAAGTATTATTTTCAGATTAGGAATTTTGGAGATAATTCTAGCAATGATTTGTATTACACCCTTGCTATTTGTTAAGAATTTTGGACATCTACCCATACAACTAGGACAAAACATTACATTAGATTTAGGAGCTTTTTTACCCTTAATTATCATTGTTGCTTGGGGTTTATTTGTACTGCCTAGGTTTATGCAACGTTTTTATAGCATATTTTCCAAACTTTTGTTGTTGAGCATACTGCCCTTGGTACTGGCCCAATTGTTTATTTCACTTAGTACGCAATTGTATGATAATTATTTCAATGCAGCACATTATTTAAGATTTTTGGCCTACTTGGTGCCAGTTGGCGGTATTGTGCTCAACTATATCGAAACCGTTAAAAATGAGCAGGCAACCCTAGTTAGGCTCGACATGGAGATAAGACAAAAAAAAGAACTTACCTTGTCTTTGCAAGAGCGAGAGAACCTTTTGGCCAATGCCGAAGAAATATCCAAGCTAGGCAGTTGGGAACTAGATATCAGCGCTAATGCCTACAAATGGTCCGACCAGTTGTACAAGATATACGGTTTTACAGATTGCTCATTTCGGCCAACACATGCCATTTTAGAACAGTTGATTGCCCCAGCCTATACCGAGAAACTAAACAAAGAGCTGAGGCAGGCTGTAAAAAATAAAGGAATGTTTGCTCTAGAGTATGAGATTGTTCGGCACGACGGTCGTCGTCGATTTGTGCTGGGACAGGGCTATTACTCGGTAAAAGATAATAAATTGGTAGGTACAGTACAAGACATTACCGAGCTTAAGGAGGCAACGCTTAAAATGCAAAAAAACGAAACGCTGCTGCGTGAGGGTGAAGCCCTATCGCACAACGGTAGCTGGGAGTGGCTAGGTAACCGAAAGCATTTACACTGGTCGGACGAGATGTTTAATATCCACGGAATGTTGCCCCATACTTATCAAATAACCCTATCAAACTATTTAAGCTTTATTCATCCTGATGATGTGCTTAAAGTAAAAAGAAAATTTGCTAAAGCACGGAAAGAAAGAACTTCTTTTTTTGTAGATTACCGCATTATTAGACCAAATGACGAGTTGCGCTATGTAATTACAACAGCTAAATACAAAGAGCAGACCGTAGGCGATGATTTGGGCTTCTTGGGCAATACCCAAGATGTTACCGAACTGCATGAGGCCGAACGACAATTGCAAGAGAAAATAAACGAACTAAATATGTCAAACAGAGAGTTGGAACAATTTGCATACGTGGCATCACATGATTTGCAAGAACCTTTGCGCAAAATCAGAGCTTTCGGTGAGCGATTGAGCACTAAATATGCCCCACAGTTAGATCAGGAAGGGCAAGACTATATCTCGCGTATGCAAAATGCTGCCGAACGTATGCAAGCATTGATAGACGACTTGTTAGCTTTCTCAAGAGCAACAAGAGATACCACCTCATTTAGCCCTATACAATTGGGCAATTTGATAAATAAAGTTGTGTCAGAGCTAGATTTTAGTATCGAAGCAAGTGCAGCCCAGATAAACATTGATGTTGATGTAGAAGTAGAAGGCATATCTAGCCAACTGGCGCAGGTATTCCAAAACCTATTGAGCAATGCCTTGAAATTTGTTAAACCCGATGTACCTCCTCAAATTGCAATTAGTTCGGTTATTGTCCCAGGTAGTTCGCTTTCTTTTCCGCATGTTGTGCCCGACCAAACTTATGCCGTTGTAACAATTAAGGATAATGGAATTGGTTTTGATGAAGAATATGCCGAGAAGATTTTTGATATGTTTCAGCGTTTACACAGCCGTAACGAGTACAAGGGTACAGGTATCGGCTTGGCTATTGTGAAGAAAATTGTTGAGCACCATAACGGCTCTATATCAGCCAGTAGCCAGTTGGGGCAGGGGGCTACATTTAATGTAATTTTACCAATAAAACATCAATAAATAATATTATGATGAAACTTGCCAAGATTTTGGTTGCTGAAGATGATCCGGACGATCGACTGTTGATGAAAGACGCTTTTTCTGAACTAGATTTTACGGAGATAGATTTCTTTAATAATGGCAAACTCTTGGTCGATCATATTTTTAAGTACCTCAACGAGGAGGATATTCCACAATTGATCTTGGTTGATTTGAATATGCCTATGCTTGATGGGAGAGGGGTGATAAAAGCACTCCGTGCTGAAGAAAAAACCAGCAAAATCCCCTTGGTGGTACTCTCAACCTCTAAAGAAGAGAAAGACAGAAGAACTGCGCTTGAGCTAGGAGCCGATGATTTTTTCTCGAAACCAGCATCTTTCGGTGCTCTGGTAGAGATTTTGTCAGGGATAAGAAATAGATGGATAAGCAATGGAAAAGATTAGAGTATTATTAATTGACGATGATGAGGATGATTATATCATTACCAAAGAAGTTTTTGGTAGAATTTCCGATGGTGATAAATATGAACTCACTTGGGTAGATACCTTTGAGCAAGGTATTACCGCAATTGTCAAACGCCAGTATGATATTTATTTGGTTGATTATCGCTTGGGTAAGGAAACCGGAATTACCGTTTTGAGCGAGGCACAAGCCTACGGGATAACCGAACCCATCATCATCCTTACCGGTAAAGGTGATCACCGAATTGATCAAGAAGCCATGCACAAAGGAGCGGCTGATTATTTAGTAAAAGACCAAATAGAACCTGATACCCTCGATCGTTCTTTGCGTTATGCGCTCAAACAAAGAGAGAATCTCAAAGCCCTTAGTGAGAGTGAGCTTAAGTTTAGAGTTTTGTTTGATAAGGCCAAAGAACCTATTCTTATTAGTGATTATACGGGGAAAATACACGATATCAACAAAGCTGGGCTCGATCTTTTTGGTGTACACCAAAGTGATGTCGAAAAACTTAATGACCGCTCATTCTTTGTTCATGCCGAAGACCGAAACCGTTTTATAGAAGAATTGGAAAAAAAGGGAGCCGTAAGCGATTTTGAGTGTGAGATGGTATCGAGCCTTGGACAAGTGCACTCCTGTAGCCTTTCATCGTCGGTACAGATAGATACCCGCAATATGATAGAGATTTACCATACCATCATACACGATTTAACCTATCGCAAGGGGCAGGAAACTATCTCGATAAACAAGGGTAAAGTTGCTGTTTCTGAGCACATAGCTAAAGGTATGGCCGAGCAAATTCGCGATCCCTTATCGGCAATAAATTTGGCTTTGTATGAGCTGTCTGCCGATGAATCGTTGGCATACAACGAGAACATCCAGGCAAATTTAGAGCTTATAAAAAGCAATCTGGACCAAATTAATCAGCTAACGAAGAATTTTTTGACCAGTACTGAGTTTGATGTGCCAAAACTATTATCAACGAATATAAATACAGTAATTGACGAGGCACTGACCGAAGTGAGTGACCTGATTATGGGGCAGCGTATCGAATTGCAAAACTTTCTGTTGCCGAATGATTGTTTTTTGAATATTGATACGCAACAAATCAAAAAAGCCGTTGTGAATTTGTTGGAGAGTGCTATCGACAACATGGACAGTTATCCGAAAATTTTGAGTTTGAGCAGTATTAACGAAAGCGGCAAATTTATATTACTAATTGAAGATAACGGGCTTACCTTACCTAATCATGAAATTGAACGCCTTTTTGAACCTTTTGCAAATATAAGGGGCGATGCAAGTAACCTCGGGCTTGCCGAAGCCGAAAGGATTGTGCTGACACACGGTGGACAGTTGAGTTACAAACCACAGCACCACGGAAACATGATGGTGATGGAGTTACCCATCTGAGTAAGCGCTCTATCTTTTGTAAATTTTTGTTGACTTTTGAGGGATAGGAACACTTTTTGTTAGAAATTGCTAACGTAAATTTTAAATTTTTGCACCATGTATTTTGTGTTGATTATTCCGGTAATTTTATTGAGTTTCTATGTGCAATGGCGTTTTAAGAGCAAGTTTGCCAAATATGCCGAGATGCAGTTGCAATCGGGTATGTCCGGTAAAGAAGTTGCCGAAAAAATGCTCTCCGACCACGGGATAAGCAATGTGCAAGTAATTAGTGTTGAGGGGCAGTTGACCGATCATTACAATCCGGCCAATCGTACCGTCAATTTAAGTACAGACGTATATCATGGGCGTAGTGTTGCAGCGGCTGCAGTTGCGGCTCATGAGTGTGGTCATGCCGTACAACATGCCCGAGCCTATTCGTGGTTGCAAATGCGCTCTAATATGGTGCCGTTGGTTAGTATTTCATCCAATCTTTTGCAATGGGTGCTCATTTTGGGTGTGGTGTTGCTGGGTTTCACAGGCAATCCACTAGTGTTAGGAATTGGTGTTGCAGGTTTGGCTATTGTTACTTTGTTTAGTTTTATTACCCTCCCTGTAGAGTTTGATGCGAGCAATAGAGCCTTAGCTTGGCTAAAAAACAATGTCGGAGTAATGCAAACCACTGAAGAAAATACACAAGCTAAAGATGCGCTACACTGGGCTGCTATGACTTATGTGGTAGCTGCATTGGGTGCTTTGGCCAATTTGCTCTATTATGCTTCGATGTTGTTGGGTAGAGGCCGAGAAGAATAGTTTGCCTTTTATTTGGCTTTGTAAATACTATTCAGGTTGCGTCCCAAGCCGTCGTAGTCTAGCCCGTAGCCCAATACAAATTCGTTGGGTATCTCAAAGCCAATATATTTCATTTCTACGATAGGTTGTTGCAAGGCCTCGGGCTTGAGTAATAAAGTACAGATGGACACCGATGCAGCTGCACTCTTGTTCAGTTCCTTGAGCAAAAATTGCATCGTGAGCCCCGTATCAACTATATCTTCGACCACTACCAAATGCTTGCCCGCTAGGTTGTTGGGGAGGCCAAAAATCTCTTTCACTTTTCCGCTACTGCTCAATCCTTGATATGAGGCCAGTTTTACAAACTCTACCTGACTGGGCAAACTGTAATGCTTCATCAAATCGGATAAGAACATGAAACTGCCATTGAGTACACCTAAAAAATGTACTGTTTTGTCGGCATAGTCTTTTTCGAGTTGTTTAGCCAATTCTTTTACTCTTTGGGCAAGAGTTTGGGCCGATATAAAAGGCACAAATGCTTTTTGGTTGACGTAAATATCTTGCTGGGTCATGGGGTTATTTGTTTGGCTGTTTTCTGCGTTCATTTGTGCCCTCTAGCCTCTCATTGGTACGTTGTTTAGTGCTGTCGTTGGCTTTTTTAAGACTATCTGTTTTGTTGGGGGCAAACAGCCGATCAAACATTCGTTTCGAGGCATCGTTCATCCCTTCGGGGCTCATCATATCATCTTCGCCAACAGCTACGGCATTGGTGTCCACCTCTACCGAGTCAGGAAGTAGGTAATGGCGCAGTCCTTCTCGAAGCTGTACATTATAAAAACCATAGCCCGTAGTATCGGCAGGAGCCAAACCTCTTCTGGCCATAATATTGCCTATAAAGTTGAAATAGTTGTGTAGGTATGGTTTCAAACTTCCGTCGCTCTGAAATTTGTAGAGTGCTATTTTGGGTCTAGGAACAATATTGGCCAGAAAAATACCCTCACCCAAATTTAGATCAGCAGGGAGCTTACCAAAATAATAGCGAGCAGCCTCGCCAATGCCGTAAACGTTGTTGCCCATTTCTATGATATTGAAATAAACTTCGAGCATACGAGATTTGCTAACCAGCCTATTGTTCTCTATCAACCACACGATTAGGATTTCTTCGATTTTTCGGGCTATGGTCTTTTTGCGGCTCAGAAAAACGTTCTTAACCAATTGCATGGAAATGGTGCTGCCCCCACGCTTAAATTTCTTCTCTTTAAAGTTTACTGCAATAGATTTGCGGATAGATTCTTCTACAAAACCCTTATGATGAAAGAATGAAGGGTCTTCGGCAGTTAACAGGGCATTCCTAAAATTGGGCGAAATTTCTTCTAAGCGGGTAAAATTGGGATTACTCGGGCCTATGGTTATGTTACGCATGGGTTTGCCGTACTCGTAAGGAGTATAAACAAAGCTGTTGTTTATTTTTTGAAAATCAGTTTTGCCAAACTGTAAAATCTTGAATTGTTTGGGTTGTAGCGAAGAGCTAAACTTCACGCTATCGGGCTGGCTACTATCCAAATAAAAGTTGAGCTGGTAGTTGAGCTTTCCGGCTACTTTTATCCCCTCCAAACTATCGAACAAGCCGATGGGCAAGGCGTTGAATAGGCTTTGAGCATCTTGCTCCGGAACATTTAGTTTTAGTTCGTATATTTTGCTAGGATTTAGGGTGTATTTGATGTATGGATGTACAATAGCATGATGCAGACGAACGGTAGAACTACTATCTAAACAAACAAAATTATCGCCTACCAACATATCGGCATCTATTTGGGCATCAGGCACCAGTATATCATCTGCCGAGAGTTTAGGGTGCTTGAGTTGTAGGTTTTTGATAGCCCATGAGCCGCTAATCTTATAATCGCCTCCACTAAAACCAGCATCTTTCATTTGTGTGCTCACGGTATCGAAACTAATTTTGGCTTTTAGTTTATTGTTTAAATACGGAAGCTCTACACTTTTGTTATCTGCAAACAAACGAACATCCAATTGTTTTGAACCGGGTTGTAGCGTGCCGTTGATGTGCCAAGTTGCAAGCGTATCGTCAAGTAAGATGGTAGATTGCAATTTTCCGCCATCAATACTGGCTTTAGTGGTAAACAATTTTACCGAGGCGGTGTCGTTGTCGTTCAGGCTCATCCTGAAATTGTTGACCTCCATCACGTCCGGTATTTTGTAAAGCAGCTCATTCACCAATTTTTCGGCTAGTTTAGCCAGTTTTATCGGCTCAGCTTGTTGGGTCGTATCGGTCTTTTTTCGTTTCAAGAAAAAATCGAGATTGCTCAAGCTGTCTCGCATCACCACGTTGATAGACCCTTCGTTTAGTTTTAGCTCGGCCAATTTCACATCGCCAAAAACAAGGGGCAGCAATTTTACACCTACACTAAGTTCTTGAATGGTACAAAGCGTGTCGCGATGTTCGGGCAATACCACTAGTCCATTTAGTTTTACACGGCTCAAGCCCGAAAAACCATACGCTTTGATTTGAATGTCCAATCCGTAATCTTTATGTGCTTTGCTGATGGCTTTTTCTATCATACGATGCAATAGAGCCTCTCTTTTGGAGTAGGCCAAGGCTCCGGCTGCAACGAATAAGCAAAAGAGCAGACCCAGAATGATTAGAGCTGTTTTCTTTTGTTTGCCGGTAATGGATAGTTTAGGTAGCTGCATAGTACTAAAAGGACTTCTGTTTGCAAAATCACAAAAAATAATTGATATAGCTGTAAAAGAACTAGGGTAAATTTAGTTTAAATTCCGAATTATTGGAAGAGTAAGCAAATTTCCGTGATTTTCTGCTTGGCTTTGGTCAACGTGTTAGGCCACATAAGCACCACAAAACTAATTGCTTGTTAGAAGTTAGTTCTCCGATGTCCTAAAAAGCAATTTATTGATTTTGACCTTAAAAAATATAGCATGTTTGGTTTCTTGCTTTTTCTTACTTCTTAAAGATAAAGTAAACAGCAAGTATCAAAAAAATAAAGCCAATTAAATGATTGATTTTAAGGGTTTCGTGCTTAAAAACGAGCAAAGTAAATACGGTGAAAACAATCAAGGTAATAACTTCTTGGATAACCTTTAGTTGCCAAAGCGAGAATGGCCCACCATTTTCGATAAAGCCTATTTTGTTGGCTGGAATTTGAGCACTATATTCAAATAATGCAATGCTCCAACTAATTAAAACTACACTTGCCAAACTTAGGTTGGAGAACCAAGGTATCTCTTTAAATTTCAAATGACCATACCAAGCAATGGTCATAAAAATGTTTGATAAAACTAAAAGCCCTATGGTGTAAAAACCTTTCATATTTTGGAGTTTTTTGATGTTTATTTGCCAAATATAGCCATTGAGCTTAGCAATTTACTGCTTGGTGCTTGTAAGGCTTTTGCTGGTTTTGGCCCTATTGGTGGGGGCTGTTGTTTTTGCCTTGTTTGCTGTAGTTTTGGGTTTATCGGGCTTACTGCTTTTGCTTTTGATAATGTCTTGTTTGCTAGTAGGTCGCAGTTCGGGTTTCCAGATAAATCCGGTAAGCAGGGCTTCTTTTTCTAACTTGTCTATTGGGTTTACCGCACCCTCTACCTCTCTTACTACCACCAAATGGGTCAGCTCTTTGTTGAAGAACTTAAAACGTAGGCGACTGCTCACCGTTTGGTTTACATTGTCGTACACACCTTGGTCGTTTTTGCTGTAATAGATACTTTCGGCATTGCCGTCGATATACATGTTACGCAGCTCATCTTGTTCAAAAAAGCCCGACATTATTTTGCCTTTTACTTGGTTAAACTTGGTCGAGTCGCCATCAACGTTCACCAAAAACCCGTTGTGTAGTACCTGAAAAGCATAAATTTTATTGTTTTTCATAAATACGTGTATCGTATCGCCGGTTTGTTGGGTGCCGTCCGACCACATGATGGGGTTTTTGTACCAGCGCAATGCCGAATCGGCTGCGGTATAGTAAAGCGAATCGGCCTTGGCCTGTAGGTTAGATTTGTATAATCGCACATTGTGGTAGGCTTTTATCACCCTGGCACGTAGCGTATCGCTGGGCTTTTGCAGGCTGTCTGTGGGCAATGCTTTTAGTGCTACTTTTGTTGTAGTGCTATCGGACTTTTTCTTTGTTTTTGGCTTAGCGTTGCTTAGCAGTTTCAGGCTATCGGTTTGTACTGGCGACATCAGCTGTTTCGCCTTAAAAAGACTATCGGCCAACAGGCTGTCTCTTTGTTTAACCTGTAATTCTCGTTTTAGGCTATCGCTTAGAGCGGCTTTGGGTGCAACAGTAAGCGCTGTCTTATTTTCTTGCTCTTTTTTCTTTCGTTCTCTTCTACTTTTGGTCTTGGGTTGCTCTTCGCTAGGAGGAATATTGTTGGCATTTTGGTTGAGCAATTTTCGGGCCTCGGCCTTTTCTTTATCTCTTTGTGCCGTTTCCGCATCGCTTTCTTTGCCTACTTCTTGGTCTTTTTTTACGATTGGCTTCTCAAGTAGGCGTATGTTTTTGATTAGGCTACGCTGGCTCTCTAATGTGTCGGCTCCCAGCCATAAGGTGTCGGGTATTTTTTTTTGCGCTACCATGATGCTGTCTTTGGTGCCTATGCCTACATAAGCATTTTGGGTAACCAATATCCGTTCATCAACCTTAAAATACTCGCCCAATTGCCCTCTAATGAGAGTTTGGTCCACCGTGTCTCGAAAAACAATGTTTTTCACAGCTTTGCCGTAACCTTTTTTGCCAAAATAGTATAAGCTGTCGCCTTTTAAAGATCGGCTGCCGTTGGTATAGCGGTTGTTTTGCCCAAAATAGGCATTCTCAGATTTGGTGTTGTAGGCGCCATTTTCGGTATAGAGCTTGTCGCCATCGCGGCCTTTAATATTGGTTGGGCCGTAAAAATAAGTCCAAAAACTGGCGGTATTATAACGTAAATTGTCTGATGTAATAGTGGACTGTTCGGTAAGCACCAGCACCTTGTTTTTAAAATAAGCATCACGGGTGTTGGAGAAATAAAACCCCGTTTTGCTGGTTATAGTTGCGTCTTTGTTCACCAATTTGCCGTCTTCTTTGTATTCGCCGTATTTGGCTACCATGTCGTAGTCCAAAATATTGGTGGTCAGTGTGTTTTCGCGGTCAACCAATTTCACGTCTTTTTCGAGGTGAGCCTTTTTGGCATTGCCGTCGTAGTTTAAGAAGTTAGCATAGATGTTTAGCGTGTCGCCTTGGTTGATGTGTACATTGCCAAAGGCCTCAAAAACGTTTCTTTCGTTATATAGGATAGCACTGTCGCAACTTAAAATTGCCCCATCGTGACTAAAAACCGGCTTACGCAGGTAGTTTAAACCCAGTTTGGGGTTGCCCGTAGCATGTTCGGCACGTTCCAGTTTTATGGGTGTTCGGTTTTGGCCGAACAACAAAACGGGGAACAGCACCAAAACAAATAAAAGAAAGTTCTTTTGCACGCCACAAATTTAAGGTTTTATCTGAATTTTAGATGGGCTATTATGTTGTGTAACAAGCTTGGTGTCATTTCAGTTTTTTTTTGAAATGCTCTTACCAAATCTTTATTTTCGGTGAGAAATAAAAAAACACACATGAAAAAAATAACGCTCTTTTTATTGCTGCTGGCTGCAGGCAATTTGGTGCAGGCACAAGATACCGACTCGCTACGTTTTAGTAACATAGCTTGGCAAAAGCAGCAATTTGGCAAAGAATTTACCCTCTACACGGCTCACTTGCAAGACAGTTCTTTGTTTAATAGCAACCAAAACCTGATGTATATTGAGCTGGCAAAAGGTAAAAAATCGCCAGCCTTGGCACTAGCTTTTGATCGCAAAGAGCGGATAAAAACCTCTGACATGGCCACTGCCAACCGAGCCCTGGCTGCCGTAAACGGAACTTTCTTTGATATGAAAAACGGAGGTTCGGTTTGCTACCTGAAGGTGGATGGGCAGCTAATTAATGAAAACCAAATTAACGCATCGGGCAAAAGAACATTTTATCAAAAATCGGCAGTGGTAATCAATAAAGGTAAAGCCGGTATCAAGCAATGGGACGGCAGCGCCAATTGGGAAGCCGGTTTGCCCGATGAAAACATCATAACCACCGGGCCTTTGCTGCGCTTGGACGATAAGTCTGTAGCATTAGATTCCATAAGTTTCAACCTAAACCGCCACCCCCGTACCGCATTGGGCATACGTGCCGATGGCAGCACCCTATTGTTGGTGGTTGATGGACGCTCGGCCCAGTCTAAAGGCATGAGCCTTTTTGAGCTGAGCAAGGTGATGCGTTGGCTAGGCTGTGTAGATGCTGTAAATATGGATGGTGGCGGATCGAGCACCATGTGGATTGCTGGTTATGGCGAAAACGGTGTAGTCAATTATCCATCAGACAATAAGCAGTGGGACCATGAAGGGCAGCGCAAGGTGGCCAATATTATTTTTATACAAAGCAAAGCAAAACAATAATATCTTTGCGGCGTGAAAAATCTTGCTTACCGTCCTAAAGGTTTTTGGGGTTTATTATTTGCTATGTTGCTGCTTGGGGCTTGTGGTGCTGCCGAGCAAGGTAAAAACCAATCTGATAAAGGTTTGACCCTGAGAGATATTGATGGCGTTCGCTATTTTGAAGTGAAAAGACGCTTTAGCAATGGCCTATCTTTCAATAAGGATGGTTTTATGCAAAAACCCACTTGGATTATCGAATACCAGCACCCCGATACCATGTTGGCCTATAGCCCCGAAAAAAAGGGGATGGAAGCTTTTTACCTTCAGTTTGATCACGGCAGTGTTTATAATTTTGCCCGAGAGTTTTTTAGAATAAAAAAAATAGATCGCGACAGTGTGGTGCTACAACGCTTAGAGGTAAACGCCCGTGTAGTAGTAGGCGGCGAGGCCTCTGATGTAAATTGCACTTTTTATACCAAAGACTATATTGAAAAAGTATTAAAAACTACCGTTGGCGAGTTGCAACGTCCCAGCCCTGCCGATACCGCATTTATCCAAAAACTTACGGCAGCTACCAATCGCCATCCGGCCAATGCCGACACGGCCTTTGCTGCTACCGAGCCGGTAGTTTTTATACCCAATAGCCCCAATGTCTCTGCCGAAAAATTACCCTATCCGGCCGGTATGAATTATCGCGAATCGTATGAGTACATGTATCCGGAGTATCGCTTGCAAATCAACAAATCATACAAAACATTCAATTACCGTTTCTCTATGGTGGTAGATAGTAAAGGTCGTTGCTATGTAAACCGGATAGAAGGAGTGCTGAAAGAAGATATGCCCGCCCGCCGTAGGTTGTTGCAAGGTATTGCTGATGTGTATCTCAAAAATCTTTTTTTGGTAAAACCCGGCACCACCTTGGGCATAGCCCATTCTAGCGAAATCACTGTTAATTTGGTGGGACGAAAATAATTTTTGCGGTTTCTTGCATTTTTAAAAGATAATATTTAATATTACCTTGCAATATGTAGCAGATATATTGCCGTTTTTAGCCGTTTTATTTAGATTGATGCTCTTCTTCTAGCTGCTACATTGCACCCTTAACCTTTTTAAACCTTTAAATTATGAAGAAAATTTTATTTTTAGCAACAGCCCTGCTCTGGGGCTTCTGTGCAACAGCTCAAGTTAGCTTAAGCCAATTGTGGTATTATGAGGCAACTACAACCCCAACCGAGTTATTGCGTACTAATAGTGCTACTTATTCTTTGGCTTACAACAAAATTACCGGTAAGTTGTATGTAGCCAACCGTGGCGACAAAATTTATATTATCGATCCCGACAGCTATTCGGGCACGGTTAGCTCTATACCATTTGCAGGTTTATCCTCATTAGCAGGCTCTTATTCCGAACAGTATCGTTTCTCTAAAGTACGAGTAGATGACAACGGAGTGATCTACGCAACGGCTATGCAAACCAATGGTATAATTTATGTTTATCGTTGGGCAAGTGAAAACGATAATAGTCCTGTAAAATACACTTTTACTTCAGGAGATGACCCAAGTATTACAGGGCGAGTTGGCGACTCGATGGGGCTTTGGGGTACCGGAGACAACACCTATCTGTATATTTCGGGTAATGGCATCACCAATATCTACATTTTTAAGTTAAATGCAGGTGTGGTTGAATATTACGGTACAGTAGATATTACTGCAGCAAAATACAGTGAAACCTTTAAAGATGTGGCAAAGGGCAGTATCAGCCCCGAGGCGGCAGATGTATTGTGGTTGGGCTCAACCGATACTGGTGTAACCTTTAGGCGCTTAAAGATAAACCTTACTAACAAAACTTATGTTAGCCATGAGGTTATCTCGAGTACCTATGCCAATTTTAACTGTACCGTTGGTGAGTTTGTGAATGACAATGGGAAAGGATTCTTTTTTGTACACAGCGGAAAATCTGCTTCGCTCCAAAACTTAAACCGGCTAAGTGCAACAGGTAATGTGGGCGATAATACAGTTACTATGTCCACAAAAGCCAGCTACGATTTTTCTAAATCTGCTTATACCACTAACTATGGCTATGCCGATATTGCACCTCGCAAAAATATGGATGGTACTACCACTTTTTACGTGGTCACCTCACAAAACTACATGGCTGCACTAAAAACCAATGTGGTTTTGCCCGTACAAATTAGCAGTTTCAGTGCTGGTCTTAGCCAAGGACAAAGCACCTTAAAATGGCAAAGTACAAGCGAGCAACACAACAAGGGTTACCAAGTGTTGCGCTCTACAGATGGGGTCAACTTTAGTTCCATTGCATTTGTTCCTTCAAAAGCAGTAAATGGCCAATCAGCCAATGTATTGAACTACAGCTATGTTGATGCCGAAGCGCAAAGTGGAGTCAATTATTATCGTTTGGTACAAATAGATTTAGATGGTACCGAGCACCCCTTCGATCAAACACGTAGTGTTAACCTTAGCATCAATGTACAATTGCTTAGCTTGGCTCCCAACCCTACCAAAACTAAGCTTCGTGTAAGCCTTGGTCAGAGCAATTTTGAGGGTATAGAATATGCAATTTTTGATGGCTCGGGCAAAAAACAACTGCAATTGGCAGCACATGCCACCACACAAGAAATTTCAGTAGCACACTTAGCCAATGGCGTTTATTTCTTGAGGGTAAGCAAAAATGGCGAGTTGTTAAAGACCCTCAAATTTATTAAACAATAATAAGCCTATTAGAGGCAAAAATCATCCTATTAACAGAATTGCTGATAGGATGATTTTTTTTGGAAAAGCAGGTTAAAAACAGAATAATTTTTTTTATTGCAAGAAATAACAAAAAAATATTTTACCTTGCACACTTTAATTTTTTTACAATGAATCAAGGAACAGTAAAATTCTTCAACGAAACAAAAGGCTTCGGTTTTATCGTGCCTAGCGATGGCAGTGCCGAAATTTTTGTACACTCAACTGGTTTGGTTGACAAAATTCGTGAAAACGACAAAGTAGAGTACGACGTTGAGCAAGGTAGAAAAGGCCTAAACGCCGTTAATGTGAAAGTAATTTAATTTATTATCATATTTTTACCACTAAGGGGCTTGCCAAGAAGGTAAGCCCCTTTTTTTTTGTGGACTTTTATTATTCCATATTGAGAGTAACCTATTCCATATAAATTTTGGGCAAAAAGTCATGCGACGCAGGTTATCTGCTAACTAATGTATAAATTAGGCTAATTCTTTTGTGTAATGGCGGCACCTACTTGGCAACCCGATGGTTTATTTCTGCTTGAGCTGGCTTATTTGCTCTTGTTGATTTTCACCTGTTTCCGTATTGTGTATGATACTAAATCGGTGAGCAAAACATTGGCCTATTTGCTCTTTGCCATTTTTGTACCGATTGTCGGTATTTTGTTCTATTTTTCTTTTGGGATCAATTACCGAATACGAAAAATCTATTACAAAAAGCTGCATATCGACGAAGCCTTTAAACAAGAGATGAACACATTGTTAGAGGCCGAGAGCTTGGATGAGGCTATTGAAAGGTCTTCCGATTTACAAAATTCGCAACGCTTAATTCGGCTCATGGCTAGTGCCAAGTCTAACCGAGCATTTTTACTACCCAACAATGCCATCCGCTTGCTACAAAATGGTGAAGAAAAATTCCCGGCATTATTAGAAGATTTGCGCCAGGCCAAGCACCACATCCACATCGAGTATTATATTTTTGAGAACGACCAAATTGGAGGGCAGATAAAAGAAATACTAATAGCCAAGGCTAAAGAAGGGATTAAAGTACGCCTAATATACGATGATTTTGGTGCGAAGGCTATCCGCAACAACATTGTCAAAGATTTGCAAAGACAAGGGGTAGAGGTATTTCCTTTCAACAAGATAAGGCTATTGTTGTTGGCCAATCGCCTCAATTACCGCAACCACCGCAAAATAGTTGTGATTGATGGACTTACAGCTTATGTGGGGGGTATCAACATCAGCGACCGCTATATCAATACCAAAGGCTCGGCATTTTGGCGAGATTTGCACCTGCGTATTCAAGGTACCGGAGCTTTGGCTTTGCAACGTATCTTTATCTCTGATTGGAATTTTTGTAGCGGGCAGTCTATCCTTGTAACAGGCAATAAACTCTTTCCATATCAACAAATGCCTCATTATGGTTCGGTAAAAATGCAGGTTATATCTAGCGGACCCGACTCGGATACGCCCAATATTTTATTTGCCACTTTGCAAGCCATACAGTCGGCACGGCAAGAGATATTGCTTTGCAGTCCTTATTTTATTCCAGACGAGAGCTTGCAGCAAAGCTTGGTAATGGCCGCCCTAGGAGGTATAAAGATAAAACTTATGGTGCCCGAAAAAAGCGACTCGAAAGTGGTTGATTTTGTGTCACGCATCTACTTTGAAGAGTTGTTGCAAGCCGGGGTAGAGATTTACCTGTATGGCAAGGGTATGCTGCATGCCAAAAGCTTTGTGGTTGACACGGCTGTGGCTTCGGTTGGAACGGCCAATTTGGATCTACGCAGTTTCGACCTTAACTTTGAGGTGTCCACCTTGATATATGATGTAGAGATTGCCCAGCAGCTAAAGGCCACTTTTGAGCGAGACCTGAAGTATTGCAAACAGCTGCGCTACACCCGATGGCTGAAACGATCGGTGTGGATAAAAGGCTTAGAGAAGGTGTTGCGACTAATCTCGCCTTTTATGTAAACCCGATTAAAAAAGATAAGCGAATATACCCAAATCGGAGCTATACTAAAGCATTAACTTTGCAGGAGCAATTACCCTTCTTTTAACCCTTACTTGTTGTATAGCTACCAACTTGTTGGCCTTGATCGTTCAGCATATTGACGCTTAGTGTTTTGTTGTTGATACTGATTTGAGTAAGAGTTCTAGTGCCCTCTTTGGGGCCTCCGCCTATAAACAAAGGGTATTGGTTGGCAGTTTTGTTGGGCAAATGCACTTTATAGCGATGGGTGTGCCCACTCAGTACCAAATCTACTTTAGCTTGGTTGAGCAAGGGATGAAACAACTCGTTTACGTGCTTTTCGCCCGGGGCATCACCACCAAATATTGGCGGAATATGCATCATCACAATACGGTACTTGGCTTTTTTGAAGGCTTTGCTCTGCATCTCGGCACGGAACAAATTGGCCTGTTCTTCACGGTATGCAAAGAAATCAACAATATTGGCATAAACCGGGTGCTGGTCGGCCTTGTCCTCGCCGGTATCAATAATTACAAAACGGGTTTGTCCAAGACTAAAAGCCCTATAGCCTACCCCATCAAAATATTGAGGAAACTGACGGCAATATTTGCCCCGGGTTTCGTGGTTGCCCCTAACGTAAACAAAAGCTTTATTTTGGGCAAAACTTGTAGCACAAGGCTCAAAGAAGTTGCGGATTAGCTGGTTTTCGTCGGTTTGGTAGTCGAAAATATCGCCGTTGAAGAAAACAAAGTCATAGGCCTTGCCCTGATTCAGATCCATTAAAAAAGGGATGGTTTTTGGCCGGTCATGCACATCATTCATCATCAAGAAACGAATTTCATCCTGATTAGGGTCGGTGTTTACGAAAGATAAGGTGTCGGACTGTATTTGCTCGCCATAGCTGAGCTTGTAGGGCTTAAAATCTTTGATTTCTTTAGAGACCACCCGGTAATAATAGGTAACACCCGGTTTCAGATTGGCTAGGCGAACCACGTTGATGGTGCCGATAGGACGCAACCCTAGTTCGGACTGGCCGTAAGCTTTAAACTCCAAATTATCGGGGCTAAAACCGTATTCTACCCAGCTGGCAGCATTTTTATTGACTACCCAAAGCACAGTCATGCTGTTGTTGAAACTACTTTGCAAGCAAGGAGGCGATATAATCTTGAAAGCTTCTTGCCTTGTTGCCAGTTGTGCCAGACTATACTGAGGGGCGGCAAAGCCTAAGAGCCCCAGCCCTAGGCCCGATTTGATAAAGCTGCGCCTTTTGTTGTTGTGCGGATTGTTGTTCATGGTTGATGGTTAAGATGTGGCAATTTAGGAAATTATTGACGGATAAGATGAATAATTTATACGGCACAAATGTACGCCCGCTTGATTGTTGGGTTGAAATTGTACCCAAATATTTGCTACTATTAGCATAAACACTGTAACAAAAAATACTTGTTTATAAACAACAACGAAAAAAATAAAATAAATGGGGGTAACATTTTTCATGACCAGCTTATATACTATCAAAACAATTAATTATTAACCTTTAAAAAAACGAAGTCATGAAAAAGTCTATTCAAATTATCGGAATTTTAGCACTGGCCTTAGTAACAATTTTTGCTTGTAAAAAAGATGAAGAGCCACAAAAAACAGAGCGTTTTTCTATTAATATGCAGTTAGCAACCAAAGGTTCAAGTAGCGAAAATGCGATCATAATTGGTACTAAGGCAGAATTGAAAGAAGCATTGAAAACACCAGGAGAACCGGTGTATGTTAAAAAAGTATCTGTGGCTAACAATGTATTTGCACCAGTAGTAGGCCCGGTTAAAGATCCTGCCAATTTATGTTGGGAAGAGATTAATGCTTATGTAGATGCACACCGGGCAGAGTGGCAAGCCACAGCCAACCAAAACTGCCAAACTGTTTTAGTATGTGTAACTTGTCCTAATGCTGGCGGTGGTTTGTATGTGATGTATGCCATAAAACCCAATTCACCAAAATGTGTAGTATATGAGCAGTTTGAGATGCAATACAGCCTAGCTACATTTAATTTTAGTGATAAAGAGTTGGAAAGCGAGGCTGTAGCCAACTATGTGCGCAGAAAATAAATTATGTTTGGTTAACATCCTTAAAAAGCTACCCTAGCCGGGTGGCTTTTTTTGTGTTATTGGGGGGGTAAATACCTAGTGCTTATACCCAGTTTTTGCAAATAGGTGTTTTGTAATTTGCGGATAGATTTGGGAATCAATTTCCTAAATCTCTAGCCCCATTACATAATCGTTCATAAAGAAACCCTTACCTATTTCAATATCAACCGATTTTAAAATTTTAAAGCCCATTTTCTGATAAAAACTCAGCGCCTTATTGTGGCGGTTTACATTGAGCTGCAATTGTTGGGCATTGCAGGTCTTTAAATCTGCAATTACTTGTTCAATAAGTCGTTGTCCTACTTGCTGGCCTTGGGCTTGTGGTAATACATATAGCTTGTGCAGTTTATAGTGCTGTGGTGTAGTGCAAGGGCCGTAACTGGCAAATCCCAACGCTTGGGCGCCTTGGAAGGCCATCCAGAAACAATGCCCTTGTTCCCATTGCTTTTGTAAGGCTGTTTCGCTATACATCTCATCGAGCATAAAACTGATTTGCTCGGGACTAATGATGTTGCCGTAGGTGTGTGGCCAAGTTGCCTCGGCAATTTCACGAGCAAGGTACAGATCTTCTCTTTTTGCAGTTCTTAAACTAATGCTACTCATAGGTATTCGCCAATAAAAAGGTAGGGGACACTAAAGCTAAAAGTAACCATACCATCTTCTTGCACTTCAAAATTATTATCGTCTAGCTGCACCAAGTTGCAAGCCTCAAAATAGGCCATTACATCTATCCACAGCAAGGTACCTTTGGATTTCCAGAAACTAAATCCCGTTTTTATGGCAAAATGTTTGGCCTTGTCGGTATAGAGCACCAAATCCATTTGAGGCAGATAGGTGGTAAACTCGTCGAAATGGGCAATACGGCTAATTACGTTTACTGCCGGGTAGCCTTCTTGCAGCAGCAAATCCAATGCTTCGTTAATGTTGCCATTTGGTGCGGGCAATACTCGCAATTGCTCTTGAAGCTCTGTTGGGGCGGTGCCAAGTACAGCATCTATTTTGATACCCATAGAGCTCAATTGCTCGTACTCGGTGGACGCTACCCATACCGTAGGGCTCCACTCCAACAATTGTCCTAAAAGCTCTTCATCAAAACTACCCAGTTCGTGAATGTAAAGAGCCGGTTCTTGTTTTTCTTTTACAATATGGTGTGATGACATGCACGAAGGGACTTAGCTTTTCTTCTCTTTTTCGGAAGTGAATTTAGGCATTTGCATAGCCATCATTTGTTTGATGGTGTTGTTCATACCATCGGTACTGCCGTCTAAGAAGATTACATTGCCTTCGCTGTATTCGGCAAATTGTTTGATGGCTTCTGTCCACATGGTAAACAAAATAACGGAAATGTCAAGGTTGGCCTGTTGCATTTCTTGTGCGGCATTGGTCATCCCTCTGGCTACTTCCTCTCTAAATAGTGCAATACCTTGGCCACGTAATTGTGCAGCTTCACGTTCGGCTTGGGCAGCAATTTTTATGGCGTTACCATCGGCTTCGGCACTTTTGGTTTTGGTTATTAACAAGGCTTGTCCCTCATTTTCGGCAGCAGCTTTAAGGTTGTGTGATGCTACCACTTTGCTCATCGATCGAATAATTTCATCATCGAAAGTAATGTCGTTTAGTTGCAAATCTTGTAAATGATAGCCCCAGCTTTCCAACACGGTATCTATCTGGTGTTTTACATGCTCTACAATTTCGTTACGTAGCCCCAATACATCCATTTGCCTTTTGGTAGCCACATAAGCCCGTATTGAACCTTCTATGGTTCTGATTAGGGCCTGCATCAAGTTGTTTTGATCCACAAACTTAAAAGCTACATTCTTGATGGTATTCTCGTTTTGGTCCAATACCGAATACAAAAGCATGGCTTTGAAATATACATTGGCTTGGTCTTGGGTTACGGCCTGAAAAGAGAGTTCAACCGAGCGGTTTTGGATAGATATGCGGGCAAAAACTACCTCAATAAAAGGGATGCGCAGGTTAAGCCCCGGGTGCAGTAAGCGTCGGTACTTGCCAAAAATGGTAATTACACCAATAGTTCCTTGTTTAATGGTTACAAAGGCACCAGTTACGATTAGAAATACAAAAACCAGCAGTACAATTAAAAAGATATTTTCTATGCTCATGATTGTTTTTTTTATAAAAATATAAAATCTACTCGGCTATTCACATAGTTGCCAGCAAAAATTAGCTTTTGAGCATTAAAAAAGGCTGCAAATTGTTAGAGAATGTAGGTGTAGTTGTAAATGAAATGTGCCAGTGCTCCGGCATTAACAAAGAGGTGCCACAGCTCATGACTGTGCAGGTATTTGTACAAGGGCTTGTCTTTGGCGTAAAAATAGGTACCTCCAATATAAAAAACACCGCCTAAAAATAGCCAAATCAAGGCTGATGCTGATAATTTTTCGGCCATTTGCAATACAAAAGGAATGATGACACAGCCCATAGCAATATATAGCCCGGTTGACAGCCATTGTTTGCGTAAGCGATTGAACAGCTTGAGCAAGATACCTACTAACGCAAAACTCCAAATAAAGATAAACAATCTTTCGCCCCATTGCTGGTCAAAAAGTACCAGGCAGGTTGGGGTAAACGATCCGGCAATCATAACGTAAATAGAGCAATGATCCATTTTTTGCCAAAAGCGCAATTGCTTGGGGTTTTTGGGAATACTGTGGTACAAAGAGCTGATGCTAAAGAGTAGAATAATACCGCCACCATAAATCAATGCGGCTGTTACTTGCTTTGGCGTATCGGCTTTGCTGAGTAAGAGCCACAAACCCGGCAATGCCAAAATAGCAGGTAAAAAATGGGTAATAAAATTTCCGGGTTCCCGAATCCAGCTACTCTTCGTCATTTGAAGGGTATTTTTTACGCTCTCGTTCTATCTCGTCAAACAGTTGGTCCATGCGCTCTACATAAGCACTGGTATCGTCTTCAAAAAAGTTGAGGCTAGGGATGATACGCACCTGGTGGCGAATGCGGGCACCTAGTTTGTAGCGTATTTCGGAGGCATGGGCATTGATACCTTTTATGGCTACAGCCGCATTGGTAGCAGGCATAAGGCTCAGGTAAATTTTAGCTACAGCCAAATCGGGCGAAACCCGCACTTTGGTAATGGTAACCAAGGTGTTGGGCAGGTAGTTCATGCCCTCTCGTTGAAATATGGCGGCCAATTCTTCTTGCAAAAGACTGGCAAATTTTTTTTGTCTGTTACTTTCCATGTTGCAGGTGTTTTTCTGTTTTAGCGCTAGGGGCTAATATAACAAATTGTCGTAAGGGTAGCGAGTGCTGTGCAATTGCTTGACAATTTGGTACAGCTGCTCGCGTAGGCTGTCAATATTTTCTTTTTGGCTGGCCGATATAAAAATGGCCGGAGCATTGTGTTGTGCCATCCAAGTACGCTCAAAATCGGCCAAGCTCATGCTTTCTTGTTGTTGGTCCACATCAAGCAGGCCTTCGGGTTGTGGCGGCACATAAGCATCAATTTTATTGAAAATCATGATGCATTGCTTGTCGCGGGCACCCAAATCTTTCAAGGTTTCGTTTACGGTGTTGATCTGATCTTCGAAATTGGGGTGCGAAATATCCACTACATGCAAGAGCAAATCGGCCTCTCGTACCTCATCCAATGTAGATTTGAAACACTCGACCAAATGGTGGGGCAATTTGCGGATAAAACCTACTGTATCCGACAGCAGAAAAGGCAAATTTTCGATAACTACTTTGCGTACGGTGGTGTCTAGGGTAGCAAAAAGCTTGTTTTCGGCAAACACATCCGATTTAGAGAGCAAGTTCATCAAGGTTGATTTGCCTACGTTGGTATAGCCTACTAGCGCTACTCGTATCAATTGTCCTCGGTTTTTGCGTTGGGTCTCGTTTTGTCGATCAATGAGGCGTAGGCGTTCTTTCAATAGGCTAATTTTGTCGAGGATCATCCGGCGGTCGCTCTCAATTTGGCTTTCGCCGGGGCCACGCATACCGATACCACCTTTTTGTCGTTCTAAGTGGGTCCACATGCGGGTAAGGCGGGGTAAGAGGTATTGCAGTTGAGCCAGTTCTACCTGCGTTTTGGCTTGGGCACTTTTGGCTCTGCTGGCAAAAATATCCAAAATTAGGTTGCTACGATCCAGAATTTTTACTTGCAGTTCTTTTTCGATATTGCGCAATTGCGAAGGCGATAGCTCATCATCAAATACCACTATGTCAATCTCTTCGGCTTTAACGTAGCTTTGTATCTCTTCAAGCTTACCCGAGCCTACAAAAGTTGCCCGATCAGGGTTTTGCATGCGCTGAGTAAACACCTTCTCAACGATACCTCCGGCAGTATTCACCAAAAAAGCCAATTCTTCTAAGTATTCTTGTGTTTGCTCGGCTCTTTCGCCGGGTAGGGCAACCCCTACCAATACTACACGTTCTTGCTTTGCTGCGGTATCGTAATATTTTTGCTTTCCCATTGCTGGTACAAAGATACGAAAAGCCCAAAACCTATCGGGAAATTCTTTGGTCGAAAAGACCAATATGACTTCGACATTGTTTTTTAAAGAATACCCGAACTACCTATTTTGTTGTTAGAGATAGTTTGGCCAATCGGCTTTGCACTATTTTTTATTTCTTTGGCCTGTGCCAAAATAAGTACATTTGCGCTTTTCAAATTTCTTATCATGCAAAATATCCACTATATATTGAGTAGCGAGTTGAATTTAAAGTTGAAACAAGTTGAAGCTGTGTTGAAGCTTTTGCAAGAAGGTGCTACGGTGCCTTTTATTGCTCGTTATCGTAAAGAAGCCACCGGCAGCTTAGATGAGTTGCAGATTGCCACACTACGTGATCGCTACCAAGCTTTGATAGATTTGCAGAAACGCAAGGAGGCCGTACTTAAATCTATAGCCGAGCAAGGCCGTCTCCATGCCGAATTGGAAAAACAGGTGCTTGATTGCCCCACCATAAAGGAGTTAGAAGATCTTTATTTGCCCTATAAACCCAAACGCAAAACCCGTGCTTCGGTAGCCCGCGAACGTGGTTTGGAACCTTTGGCCTTACGTATCTTGGCACAAGACCATGCACTGCAAGTAGAGCAAGAGGCCCGGAAATATCTATCGGCAGAGCAGGCTTTGGCAGATACGGCAGCAGTACTGGCCGGGGCGAGGGATATTTTGGCCGAGCTGATTAATGAAGATGCATCGTTAAGACAAAAAATGCGTAGCTATTTCGAGCAGCAGGCTCAAATACAATCGCAAGTGCAAAAAGGGAAAGAGCAAGAAGCCCAAAAATACAGCGATTATTTTGACTGGCAAGAACAGGCAGCCAAAGCACCTTCGCACCGTGTGTTGGCCATGTTTCGTGGCGAAGACGAAGGCCTACTTAAACTTGAAATACTACCACCCGAAGAAGCAGCTTTGCAATTGATGGAAAGACAATTTGTAAAAGCCCATAATGCCGCAGGCAAGCAGGTGCAAATGGCTGTACAGGATGCTTACAAACGACTTTTGCGTCCAGCTATGGAAACCGAGTTGCGTAGCAGCCTCAAACTAAAGGCCGATGAGGCCGCTATCAAAGTTTTTGCAGCCAATGCACGTCAATTGTTGATGGCTGCACCCTTGGGTCAAAAAAATGTGTTGGCCATTGATCCGGGTTTCCGTACGGGTTGCAAGCTAGTATGTTTGGATAGGCAGGGCAAATTGTTGGAGAACGCCACTATTTTCCCACATCAAGGGGCAACGCAGGCGCAAGCTGCCGCAAAACAACTCATGCAATTGTGCCAAAAATACCAAATAGAGGCTATAGCCATTGGTAACGGCACAGCCGGAAGAGAAACCGAAACTTTTGTACGGGGCTTGGATTTGCCGTCCGTTTTGGTAGTGATGGTGAACGAAAGTGGGGCTTCTATCTACTCGGCATCGGCCTTGGCACGCGAAGAGTTTCCGGATAAAGACATCACCGTTAGGGGAGCTGTATCTATTGGTCGTCGTTTGATGGACCCTTTGGCCGAGTTGGTCAAGATAGATCCCAAATCAATTGGGGTGGGCCAGTACCAGCATGATGTGGACCAAAAGAAACTACAGCAAAGTTTGGACGATACCGTGATGAGTTGCGTGAACTCGGTAGGGGTAGAGCTCAATACCGCTTCGAAAGAGTTGTTGGCTTACGTGTCGGGTTTAGGGCCTGCTTTGGCGCAAAATATTGTGGATTATCGGGCAGCACATGGACCTTTTAAAAACCGACAAGCCCTATACAAAGTACCCCGTTTGGGTGATAAAGCTTTTGAGCAGGCAGCAGGTTTTCTACGCATCCGCCAGTCGCAACATCCTTTAGATGCCAGCGCCGTACACCCCGAGCGTTATGCTTTGGTAGAACAAATGGCCAAAGACCTGTCTTTAAGTGTGGCACAATTGCTGGCCGATAAGCAGGCGCAACAAGGTATAGTCTTAGAGCGCTACCTATCAGCTACGGTAGGTTTGCCCACCTTGCAAGATATTGTAAAAGAATTGGCCAAACCCGGGCGAGACCCTCGCGAGCAGTTTGAGGCATTTAGCTTTGCCGAAGGTGTTAACACGATTAATGATTTGACCGAAGGCATGAGCCTGAAAGGAATTGTCACTAACATCACCAATTTTGGGGCTTTTGTGGATATTGGTGTACACCAAGATGGGCTGGTGCATTGCAGCGAAATGGCGCATCATTTTGTAGCCAACCCGGCCGATTTGGTGAAAGTAGGGCAGGTGGTACAAGTGCGGGTTTGCCAAGTTGATGTGTCTCGCAAGCGGATAGCACTATCCATGAAAACCGAGCAAGCAGTTAGTGCTAAAACCAAGCAGACGAAAGCTACAAAGCAAAACCAAACAAAATTTAGTACTACACAAAAAGGCCAAACAACAAGTGCCGAGGGCGATTTGCAGGTAAAGCTGGCACAGTTAAAAGGTATGTTTAAGAAATAGTGGGTTTTAGCGTTTTTTGGGTTTGCCAATAAAACGCATTTTGTAATCGGTGTGAATTTCGCCTTTGCTTATTTTGTCGAGGCGGTTTTTTATCAGTTGTTTACGCAGCAGATTGATGCGGTCGGTAAAAAGCTTGCCCTCAATATGGTCGTACTCGTGTTGCACAACCCTTGCCGCAAAACCTTGTAACCACTCTTCGTGCTGTACCCAGTTTTCATCAAAATAGCGGATGAGTACTTTGGGTTTGCGAAACACCTCCTCACGCACATCGGGTATAGAAAGACAACCCTCGGTAAATCCCCAAGGCTCGCCCTCTTCTTCGAGTATTTGGGCATTGATGAATACTTTTTTGAAACGAGGTTCTTCCTCTTCGTAATCACCGGTATCCACCACAAAAAGACGGATAGCCAAACCTACTTGTGGTGCTGCTAAGCCTACTCCATTGGCGTGGTACATGGTTTCCCAAAGGTTGGCAATTAGCTCTTTTAGCTGTGGGTAATTGGGCTCAATGTTTTCGCCCTTTTTTTTGAGTACAGGATTGCCGTAGGCTACAATAGCAAGTTTCATAGCGCAAAGTTACGAAATATTGGCTTTTGCCCAAGCACTTTGCATAGGCTAGTTGTTGCTTACCTTGCTGATACTAATGTCGAAATCAAGTGGAGAAGTGCCGTAGGCCAAATGTGAGGGGATAATTACCCGAATTTTTCCTCCGGCAGTGATGCGCCCGGGCAAAATCAATTGCCAGCCTTTAATAAGTTGGTCTAAGCGAAAACTGGCCGAACTGTTCGAATCGAAGACCGTACCATCGAGGTAACGCCCGGTATAGCTTACCCCAAGGGTCGAGAATTCGGATATGGGTTCGGTACCTGTGCCCGCAGTAATTACTTGGTATTTGATACCGTTGGGGTCGGTATTGAAAGTCAGGTTGTTGTCGGTAATAAATTTTGCAGTTTCGTAAGCATCTACTTCGTGTTTTTTGCTGAACGTGTAAAGCCCTATCTCTACCACAATACACTCGTTAGGGCCAATACCGAAACTGCTTAAACCGTTTTTGCCAAAAGCCATGCGAGAGGGTATTAGCACCGTAGCTTTACCGCCTCGTCTTAGTTTAGCAAACACTTCGCGTATGGGTTTTAGGGTGTATTTGCTGCTGCCAATTACAAATTGGTCGCTATAGCCTAAATAGGTGCCTGGAATAGTGAGCTCCTTGGTTTCGTTGAGTACCGTGCCCGACAGGGTGCTGAATTTGTAGGAGTAATAAATCGAATCGGTATTTTTTACATAGCTACCGCTACCCAATTGTGCAATGGTATAGGCGTAGCCTGCCGTATCGGTAAAGCTTGTGCCCGGGTGGGCATCTTTGTAGGCTTGGATGTTTTTATTGTCCAGTTGCTCAACAGTTTCGTATTCTTTTTTGCAAGAAAACAAGGCCAATATCAGGCTCATGGCCACTAGGGGGCGTACAAATTTCTTAGTCTGCATGAAGTAGTTCTATGGTAAAGTCTAACACGGCATTGGCCGGAATACCGGCTCCGGGCGATTGGCTGCCGTAGGCCAGCGCCGAAGGAATAATTAAACGTATTTTGCCCCCGGCTTTTACCAGTGGGAGACCGATGGTCCAACCCGGAATCACCTCATTGAGGGAAAAGGAAATGGCTTGCTCAGATTTGTCAAAAATTTGCCCGTTCAACAAGCGGCCCTCGTAGTTTACGCTAACCTGCGAGCTTGGGGCAATGCTAGCACCACTACCGGCTTGGAGTACCTGATAGTAAATGCCCGATGGGTGGCGGCTGGCCTGTATTTGTGCCGAGTCGATAAATGCTTTGATGAGGTGCTCGTCAGTCTCGGCCTGTTTTTTATCATCAACAGGCTTGGTTTGGCACGAAAAAAGGAACAAACATCCCCAAATCAATAAACCTAATTTGCTTTGTGCGAGCTTCATTTGGCAAAAATAAGCTTTTAGGATAGACGGCACAATTTTTAACGAAATTTAACGCATAGGCAGACCCGACAGCATTTTGATTTCTGTATAATAATGATTAAACTTGTTTTAAACAAAACAGATATGAAAAAGCAATTGTTAGTATTGAGCGGCTGCTTGCTGGCAGTATTTTGCCTCAGCGCCATAGATCGTGCTCAAGATGCACAAGAACATGAAAAGCCTAAAAATTTGAAAGTTCTGCCCAAGACGATCAGTCACGAAGAGCTGGAGGGCACAATGAAAGCCTTTAACAAAGCTTTAGGGGTGAAATGCAACCATTGCCATGCACCCAAAGCCAATGGCGAGCGGGGGCTAGATTTTGCCAGTGATGCCAACCCCAAGAAAGACATTGCCCGTAGCATGATAAAAATGACCCAAAAAATCAACGCCAAGTATTTTAAAGATCATGTAAAAGACGGTGCTTTGATGCAGATAGGTTGCAGCACCTGCCACAACGGACAGGTAGAACCCCAGATGAGGAAGATGTAGATAGAAGCGAGCTTAGTCCAAAACTATATCCTCGTATTGCAATAATTTGTATTGCCCGTTAGCAAATGCCAAAATGGTAGTACCGTTAGCGGGCTCATCTGTTATGAGGCCTTCCCAAATTATTCTTTTTAATTTATCTAACTGGATAAAAGCACCGGGATAGGGTTGGGTGGTTGCCCTTACTAAGCGATCAACCTCTTCCACATTCATATCAGTGAATAGTTCGCCGTCGGCAGGGCTTCTACCCTCCCAATAAGTTGCTTTAGTTTCGTCTTGCACATTCAACTGTTGAGTGCCCTCGGCTAATAAGGGGTATATCTGGCTGATAAGAATTTCATGTGCCTCATTCATTTTGGTATAGAGGCTTGTAGCGTTCTCTGTCGGAGTTAATGGAATGCGGTACTGTCCTAAAATTGGACCCGTATCTACTCCTTCGTCTAATTTGAACATGGTGATGCCGGTAACATCTAAATTTTTGAGGATTGCCCAAGGGATTGCAGCTCTGCCTCTGCCTAGCGGTAGAAGTGTAGGGTGAATGCCCACGCATCCTTGTTTTGGCGCATTGATTATAGCTGCCGACGCAATTTGTGACCAACCAATAATAAATAACCAATCGAGGTCATATTCGGCAATCGCATTTAAAACTTCTTGGTCGTTTACGTGGTTAATTTTTACAAGGGGGATTTGGTGTTGATTCGCAAAGGAGTCTAAATAAATTCTACCGGACTTATTTGGTACTTTATGGTCATGTAAGGTTATGAGCACATCTAGCCGACCACCAATACGATAAATTTGCTCAATACAAGAAAGACCTAACTGTACGCAGGTTACAAAACCGAATTTCATTTTAAATCTAATAGGTTGGAGGTGGAGAACAAAGGTATTTAAAGGTTTTCAGAACAATTTTAGTATCGTTGATAAAGCTAATTGATTGGGCGTACTTACCGTCCCATTCTGCTTTTTTCTCTTCGGGCATAAAATTGTAGGAATTGATTTGTGCCAGACCCGTGAGACCAGGCCGACAGGTTAAAGCACCATTTTCTTTTCTTAATCTCACTAAATTTTCTTGAGAGGGGATAGGAGGCCGAGGCCCTATCAGGCTCATATCGCCCTTGATGATATTGACCAGCTGGGGGAGTTCATCAAGGCTACTACGTCTTATAAACTTACCAAAAGGAGTAATATTTAATTTCTGTGTTTCAGAAGATTGTACGTTGGGGGTGTTTACGGGCATACTTCTAAATTTATAGAAAAGAAAGATACGCCCATTTTTGCCTACTCGTTGTTGTTTGAAGATTATTGGGCCAAAATCCTGAAAATAAATAATAAGAGCGATGATGAGTAATATCGGAGAAAGTAAAATTAGCACCGCAAGCGAGGCAACTATATCAATAAGGCGTTTAAACAAAAATTTGTACATGTTAAAATTGCAATAAATGATAAGCTAATTGAAAAGCTTCGGCATATTTTACACCAGCTTGCCCGCCTCTATATGCTGCTAGGGATTTCACGATTTCTGGTGAGCGAGGATGAGGGAAAGGTCGCATTATACCTTTGTAGGCCTCTAATGCTTCAATTTTTTTGGTTATGAAATGCTCCCCAACCTCGAAGAAAGTATTGGCCTGAAAAGTGTTGGCATCTACGGGGAAAGCCCAGTCTGTAGAAGATAAGATTTCCATAAAATAGAGGGCTTCGATAGGCTTTGCCGGCTTACGTTGCGATAGCCTTGTTGCAGCCTGACAGGCTTTAGAAACGTGGTAATGGTCGTTATTCAAATCGTAGGGGTGATGGGTAAAAATGATGTCGGGTTTTACTTCTTCCATCACGTTTTCAATAAATTTTACCAAATCTAGTTGGGCAAGTGTGTTGAAACCCATGTTGGGGAAATGTCCAATTATGGGAGCCTGTGCACCCATTATCTCTTGTGCTTTTAGGGTATGTTGGTACAACTCTTGTACCTCGGGGCGGTGTCGTCTTGCAGCTGCCTCGCCCGATAAGATACAATTGTAAACCGTATGCCCTTCGGTAGTTAGTTTGGCTGCCGTTGCACCAAAACCCAAAGCCTCGTCGTCGGGATGGGCGGTAACGGAAAGGATAATCTTCTTATTCATAAATTGATGTTATTTCTTAAAAAATCTAAAACAGATTTGGGCTTCCACTGCAGTTGTTGCTGCGCTTTTGTGTCATCTAGGGTTAGCGATCTTGTTATTTTTCGATAAGCTCTACTATCTAAAGGAAATTTCCGTTTACCGAGAATAAAATTTATGGTATCGCCAAAATAGCCGATAAGTTTGGCCAAGATAGCCGGTAAACTTATAATTTTAACTCCAAATCTTTTAGCAAGTGTATCCTCAATTTGTTGAAAACTAGGATGGATACTGTCGGTTAAATTGTATATTCCACCAATAGTAGATACTGTCGGAATAATTTGGGCAACATCTTCGGCAAGAACAATACTTTTTTTGGCTTTGCCGTTACCAATTCTGAAATACTTTCTAGATTTTATGCCCTTAATCATAGCACCTAGATTTCCCGGTGGTTGTGCTCCTGCCACAAGGGGTAACCTTAAAATACTATAAATGCAGTTTCTTTGTTCACACCATTCTATTACTGCTTTTTCTGCCAGCACCTTGCTTTTACCGTATGGTTCTGTTGCATTTAAAGGAGCAGTTTCTAAAATAAGTTCACCTTCGTCGAGCCCATAAACCGCAATCGTACTTATGAATACAAAATGTTTTGGTGGATTATTCTCTAAAGCTTTAAGTAGCCTTAGTGTGCCATGGTAATTGACATTATAAAATTCTTCTTCTTCTTCTTTTGTTCGTGGGACGGTATGGGCCTTACCCGCAGCGTGTACAATTGTATCGTATTGTTGGTTAAGTTTAATATTCTCAGATAAATTAAGATCAATACGATAGGTGTTGTCATCTGAACGACCTAGGCTTTCAACCTCGTATTCGCTTCTTGTTAAAAAATCAAATATAATTCGACCAAGAAAGCCGTTTTTACCGGTAAGAAGAATTTTTTCTTTTTTTAGCATAAGATTGCATTACTAAACTTTTCCAGTATTTTTTCTTTCGAATAATGTTCAACTACAGTTGCTCTACCGCGTTTACCTAGCTCAACAAAAGATTCGAGTTGTTTTGGGCTTATAGAATTGAGTAAGTCTATAATTTGTTCTTTTTCATGCCAAGAGTAACTGAGGCCACAGTGGTATTTTTCTATTAATAATGCTATTTCGGTGTTTTGGTCTCCGATGTAAAAAATGGGTTTGCTAGTAGCCAGTATATTGTATGATTTGGAAGGCACTCCAAGGCCTTTTACACGTTCATCCAATGTGACAACACCAAATGTACAAGCATTTAAGAAAAGGTTTTGCTCACTACGAGGGAAACTCCCCCAGAATGAAACGTTGGTGAGTTGTTTGTGCTCTTTTATATGGGTAAGCTCTTTTAAGAGAGCTCCGTTACCAATAAACGAAAAATGAATGTAGGGGTTATTAACTTGTTGTATGATTTCGAAATATTGCTCCAATGCTTGTAATCTACCTAAATTTCCAGCAAAAAGAAAAACCATTTTATCACTTAGCTTATTCTCTAAAATTAGTTTGTTTTGTAGGTAGTCTTGAGGTGCCAATTCGGTAGTTTGCCCCCAGTTTTCTGTAATGACAATATTATCGGTACCGGCTACCTTATTTCCTAAAGCTTCTTTCATGTCCTTACCCAATACAAATAATTTGTCTGCTTTTTTGTAAGCATTATCAAAAAGCTTTTTAATCGTTTTGTACAACAAACCTTTTGAATTTTTGAGAACTCCGGCGGCAATAAGGTTCTCAGGGAAAACATCATGCACAAGGATATAAAGCTTAAAACTTTTAAGTCTTTTTAAGAATGCAAATAGAGGGATAGAGAAAGCCGGATTGGTTACAATTAAAACCTTGTCTTTTCTTCTTATTTTAAATAACGCTACAAAAAAGAAGGATAAACTTAATAAGATAAGACGTAATAAACGCTGAATGAGTTTGTTCTTATTAAAGTTAAATAATTTGATGCGATGTATTTTTAGATTTGCTAGTACATAGTCTGTGGAGTTTTTTTTCTCGCTATATCCGGCAGGGCCACAAAGCACGTGTACTTCACTTTTTTTTGCCAAATGAAGTGCAATTTCTGTCATGATATATGCAGTTGAGGTGTCGTCAGGGTAAAAAACCTCTGATATTACCCACACTCTATTAGCTAGCTTACTCACTCCAAACTACTCTTTTAATGTAATCGGTATAGCTGATGATGATTCTGACTACCTTTTCGGACACGTTTGGCATAGAATAATCGGCTACGGGTCTAAAATTGCGTTGTGAACCAGTTTGCTGGGCCAGTACTTGTGTAAGTCCTTGCATAATACGTTCTGGTGATAGGCCTACCATCATTACACTGGCTTCTTCCATGGCCTCGGGCCTTTCATGTGCTTGACGAATGTTTAAGG
>JBDHXL010000025.1:0-41843 GCA_039810685.1 Pedobacter sp. | reverse complement strand
CATTCCGAACAGAGAAGTTAAGCCCGCCCGAGCCGATGGTACTGCGGTAACACGTGGGAGAGTAGGTCGGTGCCCAGACCTTTACGGCCTCCATCCTATCAGGATGGAGGCTTTTTTTGTTATTGTGATTTAAATAAACTTACATTACACTATATTTTTACAAAGTACAACCATTTTATTGGCTATCTTTGTTTTTTAAACTATACTATAATTATATGAGTTTTTTTGTTGAACAAAGGCGTGAAGTCATGAAGCATATAGAAGGTTATATGTTGGAGAACATGCCCAATTATTTGACAGCTATTGACAAGATATGGCAACCTTCTGATTTTCTTCCTGATGCTAGTAGCGAAAACTTTTTTCAACAAGTTAAAGATTTACAGGATAATGCTCGTGCCTTACCCTATGACCTAGTAGCCGTTTTAATTGGGGATACAATTACTGAAGAAGCATTACCTACTTACGAATCTTGGTTAGCAATGGTAGAAGGGGTAAGTAGAGATGAACAAGGTGGCTGGATGAAATGGAATAGAACTTGGACAGCTGAAGAAAATAGACATGGTGATTTGTTGAATAAATACCTTTATTTATCAGGTAGGGTTGATATGCGACAAATGGAACTTTCTACGCAATATCTTATTGCTGATGGTTTTGATATTGGTACAGGACATGATCCTTATCGGAATTTTATATATACCTCTTTCCAAGAATTAGCAACTAATATCTCCCACAGAAGAGTTGCCTCTTTGGCAAAGAACAGTGGTGATAAACTGCTTTCTAAAATGTGTGGCGTTGTTGCTGCTGATGAAGCCCGCCATGCCAAGGCTTATATTGATTTTATAAAACAGATTTTTAAAGTAGATCCATCTGAGGCGATGCTTGCTTTTGAAGATATGATGCGAAAGAAAATTGTTATGCCCGCTCACTTCTTAAGAGAAGTTGGTATGCCAATTGGACAGCTATTTGGTCACTTTACAGATGCAGCTCAACGTTTGGGTGTATATACTGCTATCGACTATGTGGATATTTTGAAGGATTTAATTGTAGAGTGGAATATTGATTCGGTAAGAGATTTGAATGAGGCCGGTGAAAAAGCAAGGGATTATATTTTAGCTTTGCCATCTAGGCTACTACGTGTTGCTGAACGGATGAAAAACCCAAGTATAGAGTATAAATTTAAGTGGATACTTTCTTAGTCTTTGTAGTTTAATACTTAAATATAGCTAAACAAATAAGCCCCGAAATATTCGGGGCTCTTTTATTCTATTTGTTTTTTGTTAGGTAATATACCGGAATTCCTATTAACATTATTAGAACTCCCCAACCGCATGTACTTGTTTTAAAAACGAGCAAAGAAATACTAATGGCACTTGCTATAATTATATAAAGAGCTGGTAGGAAAGGGTAAGCAAAGGCTTTGTACGGTCTTTCTGCATCTGGTTTTTTTCTTCTGAGGATAAATATGCCTAGAATAGTTAGTACATAAAAAATGATAACAATTATCATTACAAAATCTAATAAGGCACCATATTTTCCTGTTAAACAAAGAGCAGAAGCCCAAAAGCACTGTACCCAAAGTGCCCAACCTGGTACGTTAAATTGGTTGAGGTGGCCAGCTTTTGAGAAGAATAATCCATCTTTTGCCATGGTATAATACACGCGGGCTCCGGCCATAATTAAGCCGTTGTTACAGGCGAAGGTGGATATCATAATCATAACAGCTATAATGTAGGTGCCCATGTCTCCGAAAATTGGTTGTGCCGCTGCAATTGCAACTCGGTCATCTGCAGCGGTTGCAATAGATTGAAAATCTAAAACGGCTAGGTACATGACATTAGCTAGGACGTAAATAATACTTACAATCAACGTTCCTAGAAATAGGCTCATTCCAACGTTGCGTTGTGGATTTTTGATTTCGCCAGCAATAAATGTAACTCCATTCCAAGCATCACTACTAAATAAAGCTCCGACCATTGAAGCTGCTATGCCAGAAATTAATGCTATTCCACCAATTTCTGTCCAAGAGCCTGTACTAACATCAAAGCTTCGAGTTTCCCAAGCATTTGTCCAATTGGCATTCCAAATTTCACTATTGGCAGCCAAACCAAGACCAAAAACTACCAACCCAAGTAAGGAAAGAATTTTTATTATGGTTAAGAAAGTTTGTAATATCTTACTGTCTTTAACCCCTCGGCTATTAATGAACGTAAGAATTACGATAGTGAAGATGGCTACTAATTGAGCTGCATTTAATTGAAAAGAGCCGAATTCCCAAAGGATATTTTTGTCACTAAAAGAGGGGATGAGGTAAGCTGTAAATTTAGAAAATGCTACTCCTACTGCTGCTATAGTACCGGTTTGAATGACCGCAAAAAAACTCCAGCCGTAAAGAAAGGCAATTAATTTGTTATAGGCTTCTTTGAGATAAACATATTGTCCGCCAGCTTTTGGAAACATCGCACTAAGCTCACCATAGCTAACAGCGGCTATCATGGTTATGGCAGCCGAAATAATCCAGATGAGGAGCAACCATCCGGCAGATCCCACTTGTCGGGCTATGTCAGAACTAACAATAAATATACCGGATCCAATCATAGAGCCTACAACTAGCATTGCGCCATCAAATAGGCCTAATTCTCTCTTAAAAGAGCCTTCTTCATGATGATTTGTCATTTTTTTTGGTTTATGTGGTTTGTGTTTTTTGGAAAATCTTAGCCAAGATAGCAATTGGATTTAAAGTCTTTTTGTTTTTTATAAAAATGATTGTAAAACTTTTCTTACTAGAATATTTTTTTGATTACATTGCGAACCAAATATTAAACTAATCAATGTAACTAAATTAATGATGGATTTTTTACAAACAAATTTGATTTATGTAGTGCCGCTTTTAGGACTAGTTGGCATTTTGGTCATGGCGGTGAAAAGTGCTTGGATAAATAAACAAGATTCTGGTGATGCCAATATGAAAGAATTGGCCGGTTATATTGCCGACGGAGCAATGGCTTTTTTGAAAGCTGAATGGAAAATTCTTTCGTATTTTGTAGTGATTGCTTCTGTATTGTTGGCTTGGAGTGCTTCAACCATAGAAACTTCTAGTCCTATAATAGCTATATCTTTTATAATTGGAGCAGTTTTCTCTGCCTTTGCTGGTTATATTGGGATGAATGTTGCAACTAAAGCAAACGTTCGTACAACACAAGCAGCTCGTAGTAGTTTAGCTAAAGCTTTGAAGGTGTCTTTCACCGGTGGTTCGGTGATGGGGCTTGGAGTGGCAGGATTGGCCGTTTTGGGCTTAGGGTCACTATTTATTGTATTTTATCAAATGTACGTAATCAATAGCGGAGCTAATGTGAACGGGATTGAGATGGAGAAGGCCTTAGAGGTTTTAGCAGGATTTTCACTAGGGGCAGAGTCTATTGCGTTATTTGCCCGCGTAGGCGGAGGTATATACACTAAAGCAGCAGATGTAGGGGCAGACTTAGTAGGTAAGGTTGAAGCTGGTATACCTGAAGATGATGTACGTAACCCTGCAACTATTGCCGATAACGTAGGTGACAACGTAGGTGATGTAGCTGGTATGGGTGCCGATTTGTTTGGTTCATACGTAGCAACGATACTGGCAACGATGGTGCTTGGAAGAGAAATCGTGTCAGCTGATAATTTTGGAGGGATAGCACCCGTGTTATTACCAATGGTAATAGCCGGTTTAGGCATCCTTTTCTCGATAATCGGGATGAGTTTTGTAAAAGTAAAGGACGATAAAGGAAATGTTCAAGGGGCATTAAATTTGGGTAACTGGAGCTCTATCATTATTACTGGGGTTGTATCATATTTCTTAGTAAAATGGATGTTGCCTGAGAGTTTGGAAATACGTGGAGTAGCTTTTTCTAATATGGATGTGTTTTATGCTATCCTTTTGGGACTTGTGGTGGGTACTTTGATGAGTATAATAACTGAGTACTATACTGCTATGGGGAAACGTCCCGTGCTTTCTATTGTTAAACAATCAGGTACCGGTCATGCTACGAATATTATTGGAGGTTTATCGGTAGGTATGGAATCTACTGTTTTGCCTATTTTAGTATTAGCAGCTGGTATATATGGTTCATATAGTTTTGCCGGTTTGTATGGTGTAGCTATTGCTGCCGCAGGGATGATGGCTACAACCGCAATGCAATTGGCTATTGATGCATTTGGACCAATAGCTGATAATGCTGGGGGTATTGCCGAGATGAGCCAATTGCCAGAAGAAGTGCGTGGACGCACCGATAATTTGGATGCTGTTGGTAACACTACAGCTGCAACAGGTAAAGGATTTGCTATAGCTTCGGCGGCTTTAACTTCTTTGGCCTTGTTTGCTGCCTTTGTTGGGGTTGCAGGTATTGATTCTATTGATATTTATAAAGCAGATGTATTAGCAGGGCTGTTTGTAGGAGGGATGATACCTTTTATTTTCTCTTCGTTGGCTATTGCTGCTGTTGGCCGTGCTGCAATGGATATGGTGAATGAAGTTCGTCGCCAATTTCGTGAAATACCGGGTATAATGGAGTATAAAGCCAAACCAGAGTATGAAAAATGCGTAGCTATTTCTACTCAAGCATCTATTCGTGAAATGATTGCTCCTGGGGCAATTGCGCTTATTGCACCTATTGTGGTAGGCTTTGCATTTGGTCCAGAAGTATTAGGAGGTATGTTGGCAGGTGTTACGGTTAGTGGTGTGTTGATGGGAATGTTTCAAAGTAATGCCGGAGGTGCTTGGGACAATGCCAAAAAATCATTCGAAAAAGGCGTGGAAATTAACGGTGAAACCCACTATAAAAAATCTGAACCTCACAAAGCTTCTGTAACAGGTGATACTGTAGGAGATCCTTTTAAAGATACATCAGGTCCTTCTATGAATATTTTGATTAAACTGATGTCTATCGTTTCGTTGATTATTGCACCTTATATTGCAGTGAACAAGCAACATGCCAGTAGCAAAGTGAAAACAGAAATCAAAAAAGAAATTGTAGTTAAAGCGTCGCTAGAGAAAAGCGAAAATTTAACTAATCAAATAAAATATAATTAATATTGTTACATTTAATAAAGGGGTTTCGGAAGAAATCCCTTTTTCAATTTTTAATATTTTTTTTTAGGTTTGGAACTTTAAACTTAATCACACAAACAAACCATTCACTTAAAACTATCAAAGTATGAATTTTAAAAAGCCAATTGATGCACTTATTGCAGAGGCATCAGAGAGTGGTGAAGGCACATTAAAACGCACCCTGAGCAGCACTAGTTTAGTTGCATTAGGCATAGGGGCAATTATAGGAGCAGGCCTTTTCTCACTAACCGGTATTGCCGCTGCTGAAAATGCAGGTCCAGCTGTAACACTTTCATTTGTATTAGCTGCTGTTGCATGTGCATTTGCAGGGCTCTGTTATGCAGAGTTTGCATCAATGATACCTGTAGCTGGTAGTGCATATACTTATTCTTATGCTACCATGGGCGAGTTTATGGCCTGGATAATCGGGTGGGATTTGGTATTGGAGTATGCGTTAGGTGCAGCTACTGTGGCAGTTTCTTGGTCAAGGTATTTATTGGAGTTTTTGCATAAGTACAATATAACTATCCCGAGTCATTTGGTTGTCTCGCCTTTTGAATCGCTTAAGCTAGGAGACGGAACCATAATTGAGAAGGGAGAGGGTTTCATAAACCTGCCCGCAATCATCATTGTGGTATTGCTTTCTTTGTTGTTGATGCGTGGAACTAAAGAATCAGCAACAATGAACAACTTTTTAGTTATAGTAAAAGTTTCGGTGGTGCTTATTTTTATAGCGTTAGGTTGGTCACATATCAACCCTGCAAACCATGAGCCTTATATTCCTGCTGCTGATCCAAACAATTTTAGACATTTTGGATGGGGAGGTATTGCCGCTGGTGCTGCTGTTGTATTCTTTGCTTTTATAGGCTTTGATGCAGTTTCTACTGCAGCCCAAGAAGCTAAAAATCCTAAAAAAGGTATGCCTATCGGTATTTTAGGTTCTTTAATTATCTGTACACTTCTTTATGTTTTGTTTGCTCATGTGATGACGGGTTTGGTTAACTATAAAGAGTTTGCTAATGATGCCAAGCCAGCAGCTACAGCTTTTGCAGTTACAGGTTATGACTTTTTGCAAGATGGATTGATTATAGCAATTTTAGCAGGTTATACCTCTGTAATGTTGGTGATGTTAATGGGGCAATCGAGGGTGTTTTATACAATGTCTAAAGACGGTTTATTGCCGAAATTCTTTAGTGAAATCCATCCAAAACATAGAACTCCGTGGAAAACCAATATCTTCTTCATGTTCTTCGTAAGTATATTTGCTGGTTTCGTGCCTGTTTCTGAGTTGGGTCACATGGTATCTATCGGAACTTTGTTTGCTTTCTCTTTGGTGTGTATAGGTGTAATGGTTTTGAGAAAAACAGATCCAGATAGACCTCGTCCTTTCAGAACACCTTTTGTTCCTTTAATTCCGATTTTGGGAATTATTACCTGTGTTGGTTTGATGGCTACTTTGCCCGCCGAAAGCTGGGAACGATTGGTAATTTGGATGGCACTTGGTTTTGCCATTTACTTCTTGTATGGTAAGAAAAATTCAGTAGTACGACGCGAACAAGGGCAATAAGCTTTTGATTTGATAATTCAAAGCTCTTACTTTGTGAGGTAAGAGCTTTTTTTTTGTAAATATTGATTGGTTTTTGCAACATTTAGCTGCTTAGTGTCGTTAAATGTAAAATATTAGAAACTTAGCCGTATTTTTAACAAATGTTGATTGATAGTGTTTGTTGGTACGTACGATAAACACTAATTTAGGGGCTGGCCATATCTTTATGTGCTAGGACTTAAAGAATTGGCAGATTGCAAGGAAAATTGACGAATGAAGATATCCTATTATTTAATACCTCTTTTTTATTTTAGTAGTTTAGGTGCGGCTTTTTCGCAGATAAGTCTTTTAGCTAAACTTAATCAGAATTACCAAAAAGGACTTGAGCTTTTACAAAATGAGAAATTTGTTGCAGCAGCTCAGCAGTTTAAAATGGTTGAGCAACAAAGAGATAAGCTAAGCACCCAGACACGTAGTAATGCCGAGTTAACTACACTTCATGAAAATTCAAAATTCTATACTGCGGTTTGTGCTATAGAGCTTGGTAATGATGATGCAGAGGCTCTTTTTCAAGAATTCATCAGAGAATATCCGCTAAATCCGAATACTAAATTGGCCTATTTCTACATGGGTCGTAGTTATTTTGCGAAAGACAATTTTCAAAAAGCCTTATCTTGGTTTGATCAGGCTGACCCCGGCTCATTGTCACAAAAACAACGTCTTGAGTACCAATTTAAACAAGCATATTCCTATTTCCAGCTTGCTAATTTTGAGAAAGCCGAGCCTCTTTTTGAAACAGTTAAAAGGTATGAATCGCCGTATAAAGAAAGCTCAATTTATTATTTTGCCTATATCAATTATTTGAATAGGGAATACAAGACTGCATTGGCCAATTTTGAAAAATTAAAAGGCTCAAAGACTTATGAGGCCAGTTATCCTTACTACATCACCTCGATGTACTATCTGGATGGCAGGTACGAAGATGTAATAAGCTATGCCGTACCAATTCTAAAAAATACTAAGCAAAAATATGAGGCTGAAATGTTGAGTCTTGTTGCTGCTTCTTATTTTGTTTCGGCTGATTATAAGAACGCCCAAAAATATTATGAAGCTTATAACGATAAGGATTTGAGTGCGCAGAAGCCCAATCTATTCATCTATCAATACGGATACACCTTATACCAAAATGGACTTTTCCAAAAAGCGATATCGACTTTGGATAAAGTGAGTGGAGGCGACATTTATTCGCAAAATGCTTGGTTTACTTTAGGTAATGTAGCGATGAAAGTAAAAAAACATGAGTTGGCAAGAAATGCTTTCTTCAAGGCATCGCAAGTAGATTTTGATAAAAACCTTCAAGAAGAAGCTTGGTTAGCTTATGCTAAGTGGAGTTATGAATTGGGCTACAATACCAAAGCTATTGAATCAACTCAAACATTCTTAAAGCAGTTTCCCAAGTCAAAACGTAGCGATGCAGTAAAGACCCTTTTAGCCCAATCCTTATTGGTTAATAAGAATTTCCAGCAAGCTATTGATTTGGTAGAGCCTATTGCAGTGAAAAGTAGCGAAATGAAATTGGTTTATCAAAAGGCTACCTACTATAGAGGTTTGGAGTACTACAATGAAAGGGCTTTTCCGAATGGCTTGTCAATGTTTTTGCGCTCAACTAATTTCCCTGAAGACAAGAACTTATATGCTTTGAGTACTTATTGGATGGCAGAAGCCATGTTTGAACTTCGCAAATTTGGCGAATCGGTAAAAACCTTCGAGAAGTTTCTAAACATGCCAGAAGCAAAAAGAACCGAAGTGTACAATTATGCTAATTATGCCTTAGGCTACGCCGCTTTTGAGGACGAGAGATATGCAAAAGCAGCCAATTATTTTGAACGCTTTTTACGCGGTAACGATAAAGATGCAAAAACAGTAAACGATGCAACATTGCGACTTGCCGATTCTTATTTTGTAAATAAAAATTATGGCGAGGCACAAACGTATTACAACCGTATAATCAATGGAAAACAAGCTGGAGAAGATTATGCATTGTTTCAGCGAGGGATGATACAAGGCCTGCAAAAGCAAGACGATACCAAGATTGCCACCATGCAAATGCTTTTGAAGAAATTTCCGAGCTCTAACTATGCCGATGATGCCGGTTTTGAGATGGCTTATGCTTATTTTAATAAAGGCGATTTGGATAAAGCGAAGACTGATCTTGCTGTTCTTATTGAGCAATATCCTAGAAGTGCTTATGTACCCCGTGCAATTATGACAATTGGTTTGGTGCAGTACAACCAAAAAGAAGATGATGCAGCACTTGAATCGTTTAAACGAGTAATAAAGGATTATGCTAGCACGCCAGAAGCTAAGCAAGCACTCGAGGCCATCAAAAATATATATGTTGATAGAGGCGATGCTAATGGTTTTATTGCTTATGCCTCTACTACACCACTTGGTAATTTTTCAATTGCAGAGCAAGACAACATCATGTTTCAATCGGCCAATAATTTGCATTTAAGAGGCGATTTTAAAGGTGCTTATGAAGCAATTAACGCTTATCTAGAAAAATTTTCTAAACCTATTCACGATAAAGAGGCTAAATTTATTAGAGCCGAATCTTTAGTGAAACTGGGTCGATTAGATGAGGCCATCGTAGATTATGATTATATTTTGAACGATTGGACAAGCGATTACACAGAACGATCGCTGATAAGCGTATCAAAAGCTTTGCTGGCCGAGAAAAAATACAACGAAGCAATTGTTTACCTTAAACGTCTGGAAACTACATCAGATTTTAAAGCTAATTATAATTTTGCTGTTACCAATTTGATTAAAGCCTACTCGGCGCTCAATATGCCTGATGATATGCTCAACTATGCCGAAATCATTAAATCTTCGGAGAAAGCAAGTCAGGAAGAAAAAAACAGCTCTGATTTGTATGCCGGTAAGGCTTATTTGTTGAAAGCAGATACTACACAGGCTATTAAATCTTTCCAAGCGGTGGTAGCCAATACCAAATCGGTTGCTGCCGCCGAGGCTAAATATCAAATTGCTTTATTATTATACAATAAAGGAGAATACAAGAACTCTCAGAAAAATTGTTTTGAGTTGATTAACAATATGCCGTTATTTGATTATTGGGTTGCAAAATCCTTTATCCTTTTGGCTGATAACTACTTGGCACTAAATGATAAAGTGCAAGCTAAGAGCACACTGCAGAGTATTGTTGACAACTATGAGGGCAACGATGATATTTTACCCACAGCCAAGGATAAACTATCAAAAATTAAGTAGCGAATAACATGACCTTATATAGAAAAATAGTATTAGCAATAGGTTTTTTGGGGATGGCTTTTACTGCTACCGCTCAAGAAACCAAACCTCCGGTAACGGAAGTAGAAGGTAAAATAAGCGAAGAGATCGAAATTATAAAAGCCTATAAGCCCATCTTGGCCGATGCGGTAAAGTTGCGTCGTAGCCCTGATTTAGATGCGCTGAAACTAAAAATAGTAACTCAAACTTTTGAATTGCCCGAAAATAAGCTAGAAACCAATACCGATATACAGAAGCTACAAGCACAACAATTGGCAAAAATAAAAGTTGTAGATCCGAAAAACAGTTATGCAAAGCTAGGCTTCGGTAATTTAGCAACCATCAATGCCGAAGCATATTTGGCTATGGGCAAAGACCCGGCTCTACAAACCGGTATTTTCTTTAAGCACCTCAGCCAACAAGGTAAGCTATTTAAGCAGAATGAAAATAGACAACAGCTTTCGGGCTTTGCTAGAAGTATAGGTGAAAACAACACCTACAACGCCAAAATAAACTATGAGCGACATGGTATCTATTTCTATGCAGCAGACACATCTAGTTTATTCTCGAATCCTAATCCCGAAAGGCAAATATACAGTTTTTTTGAGGGAGAACTAGAAGCATTGAGCAAATTTACACCTGATCCGGATGCTTTTAGCTACGGTTTAAAATTGAATGGCTATCTGTTCAATGATAGTTTTACGGCTAAGGAAAAAACGTTGAGTATATCTGCTTTCCTAAACAAGCGCATCAAATCGTTTAATTTGGGTGTGGCTGCATCAACCGATTTTGGGAACACCAAAGACCTGGCCTACAATTACACCAATAACTTGTTGCGATTGAATCCTTATATCAAACTTCAATCGGGGGGAGTAAAAATTGTAGCCGGAATAAACATGGTGCAAGAGTTTGGTAGTAGGTCATCAAGCCGATTTTTTCCCAAGGTAACAGCAGACTTAACTTTGATAGGCGATTTCTTGCAAATATTTGCCGAAGTTAAAGGAGATGTGAAGCGCAATAGTTTAAAAGATTTTAGTGATGAAAATCCCTTCATCAATCGGAATATATTTATGAAAAATTCGGTTGAGAAGTTTAATGTTAGTGCCGGGATAAAGGGTACAGGCGGTCCGGGTTTTGGATATAAAGCCAAAATCTACCAAAAACAGCTAACTGATATGCCTTTGTTTGTCAATAACTTTAACACTCCAGCCAAGTTTGATGTCATCTATGACTTTGGAACATCTCGGGTGTTAGGACTAGAAGGTGAGTTGAGTGTGCAGGTTAGTGATAACTTGAAATGGACCGGACAGTTGGTGATGGAAGATTATAAAGCTGCATCAGAAAAAGAGAGTTATTATAAGCCCAAAATGAGATTAAATTCAAATTTTACATTTGTTTATAATAAGAAAGTAACCTTTGAAGCAGCTTTAGCAATACAAGACAATAGTTGGGCTAAAGTTTACCTTGCCGATACGCAATTGATGGGATATTATCCGCCCATACCTGATTTTACCAAAGAAAAAGTTGTTACAATTAAAGGTTTTGTAGAACTAGGCTTAGGGGTAAACTACCAAATAAATAATAAATTCGGAGCTTATATTAAAACTAACAATACACTAAACAGCAATTACAATCGCTTTCTTTATTACAGAGCCAATGGCTTCAATATTTTTGGAGGCCTTTCTTACTCATTTTAAAGAAACAGAGATAATGTATCATTGCCATTTTTTACTTAATTTTGCTTGATGGATATACTGCAATATCTTCTAGAATTGTTAAAAGTACATCGGTTGATAGGTGTAAATGGCTTAGGTACTTTTGTCAAGAAAAAAACACCAGGTCGTTACGATACTACTAGTCATTCATTTGTTCCGCCAAGCTACACTATTGATTTTGATTCCGATTTACTAGAGAACGGTTTGCTGCAAAATCATATTCAAGAAAAGCGAGGCATTTCAGAAGGAGCAGCACATTATTTTATTGATCAATTTGTTGATTCATTAAAGCAAGAACTTTCCCAAAGTGATAAGGTATATTTGGAGGGCTTGGGTACATTGACAAATGAAAACGGAAGCTATGTTTTCACTGCAGCAGATAATGTTAATCTAGGGTTTGATTTTTTTGCATTACCCAATTTAGTAATACCAGAACAAAGCCTTGAAGTATCATCACAAGAAGAATTGCATTCGGATACTGAAAATTCAACTCCAATAAACCCTACCGATGAGGAATTGGCAGAGCCTGCTATTGCCACCCCAGATAATGAAAGCGAGGCATTGCCTACACAATCACAGTATGAAGCGTTACCGCCGACTGAAGAGGAATTATTTGAAACGGAAGCAATAGCACAAGTCGAAGTTGAGCAAAGCCAATTGACCGATAATGATGACGAGGCGAGCAGCACACAAGAAACAGTTGAACAGGAATCAAGTCCCGAAACGGAACATGTAAGTAATTTAGAGGAGGCTATAAGTGCTGTAGATGAAAAGGAGCCGATAATAGAAGTACAAGCAACAGCTGAAACTTTGCTGGAAGAGAAAAATGTTATACAGCCCACTCTACAACCTGAATCTCATTCAGCAAGTACACAAACAGTTTTAAGTACCCCAGCAGAAAACAAGGAATTTGAAATACAATCAACCTTACATAATTGGGATTTTGGCGACAAACTGGAACCAAAGGTCAATTTTGAAGAAGAGGCTATTGACGGTACCGATGACCAAGAGCATGAAGAACAGGTAAAACGTGGAATGCCCTTGTACCAGAAAATAAGTTTATTCCTTTTGGTTGTAGCCATGTTATTAGCTGCTGCTTATTATTTTGAACCTCAGGTTTTTGAAAATTTTGGGCGCAAAAAGAGCACAGACAACGAGAAAATGGTTATCCCGGTAACACCACCAGTTTTAAAAGACCAAACCGACTCCTTGAGTTTTGCAGATAGTATTATGCAGCATGCCCAAAAAGCAGGCTTGGAGGTAGAGCCCGCCAAAGACACGCTGAAGATAAGTAGCTCCACAAAAAAGATAGAGGAAATAGTTACCTATGAAATTATTGCAGCAGCTTTTGCCAAAGAATCAGAGGCACAAGAATACATTTCTTATATGAAGAAAAAGGGCTTCGAGGCCAAAGTAGCTAATATGCCCGGTAAACTCTTCAAAAAAATTAGTATTGCTTCATACAACAATTTAGACTCGGCTCAAAGCAATTTAACAAGACTTAGAAAACAATTTAAAAACGATAAAATATATATCCAGAAAGTTAAAAACAACTAATGATGACTTTAATAACTCTAATTCAAGATACCTTATCGCAAATAGTTGATACTGCTACTCAACAAGCTGTACAAACCACTGTGTTAAACCAGCCTGAAGATATACATTTTATTGACCTCTTGTTTAAGGGAGGTTGGGTAATGATACCGCTTGGTGTTTTAGCATTTTTAGGTTTGATTATTTTCACCGAGCGCTACCTAACTATCCGAAAAGCATCCAAAAACGATAGTAATTTGTTATTTCAAGTACGTCAGAATGTAAAAGAAGGACGTTTAGATAGTGCAATCTCTTTGTGCAGAAATACCCACTCGCCTTTGGCACGTATGCTAGAAAAAGGTTTACGTCGTATTGGTCGTCCTATTAAAGAGATTGAAGGAGCTATTGAAAATACCGGAAAGCTCGAAGTATCGAAACTAGAGAAAAATATTGGTGTGTTGGGTATTATTGCAGGTATTGCACCCATGTTGGGCTTTGTGGGTACCATTATTGGGGTAATTACAATTTTTAGAGAGGTGTCGGCTATAGGGGCTATCGAGATAGGTACAGTGTCCAACGGTTTGTATATGAAAATGATTAGTTCGGCTACGGGGCTAATAATTGGTATTATGGCTTATGTACTTTACCATATTTTGAATATGATGGTCGAAAAAATTATTTTAAGAATGGAAACTGATGCCATTGATTTTATAGACTTATTAGAGGAGCCCGGTAAATAATGAATTTAAGAAACCGAAAAAAAGGACACGTTGCAGTAAATACTGACGCACTGAACGACATTATGTTTTTTCTGATGTTGTTCTTTCTATTGGCTTCTGCTGTGGTTAACCCTCAGGTGGTAAAATTATTGCTACCTCGTTCCTCATCAGGCCAACAGGCCAATAATCAAAAATCAATAACAGTAAGTATTGATGAAAACCTAAATTATTTTGTAGATAAGCAAGCAGTTAGTCTTGAAACAATGGAGGCTAAAATACAAAGTTTGCTTACTGCTCAAACAGATGCCACCATAGTTTTATATGTTGCTCGTGGGGTGTCTATTGAAAATACCATGCAAGTTTTTGATGTGGCCAACAAATTGAAGCTGAAAGTTGTTTTGGCTGTAGAACAGAAAAAATAAGATGTCTAATCAAAACGCCCACAACGAGAATAATTACCCCAAAGCCATTATCATATCAACTTTGATAATGGGTAGTTTTATTTTGTTGAGTTTTTTCTGGATTATTGGCCGTTTTGAGCCTAATGAAGAAATGGGAATGGGGGGTATGGTGGTAAACTATGGAACATCTGTAAGTGGTATGGGTACCGACTATACCAGTATGGAAGAACCCTCTACGGCACCTGATGCTAATGGAAAAGACCCTGATAAGGTAACTCCCGATGCAAAAATTAATAGTGCAGCATCACAACTGAGCGATAAAGATATTGCTACACAAGATCTAGAAGAAGCTGCTGTATTGAATACCAAAGCAACCAAAAGCAACGCTAACCCCAGTAATACCCATGTTAATAAAGAGGCTGAGCCAACCATTAATCCCAATGCAATTTATAAGGGAAATAAAAATAATGCAAGTGGCAAGGGAGACGGAACAGGTACAGAGGTAGGTAACCAAGGCGACCCTGACGGCGATCCTTTGACGCCCTTTTATGGTGATGGAGGTTCCGGCTATGGAAATAATCCACTGCCATTAAGCAGTTTTCGCAACTTGGTAAAACCTATTGACGACAGTCAGGTTTCAGGTACTATTATGGTAAAAATAACAGTCAACAAGCAGGGGCGTATCTTGACTGCTGTTGCTGGGGCTAGGGGTACAACTTTTACCAATAATGATCTGTTTCGAAAATGTGAGGAAGCACTACGCAACGCTTCCTTAGATCCCATTACCAAAGGTCCCGATATCCGTATTTTTTACGTGCGTTTTGCTTTTAAACTAAAATAAAAGAAAGTTTTCTTTTTTTATGCTTAAGCCATTTTAATCATGACTTACCAACAAACGGTAGATTATTTGTACAGTTGTTTGCCTATGTTTACCAAATTGGGACTAAGTGCATACAAGAGCGACCTCACCAATATCAATAGCTTATGTCATGCATTGGGCAATCCGCAACATCAATTTAAGAGTATTCATGTTGGTGGTACCAACGGTAAAGGTTCTAGCTCGCATCAACTGGCAGCTATCTTGCAAAAGGCAGGCTACAAAACAGGGCTTTATACCTCTCCACATCTTAAAGATTTTAGAGAGCGTATCCGTATAAATGGCAAAATGATTTCAAAGGCCTTTGTCCGCAAATTTGTAAACGACCATCAAGAGCTGTTCAACACCATCTCGCCTTCTTTTTTTGAGGCTACGGTGGCTATGGCATTTTTGTATTTTGCAACTCAAGAGGTTGATGTTGCTGTGGTAGAGGTTGGTTTGGGAGGTCGGTTGGATTCTACAAATATCATACAGCCTCAATTAGCTCTGATTACTAATATTAGCAAGGATCACACAAATATACTCGGAGATACATTAGAAGAAATTGCTGCCGAAAAAGCTGGGATTATCAAAACCATGACACCGGTAGTTATAAGTGAGCGACAAGCACAGACAGCTGCCGTTTTTATGTCAAAAGCCCAGCAAATGGATGCGCCAATTGTATTTGCCGACGATGTTTTTCAATTGCATAATATCCATCGTGATGCAGATTATTTACACTTTGATGTGTATAAAAGCAATGAATTACGCTACGCAAACATGAGTCTAGATTTGAATGGTTCCTATCAGCTAAAAAATATCTGTGGTGTTTTGGAAAGTGTAGATCAATTGCGGGCACAAGGTTATCTATTACCCGATGTAGTAGTGATGCGAGCTCTAAAACAAGTGAAAAAAATTACCGGTTTGCAGGGCCGTTGGTACAAACTTCAAGAAAAACCCTTAGTAATAGTAGACACAGGGCACAATGAAGCTGGTATAAAAGAAGTGTTGCAAAATATTGCTGCAACTAGCTACAATAAATTACATCTGGTAATAGGTATGGTTAAAGATAAAGATATTGAAAAGGTATTGTCTTTGTTGCCTGTTGATGCTGAATATTATTTTTGTAAGGCACAAATTGACAGAGCCTTAGATGCCGATATTTTGGCCGAGCAGGCACGGAAATATCAACTTAAAGGGCAGGTTTGCTCCTCTGTAGCTCAGGCAATAGCACAAGCCAAGCAGCAAGCACAAGCCGATGATTTAATTTTTATAGGTGGCAGCACTTTTGTAGTGGCCGAAGCTTTGTGATTACTTTAAAAAGATAAGGTTGTATGTTGAAAATAAGATTTATATGGTGTTTGGCTTTGGTGTTTATAAACCAAAGCATTTTTGCTCAAGGAGCAAAGCTCAATAAAGTAGTAGTAAACAAGGCGGCAGTAGAGGTGCAACGACCCAAAATGGTGATAGGCATTGTAGTTGATCAAATGCGTTGGGACTATTTGTATCGTTTTTATGCACGTTACAGCGAAGGTGGCTTTAAGCGTTTGTTGCGTGAAGGTTTCTCGGCAGAGAACCTGCTAATACCTTATACACCTACTTATACCGCCTGTGGTCATGCTTCAATTTATACAGGTTCGGTTCCTGCTATAAATGGCATCATCAGCAATAACTGGTTTGATCCTCAGCAAAATAAGGCCGTTTACTGTGTTGATGATTATGAGGTGAACACGCTAGGCAGCAACAATAAAAATGGACAGCGATCGCCCAAAAACCTATTGGTTACTACGCTAACTGATGAACTGCGAATGGCCACTAATTTTCGGAGCAAAGTCATCAGCATAGCTATGAAAGACCGAGGTGCTATTTTGCCGGGGGGTCATACTGCAAATGGCTCTTTTTGGTACGATGGCAATAGCGGAAACTTTATCAGTAGCACTCACTATATGAAACAGTTGCCCGATTGGGTAATGGCATTCAACAATCAAAAACTTGCAGATTACTATTTAGCAAAAGATTGGCACACTTTATATCCGATAGCTAGCTATACCGAGAGTACGCCCGATGCTCAACCCTATGAACGTTTGCTGAAAGGAGAGAAGAGTTCGAGTTTTCCGCATGTTTTTAGTCAGTTTGTAGGTAAAGATTATTACAAGCTTTTCAGTTCGCCCTACGGAACAAGCTTTACTTTTGATTTTGCCAGGGCAGCTATAAACAACGAAAAGCTTGGTCAAAACGGTAATACCGATTTTTTGGCACTAAGCATATCTTCAACCGATTATACCGGGCACGAGTACGGCCCCAATTCTATCGAAGTAGAAGATACCTATTTGCGTTTAGACAAAGAGCTGGAATCTTTTCTGATTTACTTAGACAAGACTTATGGCAAAGCCAATTACACCTTATTTCTGACTGCTGATCACGGTGCTACACATGTCCCCCAGTTCTCTATTGAGCACAAAATGCCTGCCGGGGTGCTTGCAACCAAAGATTTTAAAAAGGGTTTAGATAGTTTGCTCTTGAAAGATTATGCCTTGACTGGGGCTTTGTCCTCGCTCGTTAACAACCAATTAATCTTCAATAAAAAAATCATTAAAGCCGCAAACGTAGATTATAAAGCCGTTAAAAAATCTTGTATAGATTATTTACTTACACAAAAAGGCGTGCTCAACGCAGTGGATTTGGAGAAATTGGCTGATGCAACCCTACCCAATGAGATTAAAGATAAAATTACCAAGGGTTATAATGCCAAAAGAAGTGGGCAGGTATATTTTATTTTTGATTCCGGATGGTATCCAACGCTTAGCGGGGGGACTGGACATGGAGCTTGGAATCCTTACGACAGCCATATACCGGCATTGTTTATGGGTTGGGGAATAAAACCCGGTAAAACCAATAAAAGTTACTCTATGACCGATATAGCTCCTACCATTGCAGCCTTATTGCACATTCAAGAACCTAGCGGCAATATAGGCAAAGTAATTACCGAGCTGATAAAGTAGAGCTTTGCTATTATTTGAAGCGTAACATTCTATTTGCATAGGTCAAAACAAAATCCATAAAAATTAATGTAAATTTGGCCATTAGCTAACCAAATTATAAAAATATGCCCAACTCTTGACGTGTTGAGCTACTTATGCAATGGATGTCTTAGATATTTATAAGCCCAAACACAAAATTCGTTTTGTAACTGCTGCATCGTTGTTTGATGGTCACGATGCGACAATCAATATAATGCGTCGTATTCTCCAATCTAGCGGAGCAGAAGTAATACACTTGGGGCACAACCGATCGGTAGAAGAAGTAGTGAATTGTGCCATACAAGAAGATGTGCAAGGTATAGCCATGACTTCTTATCAAGGGGGGCACATGGAATACTTCAAATACATGTATGATTTGCTACAAGAGAAGGGCGCTTCACATATTAAAATTTTTGGTGGTGGGGGCGGTGTCATCTTACCTGCCGAGATAGCCGAGCTAGAGGCTTATGGTATTGCCAAAATATTCTCGCCCGATAACGGAAGGGAAATGGGTTTGCAAGGTATGATAAACTACATGCTCGAGTGTTGTGATTTTATAACCACCCAAACCATAAAATTGTCGGATCCAAAAATCTCTAAACAAAATATCCGGCAATTGGCCAACGCTATCAGTATTGCCGAAAACAATCCTGATGAAGGCGCCGAACTGATTGAAGCCCTGCGCCAATCGAAACAAAGCGTTGCGCCTGTGCTAGGTATAACAGGAACCGGAGGTGCCGGTAAATCGTCTTTGGTAGATGAGTTGGTGAGACGTTTTCTTTTGGAAGTGCCTGATAAGACTTTGGCTATCATCTCGGTAGATCCTTCAAAGCGGAAAACAGGAGGGGCGCTTTTAGGCGATAGGATACGAATGAACGCCATCCAAAACCCAAGGGTTTACATGCGCTCTTTAGCTACCAGACAAGCCAATTTGGCATTATCCAGAAATGTGCAAGAAAGCATAGACATCTGTAAGGCAGCAGGTTTTGATCTCATTATTGTTGAAACCTCGGGTATTGGACAGTCTGATACCGAAATTACAGAGCATTGCGATGTGGCTTTGTACGTAATGACCCCCGAATTTGGTGCAGCAAGCCAACTCGAAAAAATTGATATGCTAGATTTTGCCGATTTAGTGGCCATCAATAAATTTGATAAGAAAGGAGCTTTGGATGCGCTGCGTGACGTTAAGAAGCAGTATAAAAGAAACCACTTACTATTTGATGCTCCCGACGAAAGTCTACCCATTTTCGGGACGATGGCCTCTCAATTTAACGACCCTGGTATGAATGCGCTTTTTGAAGCTGTTCTAGAAAAACTTGAGGCAAAAACCGGGCAGAACTTTCCAAGATCGACCTGGAAACACGAAAAAGAGCAAGAGAAATCTTTTATCATACCACCTAATCGGGTACGTTATTTGGCCGAAATTGTTGAACACCACAACAATTTTAATCAATGGTTGAAACAGCAATGCGAAATGGCAACAAAGCTTTATCAGCTAAATGGAGCAATTGAACTGCTGAAAGAAAAAAATGAAGACCTTGTGCAGTTGCAGGTAATTTATGAACATTTAGAAGAAAGCTTAGCTGTTGATTGTAAAGAAAAATTGAAAGCTTGGCCACAAATTCAAAAGGCTTATAGCCAAGCAGACTTTATTTATCGGGTGCGTGATAAAGAAATTAGGCAACCTTTGTATTACGAGTCGCTTTCAAAAATTAAAGTACCCAAAATTGCACTGCCCAAATTTCAAGATTGGGGCGATGTGTTGTATTGGTTGTACCAAGAAAATGTACCTGGCGAGTTTCCCTATACAGCCGGTGTTTTTCCTTTGAAAAGAGAAGGTGAAGACCCAACCCGTATGTTTGCCGGCGAGGGTGGCCCCGAACGAACCAACAAGCGTTTTCACTATGTTTCTGCCGGACAGGCCGCCCAGCGATTATCAACCGCTTTTGATTCGGTTACGCTTTATGGTGAAGATCCGCATCATAGGCCGGATATTTATGGTAAAATTGGCAACTCAGGAGTTAGTATTGCTACAGTTGATGATGCCAAAAAACTTTACTCGGGCTTTGATCTTTGTGCCCCCAGCACCTCGGTATCTATGACAATTAATGGGCCGGCACCAATGATGTTGGCATTTTTTATGAATGCAGCCATTGACCAAGAGTGCGAGAAGTATATCGTTGAGCAAGGTCTTGAGCAAGAGGTCTTAGCCAAGGCCAAAGCAATCTACCAAGAAATGGGTGTTCCTCAACCTCGCTACGAGGGTAACTTACCCGATGGAAATACCGGTTTGGGCTTAATGCTTTTGGGGCTTAGTGGCGACCAAGTATTGCCCAAAGCTGTTTACGAATCAATTAAAGCCAAAGCAATTCGTACCGTAAGGGGTACCGTACAGGCCGATATTCTAAAAGAAGATCAGGCACAAAATACCTGCATATTTTCTACCGAGTTTGCCTTACGGATGATGGGCGATATTCAAGCCTATTTTATTGATAAGGAGGTAAAAAATTTCTATTCGGTTTCTATATCGGGTTATCATATCGCCGAGGCCGGTGCCAATCCTATATCGCAATTAGCATTTACACTTAGTAATGGTTTCACTTATGTAGAGTATTACCTGAGCCGAGGTATGCATATTGATGATTTTGCACCCAATTTGTCATTCTTTTTTAGCAATGGTATAGATCCCGAGTATTCGGTAATAGGTAGGGTGGCACGCCGCATTTGGGCCAAAGCTATTAAACACAAATACAAGGGCAACGAGCGCTCTCAGAAACTCAAATATCATATCCAAACCTCAGGCCGCTCACTACATGCCCAAGAAATTGATTTTAATGACATACGTACAACGCTACAAGCTTTATATGCCATCTATGACAATTGCAACTCCCTGCATACCAATGCCTATGATGAGGCAATAACTACCCCAACAGAAGAATCGGTGCGTAGAGCGATGGCTATACAACTTATCATTAACCGAGAGTTGGGTTTGGCTAAAAATGAAAACCCCTTGCAAGGTGCTTTTATCATCGAAGAATTAACCGATTTGGTAGAGGAAGCGGTAATGGCCGAGTTTGAAAGAATTAATGATAGAGGAGGGGTGCTTGGTGCTATGGAAACCATGTATCAAAGAGGTAAAATTCAAGAAGAAAGCCTCTACTACGAAAAATTGAAACATTCTGGCGAGTTCCCAATTATTGGGGTCAATACTTTTCTCAACAAAAAAGGATCGCCAACCGTTGTCCCTGCCGAAGTAATTAGAGCTACGGAAGCCGAAAAACAAAAACAAATAGAAAATGTAGAGGCTTTTAAGAAAAGGAATGCTAGTCGGTCGGCTGATGATTTGGCTCTGCTGCAGAAAAATGCTGTTGCTGGGCACAATATTTTTGAGACTTTGATGGAAGTTTGCAAAACCTGTACGCTGGGACAAATTACCCAAGCACTTTATGATGTGGGTGGACAGTACAGAAGAAATATGTAGTAGGAAAGGGCCTTTTAGCGTCCAATGGTACTGATACTCTAAGAAATTGTGTACTTTTGTCGCTATGGCAACAGCAATAGATTCGGGTATAAAAGGCTATAATAACTACGGCAATTACCTGCGCAAACACTACAATGGGCAGCGAGTTTTCAAGGTTATTGTGGATGGAGGTTTTACTTGCCCCAATAGAGACGGCAGTAAAGGTTTTGGTGGTTGCACCTATTGCAATGTTGATTCGTTTACTCCCGAGTTGCCACGTAAACTCCCTTCTATCATCGATCAAGTTAGAGAGGGCATAGAACGGGCAAAAACTTTTTATAAGGCCGAAAAGGTTATCATCTATTTTCAGCCCAATACCAATACCTATGCCCCAACAGATTATTTAAAGAAAATGTATGATGAGGCACTATCTGTCAATACTGAGGATGTGGTTGGTTTGGCCGTAGGTACTCGTCCCGATTGTATAGACGCCGAAAAAATTGCTTTGCTAGAGAGTTATACAGATCGGTATGATGTGGATTTGGAAATGGGTATGGAATCAATCTATGATGATACCCTTTTAAAGATTAATAGAGGCTGTAGTCATCAAGAGTTTGTAGATACTGTAAACTTAGTGCAAAACTCCAAGCTAAATCTCTGTGTACATACCATTTTTGGCTTCCCTTGGGAAACCCACGAAATGATGCTGCAATACATACACGAGATTAATCGCTTTCCGCAGATAAAATTTGTGAAATTCCACCATCTGCATATTGTTGAGCGTTCGGTGATGGGGGTTTGGTACAAGCGAGAACCCTTCAAACTATTCAGTTTAGAAGAATATACCGATTTGCTGTGCCAACTGCTTCCCTTACTGCGTCCCGATATTGTGGTGCAGCGTCTGTTTGGTATTTCCGATTGGGATTTACTTATTGCACCCAATTGGGGGCTCAATAAATCGGCCATACAAACCTATATGGACAAAGAAATTGAAAGAAGGGGAATTGTGCAAGGCTCGGCATACCGCCCTAGCTAATCAATGCACCATTTTGTCGGCACAAGTGCTGCTAGCAAAAGCCTCTGGCTTGGCCTTGAAAATAAATCCCATGCTTAAAATATAACCCATGGCCTCGTTCAATGCTTTATTTGATTTGAATGAGGGATTGGTGTTGATGTCGGCATGTACCTCTAGGTCAACATGGTAAAGATCCAGCAAATCGCATATCGAATAAGCCGTTTCTATTGATTTCTGTACTTCTAGCAACATACGTTCTTTGATACTCAATTGCTGAGTAGTTTTCTCTTGTGCAATGTACATAAATCCACCCCTTTGTTCGCGAAGCAAAACAATTACGGTAGCAAAATAGGTAGTGTCGGCTCGTACTTGCGAGTCGGTACCTATACACACTTTTAGCTTATGCCCTTGTTGGGTCTCGTTTACGATAGCTTTCTCTACCTCTTCTAAGATGGGTGCTCTCAGCACTTCACCGCTGAATTTTTTCCAGATCATAGTTTTTGGCTTTGGTTCTTGTAAAGTTAAGGGCTAGACTGTGCTTTTAAGGTTAATGTTATGTTATTATTTTTTAACATTTCTTTGTTTTTCAGTAAGTTGTAATTTAATGCAGGCTTTTGTGTGGATAATTGGCTGTTTAGGGATAGGCTATTGCTATCTTTGTATTTGATGAATCTCTCAAAATTATTAGCCCAGCAGCAGATAGAAAAGCTTAATGCTTTGCAGCAAGAAGTATTGAACAGTTTTGTGCCGGCAGGGGCAGATTTACAATTACTGGCTCCAACAGGATCTGGTAAAACTTTAGCTTTTTTATTGCCTTTGCTACAAGTTTTGCAAAAGGATTTAAAACAGGTACAAGCTTTGGTAATTGTGCCTACCCGAGAGTTGGCTTTGCAGATAGAACAAGTTTTTAAGCGGTTTCAGAGTGGCTACAAGGTGAGCTGTTGTTATGGCGGGCACTCGGTAAAAGCAGAGACCAATAGTTTAATTGAGGCGCCCGCACTACTTATAGGTACACCTGGGCGCTTGGCCTATCATCTGCGAGAAGAGCATATTGACCTAGGCTTGGTCAAAATGCTTGTGCTGGATGAGTTCGACAAGTCCCTTAGCCTTGGTTTTACCGATGATATGGCCTACATCGTATCGGCCTTGCCCCATTCGGTACAAAAAATACTTACCTCGGCAACTACAATTGAGCAGTTGCCTACATTTATTAATTTGCAAAATCCGATTAGCATAAATTTTTTGCATCAAAAACAACTCGAACCGCAATTGACATTTTTTAAGGTGTTGGCAACACCAGAAGAGAAAATGGAAAGACTTTACCAGTTAATTTGCAAATTGGGAGCGGAACAAATTTTAATTTTTTGTAATCATAGAGAAAGTGCCAATCGGGTTGGAGAGATGTTGATAGATAAAGACTTGGTTCACGATATTTATCACGGAGCTTTGGCGCAAGATGCTCGAGAAAGAGCCTTAGCCAAGTTTAAAAACGGCAGTATTCGCATATTGGTCACTACCGATTTGGCCGCCAGAGGTCTTGATATCAGTGATTTGGATAGCATTATCCACTACCAGTTACCACATACCGAAACCGAGTTTGTACACCGCAACGGGCGCACAGCCAGAATGCAGCGTAAGGGAAAAGCTTTTCTTTTTTTTACCAAAAACGAGCAACACACTTATTTGCCTCAAGAACTACCAGCTGTAGATTTAAGTCACAATTATCCCCATCCACAAGATAGCTCTTGGCAAACCCTATACCTCAGTTTGGGCAAAAAGAACAAAATTAGCAAGGCCGATGTTTTGGGTTTTCTCATAAAAACTGGCGAAATTAGCAAAGAACAAGTAGGAGACATAGCGGTCAAAGATCAAGGGGTGTATGTGGCGGTTTGGCGCAGTTTGGCCAAAAGCTTGTGTGGTAAAACCAATAAGAAAAAAATTAAAGGACAAACTGTGCAGGTAAGTATAGCATTATAAGATTTTTATAAAGAAAATGAGCAATAACGACATCATGAAAAAATTGAGAGTGGCCCTATCTCTCACCACAGAAGATATTATAGCAATTTGCAAATTGGTTGATTTTAATGTGACTAAGGCCGAATTGGGTGATATTTTTCGTAAAGACGATCATCCTAATTTCAAAAAATGTGGCGACCAGATTTTACGCAATTTTCTCAATGGCTTGGTCATTTATAAGCGTGGCCCCCTACCCAAGAAGGGAGAATGAACCAAATTTTCTTTTGTCTGTAATTAAGAGTGCTACTAGGCCGTGCATAGGTTTGCACTTTGCAATGCTGTACTTGATATATCCATAAATCTACTTTACAAATTGGGGCTAAAACCCTACTTTTGCACAATATTTTTAAGCAAACAAATGAGTATCTCTACAAAATACAATCCCCAAGAAACAGAAAACAAATGGTATAGTTATTGGCTCGAAAAGGGCTTTTTTCATTCAGAGCCTGATGAGCGTGAACCCTACACCATTGTTATTCCGCCACCCAACGTTACCGGTGTTTTGCACATGGGGCACATGCTCAACAACACCATTCAAGATTTGCTTATACGTAAAGCACGTATGCAAGGCAAAAACGCTTGTTGGGTACCCGGTACCGACCACGCATCCATCGCTACCGAAGCAAAAGTGGTGGCTATGCTCAAAGAACAAGGGATAGATAAAAAAGACCTAACCCGCGAAAGCTTTTTGAAACATGCCTGGGAGTGGAAAGAAAAATACGGAGGTATAATTCTAGAGCAGCTTAAAAAATTGGGTGCCAGTTGCGATTGGGAAAGAACAAAATTTACAATGGATGAAGATTTGTCTGCGGCAGTTATCGATTCTTTCATTCATCTCTATAAAAAAGGTTGGATATACAGGGGATACCGCATGATTAATTGGGATCCCGTAGGCAAAACAGCCATTTCTGACGAAGAGGTTATCCGTAAAGAGGTAAATCAAAAACTCTACTACCTCAAATATTTTGTGGTAGGACAGGCAGAACAATACCTTACCATTGCAACTACCCGTCCGGAAACCATTATGGCCGATGCTGCGGTGTTTGTTAACCCCAATGATACTCGATTTAGCCATTTGGTAGGGCAGAAGGTTTACATACCGCTTATTAACCGAGAAATTGAGGTAATGGCCGATGAATACGTGGATATGGAGTTTGGTACAGGTTGCTTAAAAGTGACCCCCGCACACGATATCAACGACTACGAGTTGGGACTGAAATATAATTTAACCCCTTTCTTGGATATTTTGGATGATGATGGAAAACTGAACGAGAAAGCGGAAATTTTGGTAGGCGAAGACCGATTTATTGCTCGTAAAAAGATTGCCAAAATGCTTGAAGAAGCAGGTAATCTCGAGAAAGTGGAAGATTACAAATCACAAGTAGGTTTTTCAGAACGTACCGACGCGGTGATAGAACCGAAGGTGTCTTTGCAGTGGTTTGTGAAGATGAAAGATTTGGCTCAGCCTGCTTTGGATGCAGTGTTGAACCAAGAGGTAAACCTTATACCTGATAAGTTTATGAACACCTACCGCCATTGGATGGAAAATGTTCGCGATTGGAACATATCCAGACAATTGTGGTGGGGACAGCGTATTCCGGCTTGGTATAATCCTGCTGAGGAGTGGGTGGTAGCCAAAACCCGTGAAGAAGCCTACCAAGAGTTTGTACTTAAGGCCGAGGGCAAGCCGCTTGATTTTGGTCCGGAACAAATACGTCAAGATGAGGATGTGATGGATACTTGGTTTTCGTCATGGTTATGGCCAATATCGGTTTTTGATGGTTTTAAAGATCCTAATAACAAAGATTTTAACTACTATTATCCTACACAAGATTTAGTTACCGCTCCAGAGATTTTGTTCTTTTGGGTAGCCCGTATGATTATGGCCGGCTATGAATTTGCGGGTAAAAAACCTTTTACCAACGTTTATCTTACGGGAATAGTACGCGATAAAATTGGGCGTAAGATGTCAAAATCATTAGGCAATTCGCCCGATCCCATCGGCCTAATTGAGCGATACGGTGCTGACGGGGTAAGAGTAGGTATGCTCATGTCATCGCCGGCAGGTAACGATTTGATGTTTGACGAAGCGTATTGTGAGCAAGGACGTAATTTTGCTAATAAAATATGGAACGCCTTCCGTTTAGTTAAAGGTTGGGAGGTTGACCAAAACTTGGCTAATCCAAACCAACAAGCAATTGCTTGGTTTGAGAGCTGTTTTAACGAAGCACTGCAAAAAATAGAGCATAATTTCAAACAATATCGTCTATCTGAAGCTTTGATGGATTGCTACAAACTGGTTTGGGATGATTTCTGTGCTTGGTACCTCGAAATGGTAAAACCGGCCTATCAGCAAGCGGTTGATGCAGAAACCAAGGCCGCAAGCATCCGTTTCTTTGATCAAATTTTAAGACTCTTGCATCCATTTATGCCTTTCATTACCGAAGAGCTGTATCACGATGAGCTTTTCGGCACTAGAACAGAAATGGACTGCTGTATTGTGGCACCATATCCGGTAATTGGAACTGTTGAGCCACAATTATTGAAAGAAGCAGAGCAGATAAAAAATTTAGTCTCAGAGATACGTAATTTGCGCAATGCCCGTCAAATTTCTCCGAAAGAAACCTTGTCGTTGTGCATAAAAAATAATTCGGCTTTTGCTTATGCAAGTTGGGAAGCTGTAGCACTCAAATTGGCCAACTTAGAATCTATTCAATATGTAGAGGATAAGGTGCTTGGTGCTGCCAATTTCTTATTAGGTAAAGATGAGTTGTTTGTGCCATTAAGCCAAAATATAGATGCTGAGGCAGAGAAAGATAGGTTAAACAAAGAACTGGCCTATTTGGAAGGTTTCTTGAAATCGGTGAATGCAAAACTGGGGAATGAACGTTTCGTACAAAACGCAAAACCCGATGTGGTGAAGAATGAGCAAAACAAAAAAGCAGATGCCGAATCTAAGATAGCTAGTATCAAAGAAAGCCTTGCTGCATTGCATTAGTGTCTTTAGGCCAAGAACTGATTATCAGTTAACTTTTGTGATTTTGCTTAATATTTTGTTCCTTTAGGTTAAACAAAATATAAATTTCATGAAAAAAAGAAATCTTGTATGGCTGGTAGCCCTAGGCTTTGTTTTGGCCTGTAGCAGCTCGGATAAAAAAGAACCCCTAAAAACCAATGTTTTTGTAGAACAAAAGGTCGCTGATTTTGTGGCTAGTCACCCCAAGTGGACAGAAGGAGAGAAGACCGATGATGAAATTACCGATAAGTTTCAGCACGAGGTAAAACGTTGGAGCAATGAGACCAACTTCTTGGATAGTATGCCTTTGCAACTGAGCAGTTTGCGTGATACATCGCTAAACAATGAGGTATTTAAGATTGGTACTTTTACAGCTTTCAACGATAATATGCGTCCCAAAGGCTCATTGCTCAACTATTTACAACTGCGTGTAGATGGTTTTATTGGTAAAGAAATGGAAAGCCAGTTGAAACTAAGCGGTAAATATTACATCAAAGGCGTGTTGTACAAACAAGGTAGCCGTAAGGATGTTAAAGTTATTCATGTTTCTGATTTTAAAGGCTACGATTTGGGTAAATACCTCTTCACAATTCAAGAGGTAAAAGAGATTAAATAAAACAAAAGGCGAGTTTTTTCTCGCCTTTTGTTTTATTATTTTCTTAACGGTGCTCTTTTGTTTAGTTCTTCAATAGGCATGTGCATCATACGGCCTATTGGTTTTTTACCTCGATAGCTAATTACCCTCAACATAGTTGCATCAATGGGTACTACCAAAGGTTCTTTATAGACCGGATAAAAATGATCGGGGAAAGAATTATCGAAACTATAATACAAATCTAGCCCCTCAATTTCTGAGCTGAGACTGACTATCAATCTGCCATCGGCACTTCGTTTTACAGAAAATATGGGGTCGTACATGCTGGGTGCATATTTGGTTTCTGCTAGGTCCAAGCGCTCAAAATGTTTTTCGGTACGGGCAATAAAATGCGACCAATTTTTCTTCTCTTTTGGGCTCCATACACTCTCTGCAATTGCAAAGCCACGTGGCCACGTCATGTATTCGGCTTGGCGGATATTGTAAACCTGCTCTGTCCATAAATTGGCCTGTCCACCCTTTATGTATTGCGGATCTACCCCTTCCGGAACAGGATCAAATTCATAGGCTTTGCTTAATCTTAGCGAGGCATAAACTTTAGGTTCGGTTATTTGGTCGGCCTGCATGTAATCCAGATAGGCGTATTGGGTAGGACTCATTACTACTTCGTGCTTATCTTTTGCCGCTTGTATGCCATATTTCATATCTCGCCAGCTCATTACAGCAGCCTTTGGCGATACTCCACCTTCTAGCACCTCATCCCAAGCCATAAATTTCTTACCGTATTTCTCTACAATTTTCTCTACTCTGCGTTCAAAATAGCCTTGTACTTGTGGTATGGTTTTGAGGTTTTCTCTTTTCATTAAGGCTTGTATTGCCGGGTTTTTCTCCCAAAAATTGTGCGGAGCTTCGTCGCCGCCTAGGTGTATATAGGGGAAAGGAAAGATATTCGCAACCTGTGCAATAACTGTATCTAAGAACTGATAAACTTTCTCATTGGCAGGGCAAAGGGTATTATCTAAAAGTGCAATAGGAGGAGCACCACGACTCCAATCCATAATCCTTTCGCCGCTACGCACCTTATAATTTACCGCATCAGGCGTGCACGATAGTTCGGGGTAAGAGGCTATAGCGGCCAAACTGTGCCCCGGCACATCAATTTCGGGCAAAATGTTCACAAAACGAGCTTTGGCATAAGCTACTAACTCTTTGAGGTCATCTTGGGTATAGTAACCGCCATAGTCACGTGGCTCGTCAGGCTTGGGGGGGATGAATGTCCCGAAATTACCGGTTCTTTTCACATTCCAAGCACCAACTTCGGTCAGTTTCGGATAACCTTTTATTTCAATTCTCCATCCTTCGTCATCGGTTAGGTGTAGGTGCAACACGTTGTATTTGTAGCGCACCATGGCATCTATATATTGTTTTACTTCTTCTTTGGTAAAGAAATGACGAGCAACATCAAACATTAGTCCTCGCCAGCCCAAACGTGGATAATCGGTAATTTCAACACAAGGAGCTTGCCATTTTATCCCTTTTACTTCTTCCTTGCTCTCAATTTCTTTTGGTAAAAGTTGTAGTAAACTTTGTATGCCATAGAATATACCAGCAGCTTTATTGGCCGCAATAATAATGAGTTGGGAGCTTACGGAAAGGCGGTAACCCTCATCGCCCAAAATTGCATCCTTTTTTGAATTGATGACAAGTTTTATAGTACTGTTTGCGTTGGGGATATGGGTGACATCTGCATAATATCCGGTGGGAACTGTCAATCTGTTTTGTAGCAACTCAATTGCTGTTTTTAATTGATTGGCTTGTGCACATTCTATAATGATGTTTTCGGGTAGAGTAAATAAACCTTCGCTTTTGGTAAGCATAACCGGTTCGGGTATAATGGCAATATCCGCGGCAAAAAGTGGTTTGCTTGTCTCATCTTTAACTAAGTTGCTGGTATCAAAATTTAAGCTCTGTGCTTGGGCTGTAAAACAAATTAATGTGATTAGCCCGATGTATATAATCTTCATGTCGTAAAGTTAGAAAAAGCAGCTGTTTTATTTCAGTACATCCAAAACCTTAAAGAGTTTGTTACTAATGCGTGATCCATTGTAGTTGTTGATGTTGATGACCACAATGTAGGAACCATGATAACCGCAATAGGCAGTTACATCGTTAATGTTGCCACTTTTAAGTGTCATATCATTGTATAGGGGGAAAGAACGGAGGTAGTCCTGAAACCAAGGTTCTTTTTGAGATTGGAAAAGTACTTGCGCCATAGCTAAGCAGCTAACCCTATTGCCTGGTGATAGGCCGCTACCGTCTATGATATTCATGGCTCGAGGGTCTATTCCTTTTTTCTTCCAAAAATCTATTAAAAATTTAGCACCATTAGCTGTTGTAGCTTCCACGCCCTGTAGGTAGGCCATGGTTTTTAGCAATTGTTCGCCATAGAGGTTGATACTTTTTTTATTGAACCAGTAAACAATCTCACTTAGGCTGGGCGATTGATGACGGAGAATTAGCTGCTCTGCTTTATTATTGTTTGCTTGGTTTTCTGCCTCGATACGTTGGGTGCTTGCATTTTGTTGGCAGATTATACCCATTGCTTTGAGTTGTGTTTCGAGACGATATGCCAAGTCGTAAGCAGCATCGGGCAAGGCCAGCGCAATTCCTTGTTTTTGTATTCCCATGGCCCATGTACCACGCAAATAGGCTGTTTGTCGGTAGGGAGGTAGAAATCCGTAGGCTTGGTCGCCAGTACCCCAATTGCCAGTTTTTAGTTCGTTAATTATTTTGAGGTAGGGAACAAGGGGTTGGGTGGCTGTTACCTGCACCGGGTCGTTCAGTTGTGATCCAGCCTTTAGCAATACCTCAAACTGGTTTTCACGCCAGCAAATGGCAGAACCTCCAGCTCCGTAGTAATTGCCGATGTCTTGCCAAATCCAGCCGTTGGGTACGCTGGCAGTACCAAAAGCACTATCGTCAGCTATTACTTTACCTTCAATTTTTTTTATACCCAAGTTTTGGATAGCTGTAGTCCATTGCTTTAGCAACTCATCTTCGGTGTGTCCCGGATACCGCCATGATCCCAAACTAGGGTCGCCAAATCCTTTGATGATGATATTGCCGTGTAATAGACCTTCGGGGCTGATTTTACCACTATAGCTCAGCAAAGTTTCGTACTTGAAATCTCTACCCAAGCTATAGAATGCCGTTGCTGAGGTAATAGTTTTAAGTGTAGATGCGGTGGCTAGTCCTATTTGCTCATTTTTAGCATAGATAATTTTGCCAGTTTTAGAGTCGAGAACACAAAGGCCAACGATAGCGTGTTTGGCTTGTTCGTCATTAGCTAGTTGTTGATAGGCTTTATCTAATCGCTGTACAAGGCTTTGCCCATAACTTAGCGTGCCAAATAGTAGTAGGGTAAGGAGAGAGCTTAAAATTTTCATTAGTCCAAATATAACTAAAGCCTTTATTTTATTGGCTAAAAGAATGTCTTTAGTTTTCAGTAATAAAGGGAGTTGAGAGCAATACTTGTCAAATAGCTATAAATAAAAAAGTCCCGAATTTCTTCAGGACTTTTTATAAAAAAAAACTTAAGTTTTAGCTTATGCAACTACGGCTTCGGCCAATACCACAATTTTATTTGAGAGGGCTTCTACCACTCCGCCTTTAATTTGGTAATGTGTGTCGCCGCTATTGGTTTTCACGATTACCGTACCATCTTCTAAGGTAGAGATGATGGGAGCGTGGTCTCTCAAAATTTGGAAAGAACCCGAACTTCCGGGTACGGTAACTGCGTTAATCTCGCCTTCAAAAACCTTTTTGTCGGGTGTTAAAATTTCTAAATTCATTTTCCCTCTCTTGTCTCCTCACCAATGGTGAGTATTAATTATTTAATTCTACTTACTGATAAAGCAACAATTTATTGCTTAATTGGTTTCGGCTAGTAGTTTCTTGCCTTTTTCGATAGCATCTTCGATGGTACCCACCAAGTTGAAAGCTGATTCTGGATACTCGTCAACTTCACCATCCATAATCATATTGAAGCCTTTGATGGTTTCTTTGATATCTACCAATACTCCTTTTAAACCAGTAAACTGCTCGGCAACGTGGAAAGGTTGTGACAAGAAACGTTGCACACGGCGTGCTCGGTGAACAACTAATTTATCTTCTTCAGAAAGTTCGTCCATACCCAAGATAGCAATGATATCTTGCAGTTCTTTATAGCGTTGCAAAATCTCTTTTACACGTTGAGCGGTATTGTAATGCTCATCACCCAATACGGCAGGGCTCAAGATACGTGAAGTTGAATCCAAGGGGTCAACCGCAGGGTAGATACCCAATTCAGAAATTTTACGAGACAATACAGTAGTTGCATCCAAGTGGGCAAATGTAGTAGCCGGAGCAGGGTCAGTTAAGTCATCGGCAGGTACATATACCGCTTGTACTGAAGTGATTGAACCACGTTTGGTAGAGGTAATACGCTCTTGCATCAGACCCATCTCAGTAGCCAAAGTAGGTTGGTAACCCACGGCAGAAGGCATACGACCTAATAGTGCTGATACCTCAGAACCTGCTTGGGTGAAACGGAAAATGTTGTCAACAAAGAAAAGGATGTCTTTTCCGGCTCCTTCGCCATCACCATCACGGAAATACTCGGCTACGGTTAAGCCCGAAAGTGCTACACGAGCACGAGCACCAGGAGGCTCGTTCATCTGACCAAACACAAGTGTAGCCTTAGAATCTTTTAATTTTTCGGTGTCCACTTTGCTCAAATCCCAACCGCCTTGTTCCATCGAGTGCAAAAAATCATCACCATAGGTAATTACACCCGATTCGATAAACTCACGCAACAAGTCGTTACCCTCACGTGTACGCTCACCTACACCAGCAAATACCGAAAGACCTGAGTAAGCTTTAGCAATATTGTTTACCAACTCCATAATCAATACGGTTTTACCAACACCGGCACCACCAAAAAGACCAATCTTACCACCTTTTGCGTAAGGCTCTAGCAAGTCAATAACTTTAATACCGGTAAAAAGTACTTCGGTTTCGGTAGAAAGCTCGTCAAATTTTGGAGGGGCAGCGTGAATAGGCTTACCGTTAGTATTATCTAATTTGTTGATGCCGTCTATAGCCTCACCAACAACGTTGAATAAACGACCTTTAATTTCGTCGCCAGTAGGCATTTTGATGGGTGCTCCGGTATCGAGTACATCCATACCACGAACCAATCCATCGGTAGAGTCCATTGCAACAGCACGAACACGGTCTTCGCCAAGGTGTTGCTGTACCTCTAAAACGATTTTTTGTCCATTCTCTTTTTTAATCTCTAAAGCAGAGAAAATTTTTGGCAAAGTGGCATCGTTAACAAAGCTTACGTCAACTACCGGACCAATGATTTGGGCAATCTTTCCAATATTAGGCATACTTTTTATTTGGTAAAATTATAAAAATCAAACTTTTATACGTGCTTTTAAGCACCTATCTTTTCGGTTGGCAAAGTTATAAATTTAATTGTAAAAAAACCATAGCATTTTCATCATTTTTTTATATCTCTTTCAAGGCTTTTGTCAACTGAACGAGTGCTGCTATTTACTCGGCTCTTGAATTGTTTGTAAGAAAAGTTTGAAAGTATAATTTACATTATTTACATTTGTTTTATGTAATACATTATAACGTAAAATTTTGTAACAAGTATAAGTATGGATTGGGGGTGTTGGTGTTTTTTTAAATAAAAAAGCTACTTTAGGGGCTTCAAAATTTTTGAGAGTTTGGCTCTTAAAAACACACGTTAACCTTCTATCTATTCACAAAATGAAAACTATTTTTAAAACAACTTCCTTGGTATTGGGCTTGTCGCTGGGCTTTTCAGTATTTTCACTGAAGGCTCAAAACGGCTATGTTACCAATTTTGAGCAGATTTCAGGCTATGCCAAAGGAAATCCGGTTGCGCCTACAGGCAAGGAATGGGAATCACCCGGCGAGCTTTCTTTGAATAAAGAACAACCTAAAGCCTATTTTTTCCATTTTGCCGATCAGGCATCAGCTGCAAAAGTTTTGCCCGAGCACAGTAAGTATTACAGCTCGCTCAACGGTACATGGAAATTTCACTGGGTAAAACACCCTAATGAAAGACCTAAGGATTTTTATCAAGACAATTTTGATGTTTCGGGTTGGGACAATGTTAGTGTGCCCATGAGCTGGAATATCTATGGTATTCAAAAAGATGGTAGCTTAAAATATGGCGTACCTATCTACGTTAACCAGCCTGTAATTTTTCAACATCAGGTAAAAGTGGATGATTGGCGTGGTGGGGTGATGCGTACACCTCCAAGTTATTGGACTACCTATATCTATAGAAACGAAGTCGGCTCTTACCGTCGTAATTTTGATGTGCCCAAAGATTGGGATGGGCGAGAGGTCTTCATCAATTTTGATGGAGTAGATTCGTTCTTTTACCTTTGGATCAACGGCAAATACGTGGGTTTTTCCAAAAACTCACGCAATTTGGCTGCATTTAACATTAGCAAATACCTCAACAAAGGTAAAGAAAACACAATCTCTGTTGAGGTTTATCGTAGTTCGGACGCTTCTTTCCTCGAATCGCAAGACATGTTTCGCTTGCCAGGTATTTTTCGTTCGGTTTACCTAACCAGTAAGGCTAAAGTAAGTTTTGCTGATTTGGTGGCAATTCCTGATTTAGATGCCAACTATCGCAACGGATTATTGAATATTACTGCAAAACTCAATAATTTCAACCCTAAACTGGCCAAAGCTTATAGTATCAGTTATTCGCTTTATGCCAATAAATTGTACAGCGATGAGAGTAGCTTGGTACAAGGTGTAGAGGTAAAAGTTAATGCAGAAAAGATAAATGTAGGTGCCGATAATATTTTTACTGCCCAATTGGCTGTTAACAGTCCGCAATTGTGGTCGGCAGAACGCCCTTATCGTTACACCCTGGTTGCTACGTTGAAAGACAAAAAGGGGAATGTACAAGATGTAGTAGCTATTTATACAGGGTTTAGAAAAGTTGAAATTAAAGATACCAAGGCCGAAGACGATGAGTTTGGCTTGGCAGGAAGATATTATTACATCAACGGTAAAACCGTAAAACTGAAAGGAGTAAACCGTCACGAGACCAACCCCGAAAAAGGTAAGGTGGTGAGTCGCGAACAGATGGAGGCCGAAGTAATGTTGATGAAAAGGGCCAATATCAACCATGTACGCAACTCTCACTATCCAGACGACCCCTATTGGTACTATTTGTGCGACAAATACGGTATTTACCTCGAAGACGAAGCTAATTTAGAGAGCCATGAGTATTATTATGGTGCAGCTTCGCTCTCGCATCCCAAAGAGTGGCGAGATGCTCATGTGGCCAGAAACCTCGAAATGGTGCATGCAACAGTAAATCATCCTTCTATCGTAATTTGGTCTTTGGGTAACGAAGCTGGACCCGGTGAAAATTTTGTTGAAGCTTATAAAGCTATCAAGCGTTTTGATGTTTCCAGACCCATCCAATACGAGCGCAACAACGCTATTGTGGATATGGGCTCCAACCAATACCCTTCTATAGAATGGGTGCGTGGTGCGGTAAAAGGCAAGTACAAACTAAAATACCCTTTCCATATTTCTGAGTATGCCCACTCTATGGGTAATGCTGCAGGCAATTTAATCGATTATTGGGAAGCCATCGAATCAACCAATTTCTTTATGGGTGGTGCAATATGGGATTGGATTGATCAATCGATGTATTATTACGATAAAAAGACCGGAGAAAAATTCTTAGCCTACGGAGGCGATTTTGGTGATAAACCAAATGACGGTACTTTTGTAATGAACGGATTGATATTTGCCGATTTGACACCAAAACCACAATATTATGAAGTGCGTAAGGTGTATCAAAACGTAGGTGTGAAAGCCCTTGATATAGAACAAGGCAAGATTGAGGTTTTCAATAAAAACTACTTTACGGCTTTCGACGATTACGTGATGCAATGGTCGCTATACAAAGATGGAGTAGAAGTACAAAAAAGCACAGCCTTTAAAGGGCCTAAAATGTTCTTGCAAGCTCGTCAAAAACAAGTTTACGGCATACCTTTAGATTTTAAGACCCTTGATCCTAATGCAGAATATTTTGTGAAAATTCAGTTTTTGCTAGCCAAAGATATGCCATGGGCCAAAAAAGGAGCTGTACAAATGGAAGAACAATTATTTGTAAAAGCAGCGAACCAACAGCCTAGCTTGGCCTCGCAACAAAGCGGACAGCAGCAACTTCGTCTTAGTACTGTTGGCGACTTAAAAGTAATCAGTGGTAAAGATTTCGAAGCCAAGTTTGACACCAAAACCGGTACTATTTATAAACTAAGCTACCAAAACAAAACAGTTATCAATGAGGGCGAAGGACCAAAATTAGATGGTTTGAGAGCACCGGTTGACAATGATAACTGGGCCTATCAGCAATGGTTTGCCAATGGTTTGCATAACCTGCAACACAAAGCTAATTCGGCAAGTGTATATACTCGTAAAGATGGCGCAATTGTACTATCGTTTGCGGTAGAATCTCAGGCTCCTTATGCTTCGTCTATAAAAGGGGCAACCACCGGAAATTACATTATTACCGAGTATAAAGACCGACCTTTTGGAGCCAATGATTTTAAATTTACCAGCAATCAGGTTTGGACTGTTTATCCCGATGGATCTATCGAGCTGCAATCGAATATCACCTCCAATATGCCTTCTTTTGTGTTGGCTAGAATAGGATATAGCCTACAATTGCCTGCTAGCTATAGCAATTATAATTACTACGGACGTGGACCAATTAACAACTATGCCGATAGAAAAACTGCACAGTTTATAGAATTGCACAAAAGCACAGTAAAAGATCAGTTTATTAATTGGGGTGCTACCCAAAGTATGAGCAATAACGAAGATGTACGCTGGACAGCTCTTTCTGATGCTCAAGGTAGTGGTGTGGTGTTTATTGCAAAGGATAAAATGTCCACCTCAGCATTGCAATGGAGCGAATTGGAGCTTACTTTAGCCCCACATCCTTACCAATTGCCAAAAAGCAATCGCACCCATTTGCATTTGGATGCAGCCGTTACCGGTTTGGGAGGTAATAGTTGTGGTCAGGGTCCACCGTTAGAGAAAGACCGTGTAAAAGCAGATGATCATAGTTTTGGTTTCATTATCCGACCATTTGAGCACAACGATTACGCAGCTAAGACTAAGGTTTCTTCCTCGGGCGATTCGCCAATCTTGGTATCAAGAGACAAGGGCGGTAAAGTAAGTATCAAAACCGAAAACCCAAATGCAAAGTTGTATTATTCTATTGGCAAATCTAAGCCTCAGGCTTATACTACCGCATTTGATTTGCGCAATGGTGGTACGATTAGTGTGTGGGATCAACAAAATCAGTTTTCAAAAATTAGTGTCAACTTTGCTAAAATAGAAACCGTTCCCTTAGAGGTAGTATATGCCTCGAGCCAAGAAATTGGAGAGGGAAATGCTAAGCACTTTGTTGATGGTAACACCAATACCATTTGGCACACCATGTATTCGGTTACAGTAGCTCAATACCCACATTGGGTTGATTTTGATGCCGGAGAACTGAAAAACATTAAAGGCTTTACCTATTTGCCCCGTCAAAATGGTTCAAATGGAAATATTAAAGAATACAAAATACAGCTAAGTACCGATGGCAAAAACTGGAGCGATACCGTAGTAGAAGGGGCTTTCCCGAAAGGAGCTAAACTACAAACTGTACGCTTTGAAAAACCTATCAAGGCCAGATATATCCGCTTTACAGCTTTAAGTTCGCAGGGTGGAGAAGATTTTGCTTCGGGTGCTGAATTTTCGGTTTTAGCAGATTAAAATATTAGAGATAACTTTAAAAGCCTATTAAAAACATGAAATTCAAAAAAATCGAGGGACTTATAGCAGCCCCCTTTACACCGATGGACAAAGACGGAGAAATTAATATTTCGCTGATTAATGAGTATTGTACCATGCTGAAGAAAAATCAGGTTAAAGGTGCATTCATTTGTGGATCAACCGGTGAGGGAGTATCTATGACTCTTGAGGAAAAGAAAAATGTTTTTAAGGCTTGGGCAGATGCTAATAAGGGCGATGACGACTTCAAAGTCATCGCCTTTTTAGGAGGTACATGTGTGCGTGATGGGATAGATTTGGCCAAGTACGCTCAACAAGTTGGTTTATATGCGGTTGCCATTACAGCACCCTTTTATTTTATGCCCAACTCGGTGAAGGCCTTGGCCGATGTATGTGCCGAGGTTGCAGCTGCAGTACCCGAAATGCCTTTTTATTATTACCATATTCCGGTGCTTACAGGTGTGGGCTACTCCATGTATAGCCTTTTACACGAGGTGGATGGAAGAATACCTAATTTTGCAGGAATAAAATATACCCACGAAGATTTTATGGATTTTCAGAGTTGCATGAACTTTGGTAATCAAAAATACGATATGCTTTGGGGAAGAGACGAGAACATGCTTTCTTCATTGATTTTGGGTAGTAAGGGGGCGGTAGGGAGCACCTACAATTATGCTGCACCTTTGTACCTCGATTTAATTGCAGCATATAAAAGCGGTAATTTTACTGAAGCTGAAAAATTGCAGCAAAAATCCATAGATATGATCAGGTTATTAGGCAAATACGGTGGTATATCGGTTGGTAAATCCTATATGCGTCTTTTAGGGCTTGATTGTGGCGAGTTCCGTAGTCCGGTGAAAAACATGTCGGCTGATGATTTTGTACGTTTCAAAGCCGATGCCCAAGCAGTGGGTTACGATCAGTTCAAATCGCTACTATAAAAATTAAAATTATGGAGTACAACCAGTCGGCACTGAAAGATTTGTATGCTTTTTACAAAGAGCAGCTCTTAGAACATACTGTTCCTTTTTGGTTTCCACGTTCTTTCGATCAAGACTTTGGCGGTTTTTTGCTGATGCGTGATAGAGATGGCACTTTAATAGACGACGATAAAGCTGTTTGGATACAAGGCCGTGCTACCTGGTTGTTGGCTACCCTCTACAATACAGTAGCACCCAAACAAGAATGGTTAGACGGAGCCCGATTGGGTTATGAATTTTTATGCAACCATTGTTTTGATAGTGATGGGCGCATGTTTTTTCATGTTAGCCGCAATGGCCAACCCATACGTAAAAGGCGATATTTCTTTTCAGAGACCTTTGCCGTCATTGCTTTTGCAGCCTATGCCAAGGCAGCTAATGACCCTAAGGCAGCAGAAAAAGCTCGCGAACTGTTTGGTAAATGCCTGAGCTATGCCACTACTCCAGGTGCAATTGCCCCTAAATTTACAGACACACGCCCTTCTAAAGGTATTGGCATACCAATGATTATGATGAACACCGCTCAACAACTTAGAGAGACCATTGGTGATGAGCGGTGTGATGTGTATATATCGAAATGGATTGATGAGATTGAGCGTGATTTTGTAAAAGATGATATTCGCTGTGTGATGGAGCAAGTAGCTCCTGATGGATCTATCATTGACCACATAGACGGTAGAACTCTTAACCCCGGACATGCTATTGAAGGAGCTTGGTTTATTTTGCACGAAGCAGCCTATCGCAATAATGATCCCAAGTTAATAGATTTAGGCTGCCGAATGTTGGATTACATGTGGGAGAGAGGTTGGGATACCGAACATGGCGGCATACTCTATTTTAGAGATGTTTATGGTAAACCTGTGCAAGAGTATTGGCAAGATATGAAATTTTGGTGGCCACAAAACGAAACCATCATTGCTACACTATTGGCTTATACCTTAACGGGAGATGAAAAATACCTGAACCGTCATCAACAAATTAAAAACTATGCTTATACCCATTTCTTTGATGAAGAATATGGCGAGTGGTACGGCTATTTGCACAGAGATGGGCGTATAGCACAAAGTGCTAAAGGCAATTTGTTTAAAGGGCCTTTTCACCTGCCACGGCAAGAATGGTATTGTATGAAATTGCTCGAGCACTTAGTGTAAGCGATTTTTTTTATTTTAACCAAATATAAAATGATGATATTCTTGTTTATAACGGGCTTTACCCTGCTTTTTGTTTTGGAGCGGATACGCAACACCTCTAAGAAATTCAACTTAGCAGGCGAAATAAGAAATCATCAATTCCTAACAATTATTAATCTATTATCCATCTTCTTTATGAGTTCAATTTCATCCCTTAGCGTTGAAGCGCAAACACCAGTACAACTTCAATGGCAGGTAGCTGCTACTTTGCCCAACACCACTGAAATCAAGAACCAGTTGGGTGTGGCCGGTCCGGTAGCAGGCAGGGTAGGTAACTATTTGTTGGTGGGCGGTGGTGCTAATTTCCCCGATAAAGCCCCCTGGCTGGGTGGAGCAAAGCAAATGTATGATCAAATTTATCTATTTCGTAAAACAGCAGAAACTTCGCTCGAGCTGGTAAGTGCCTCTCAACATTTGCCCTATAAATTGGCTTATCCCGCTTGTGTGAGCACAAAAGAGGGTTTAGTAGTGATGGGAGGGCAGGTAGCTGAAGGTTTGACCAATAAGGTGCTGTTATTGAGTATGCCTGCCAATGAAGGTCAAGTTCAATGCCATAATCTACCCAATTTGCCGCAAGCCTTGGCCAATGCCGCTGCTACCGTAGTGGGTTCATGTGTTTATCTTGCTGGGGGCGAGTTGGAAGGAACCGATGTGTCCGATACATTCTATCGTTTAGATTTGCAAAAAACAAAAACTGGCTGGGTAAAAATGCCCAATCTGCCTAAAGCACTTTCGCACCACAATTTGGTGGCGGTAGATGGGAGTATTTATTTGCTGGGTGGCAGAAAACGCCATGTTAATAGTATTAGCGAGCTATCGGCTTCGGTATATCGATTTGATTTGCAAGAAAATTGCTGGATAGAATGTGCCAGTTTGCCCTACCCACTCTCTGCCGGAACAGCAGCTGCCATAGGTTCCACAATAGTGGTTTTTGGGGGAGATAAGGGAACTGTTTTTCATCGTGCCGAAATGCTTATTGCGGCGGTAAACCAAGAAACAGACCCCTTGAAAAAGCAAATATTAAACGATATTAAAGCCGATGTGCAATCTACTCACCCTGGTTTTAGTAACGAAATTTTATGCTTTGACCCAATACAAAACCAATGGAAAAAGCTTAACCCCTTGCCCTTTGCAGTACCTGTAACCACTACTGCCGTAGCTTGGGATAATGAAATTTACTTGCCCTCTGGCGAAATCAAAGCAGGGGTACGTAGCCCGGCAATATTAGTAGCTAAACCAATTACAAACCAATGATAAAGAATACCAAATATTACCCCTGGGTGGCCGTAGGCTTATTGTGGCTGGTGGCATTGCTCAACTACATGGACAGGCAAATGCTATCGACTATGAAACCGGCCATGCAAGTTGATATTGTTGAGTTGCAAACAGCTACCAATTTTGGACGTTTAATGGCTGTTTTCTTATGGATTTACGGATTAATGAGCCCTATTTCGGGCGTCATTGCCGATAAAATTAGCCG
>JBDHXL010000024.1:0-44260 GCA_039810685.1 Pedobacter sp. | reverse complement strand
AAAATCACTTCTCCGGTATCAATCTCGTGTTGTAATAAAAAAGTGCTTACTCCGGTTTTTGTTTCTCCGTTGATGATGGCGTGGTTAATTGGTGCAGCACCTCTATATTGGGGCAACAAAGAGGCGTGCAGGTTGATGGTACCTTTAGGAGGCATATTCCACACAGCTTCGGGCAACATACGGAAAGCTACAACTACTTGTAAATCAGCTTTTAGGTCGGCCAGTTCTTTTAAAAATTGTGGGTCTTTAAGTTTGGTAGGTTGCAAAACCTTAAGCTGATGTGCAGTTGCATATTTTTTTACTGCACTTTCATTTAGTTTTTGTCCACGACCAGCTGGCTTGTCGGCAGCAGTAACCACACCTACAATGTTGAAACCTGCTGTTTGTAAAGCCGCCAAAGAGGCTACGGCAAAGTCGGGTGTACCCATAAAAACTATATTCATCTTGTTGTTTCTTTTTGTTGAAGCCTGAGTTAGCGCAAAGATGTGGGACTAATACTTCCTTATTCTATCCAATTCTCGCTTGCTTTCTCTTTCTTTGATGGTTTCTCGCTTATCAAATTCTTTTTTGCCTTGCGCCAGTGCAATTTCTAGTTTCGCATAACCACGATCGTTGATGAAAATACGCAATGGTACAATGGTAAAACCTTTCTCTTCACTTTTGATACGAAGTTTCTTAAGCTCTTTTTTTTGTAACAACAAAGCCCGATCTCTTTTGATGTCGTGATGATAAAAAGAGCTATTGCTGTATTCGGATATTAGCAGGTTTCTAACGTAGAGGCTATTGCCAATAAACATACAAAAAGCATCGCTCAAATTGGCTTTACCCTGCCGTATCGACTTTATCTCGGTGCCCAAAAGGGCAATTCCGGCCACAAACTTCTCAATAAGGTGGTAATCGAAACTTGCTCTTCTGTTCTTTATCTGTACATCATTAGCCATGGGGCAAATATCGTTATTTACGGCTTAATATTTATTTTTTCTTTGCCTGCATAAAATTTAGCTTACAATAAGTAGAGGTATTTTTACTTTATGTCGCAGGGCATCAACGGTGGTGCCAAATAGCAGGTCTTTCAGCCCTGTGTGTCCGTGAGCACCCAGTACCAACAATTCTATTTTTTCATCAGCACTTATTTCGGCTATGGCTTTTGCGGTTTTCCCGAAACCGATACGTCCTTTTGAACGATAGCCTAAATTTTCGAGGTTTCGGCGGTATTTCTCCAGGTTTTCAGCATCTGATAATGTTTCATAATCCAACACGCTTTTGCCGTGATAGCTGGCTGCTGCCGTCTCTACTACGTGTATTAGCACAAACTCGGTGTTTTTGTTGCCTTGCAAAAGAGCATGTTGTATGGTTTTGATATCTTTAGAGGAAAAATCGACTGCAAGCCCAATTTTTTGGTATTGAATTGGTGCAATTTCGTGTATAGTCAAGGCATTGCCATGCGGAACCATATTTTTTGCCATTTCTTTTCGCCACAAAGGGTAAAACAAGATGTAAGCCAATAAGAAAAATACAAATAGGGCTAGGGGTAAAACCACAATATAGACCAGTGTTGATGAATTGTTTAGCCAATTGCCTACCTCTTCAATTACCATTTTGATATTGAGGAAGATGATAATGGCGGTGCTGAGCCAGGCCAGTACTTTTACCCAATTTTTGATGGCAAACTCTTTCATCTCTTTTTTGTTAGAGGTGAAATGTATCAGTGGAATTACGGCAAAACCCAATTGAAGGCTCAATACCACTTGACTAAGTATCAGTAATTTACTTAATCCTTCTTCGCCAAAATTGATGATGGTAAAAAAGGCTGGAATAATGGCTAGCAAGCGTGTTATGAGCCGTCTTAACCATGCTTGGATACGCAGGTTTAGGTGGCCTTCCATCACAATTTGTCCGGCAAGTGTGCCCGTTACCGTAGAGCTTTGGCCAGCAGCAATAAGCGCTACCGCAAAGAGAGCCGGAGCTACCGACCCAAAAATATCACTAAGTATTTTGTGAGCATCTTGTATCTCGGCAACTTCGTGCAAGCCGTTTTTGTAAAAAGCGGCAGCAGCCAAGATAAGGATAGCAGCATTGACCAAAAAAGCTAAGTTGAGCGCTACAGTAGTATCAATAAAATTAAAACGTAAGGCTTCTTTTATTCCCTTGTTGTCGCGACTAAATTTACGGGTTTGCACCAATGAAGAGTGTAGATAAAGGTTGTGAGGCATTACTGTAGCACCAATAATACCAATAGCAATATACAAGGCTCCGTCGTTTAGCACACTGGGTTTAAATCCTTTGGCTATTTCTTTTAGGTCGGGTTGCACAATAAACATTTCGGCCAAAAAAGAAATACCTACAATAAAAACCATCGACACAATGAATGCCTCCATTTTTCGCATTCCCTTATCGAGTAAAAACAGGAGTAATATGGTGTCAAATATGGTGATACTTACTCCCCATATCAGCGGGAGGCCAAACAGCAGGTTTAAACCAATGGCCATACCAATAATCTCGGCCAAATCACAAGCTACAATAGCTATTTGTGCTAATATGAATAAAGGTAGGTTAACCCAGTTGGGGTAGCTGCTTTTGGTGGCTTGTGCCAAATCCAGGCCACGCACAATACCCAGCCGGGCGCTAAGCGATTGCAAGAGTAGGGCAATAAGATTGGACATAAGCAATACCCATATCAATTGGTAGCCAAATTGACTACCCCCTGCCAAGTCGGTAGCCCAGTTGCCCGGATCCATGTAGCCCACACTAATGAGATAGGCGGGGCCTAAAAAAGCAAACAGTCGTCGCCAGCCCTTTTTTTGCTGGGTCGAGACGCTTTCATGCACACTGTTTAGGGAGTTATTGTTCATAGTTTCTTTTCAATTATCAGGTGCTTTGCAACATTTTCACTCAAGATTATTTTACGTTCGCCTAGTTGGACTTCGACAGATTGATCAAAATCGGCAATTGCTACTAGGCGCAATTCGCTGCCAATTTTAAGTCCCAATCTGTCCAAATGTTGTAGAAACGAGGAGCTATGTAGGCTTACCCCTTTTAATAAAATGCTTTCGCCGGGTTTTATTTGTTGAAACCGCAAGGCCGATATTGGCGAAAAATTACCGCTAGCATCGGGTATGGGGTCGCCGTGTGGGTCATGGCTAGGGTAGCCTAAAAAATCGTCCAATCGTTTGGTCAGTTCATCAGAAGAGATGTGTTCCAGCTCTTCGGCCAAGTCGTGAACCTCATCCCAGCCAAATTTTAGTTTTTCAACCAAAAATACTTCCCACAACCGATGTTTTCTGATGATGGCTATTGCTGCATTTCTGCCTTTTTCTGTGAGTTTGGCTCCTTGATACCGTGTATATGCTATAAGTGATTTATCGGCCAGTTTCTTGAGCATGTCTGTAACAGAGGCCGCTTTGGTTTGCATTTGCTCCGCAATAGCATTGGTTTGCACCAAGGCTTCATTTGTGCTGAGATGGTATATTGCTTTGAGGTAGTTTTCTTCGGTATAAGACTGCATTTTTAATAGTCTAATAAATATTTTAGACAAATCTAAAAATTATCATCGTAAAATAAAAGAAATTTACAAGGCTATTTTGTAAAATAAAATTTGGTGCAAAACGAAAGCCTTTATAACTTTGCTAAATAAAATATAAATACTATGGCGACAGATTTGGATAAAATAGACTTTAAAATTTTGAAACTTTTGCAAGAAAATGGTCGGATAACCAATTTGTTGCTGTCTCAAGAGATAGGTTTGTCGCCGGCACCAACTTTAGAAAGGGTTCGAAAGCTCGAAATGTCGGGTTATATCAAAAGTTATCATGCCTTGGTTGATGAAGAAAAATTGGGTTTGGGTATAAAAACTTTTATCCAAATACAACTCGATTTTCATAAAAACAACACCATTCAGGTTTTTTTAGAAGAGATTAACCAAATCAAAGAGGTTACCGAGTGTCATCACGTTACTGGTCAGGCCGATTTTTTGTTGAAGGTGTATGTGAGCGATATTAAAGCTTATGAGAGGCTGATTATGGACAAGATTTCTAAAATATCCGTAGTTAAAACTTTCCAAACTATGATGATCATGTCCACCACCAAAAAAGAACCTATTGTTCCATTAGAATATTAAAATTCTGATTATAACTTGCACCAGTCAATGGGTTGTATTCCCTTTTTGCTTAAGTAGGTATTACATGTAGAGAAGGGTTTTGAGCCCAAAAATCCTTGATGAGCAGAAAAAGGTGAAGGATGTGCCGATTTGATAATTAGATGTTTGGTTGTGTCAATTAAGCTTTCTTTTTGCTTGGCATAATTGCCCCACAGTATAAATACAAGGTTTTCTTTTTTTGCTGATAGCACCTGTATCACCTTGTCGGTAAACTGTTCCCAACCACGTTTTTGATGAGAGCCCGGACTATTGGCACGCACACTTAAAGTAGCATTTAGCAAAAGTACACCTTGGTGGGCCCAGTTGCTCAAATCTCCGTGTGTTGGTGTTGTAAATTCGGTAAACTCGTTGCTTAGTTCTTTGTAGATGTTTTTGAGTGAGGGTGGTACCACAACACCTCTTTTTACAGAGAAAGATAATCCGTGTGCCTGCCCGGCTCCGTGGTAAGGGTCTTGTCCTAGTATGACCACTTTTACTGCAGAAAGTGGTGTAAAATTAAAAGCATTGAACATTTCATCTCCTTTGGGATAAACCTGTTGTCCGGTATTTTTCTCTTGCAGTAAAAAAGCTTTGAGCGATTGCATATAAGTTTGCTCAAATTCTGTAGCTAACTCGGCCAACCAGCTAGCTTCTAGATTTATTTTCATTGTTGCCCTTCTTTTTTTAGGAACTGTAACAAGTCTTTTTCGATACTTTGTTGTGGGCTCTCAATTATGCGTCCCAATTCCTGGTTATTACTGTCGCTTAAAATAAAAGTAGGTACTCTTTCAATCTTTAGACCGTTCAACAATCCGTTCTCAGCTTCTTTTTTACCGTCAACAGCAATAAACTCTACTTGTTTTTCGCTAATTTGTAGGGCATCCATCACTTTCAGAAAAAAAGGTACTTGCAATTTGCTGTCACCGCACCAGGTTCCAAGCACTACCTTTATCTTTTTTCCGTTCATCAATTGTTTAAGTTCGGGTAGTACGGTGCTATCTACTTGGTAGTGGGCATAGTTGGCGTCATAACTGGCCTTAAACTCGGGTAAGCTGACTAAACCTTCACGAGTACAGCGGTTCAATAAAATTTCTTTTTGTCTAATCTTGTCTTCTAGTTTTTTGTTGAGTTCTTGTGCCTTGCCTGTCATGCCAAATAGTAATAAGCTTAAAACGATGAATGTTCTCATGTTAATTTTGTTTCAAAAGTTAAATTAAGCATTATTTTATGGGATATAAAACCGATATTTGCAAAAAAATATAATTGAGCATGTCAAACTTAGTACGTCTAATAATAGGAATAGTTTTTTTGGTAGGTTCGGTGGCCTTGTTTGTGTTTGGTCATTGGGGATGGGGAATATTGGCCTTGGTAGCAGCAATTTTTATTGCAATCACTTATTTCTACAACGAGAACATGCTGATAGCCCAATGGTATTTGCGTAAGAATAATCTAGAAAAAACCGAAGTGTTTTTGAACCGCATCACCAATTATGAAAAGCAGTTGAATAAAATGCAGCATGGTTACTACAACTTGTTGTTAGGATTGTTAGAGTCGCGTAAAGCTCCAATGAAATCTGAAAAATATTTTAAGCAGGCACTTAGTTTGGGCTTACACATGGATCATAATGTGGCTTTAGCCAAATTGAGCCTTGCAGGTATTGCAATGGCAAAGCGCAACAAACGTGAGGCACAAATGTACCTGAGTGAAGCCAAAAAAGCAGATAAAAATAAGTTATTAGCCGATCAGATTAAAGAAATGAAAGACCAAATGGGGCTTTTGGATAAGCAACAGCATGTCCGTTACAGCCACCGATAAATAAGAAGTTTTGAGGAATAATCCTTGATTTGGCTGGAGATAGGATTTGTTATGTAGCCAAAAAACAAGGAATTGTTTGGGATGATTTAGCTTTGTTTGCAGATTACTTATCTCTAAAAAAGTCGTAATCAAGTTCTGTGCAAACTTCGGCTCTGCTTTTCAGGTCTTCATCAATCCAATTGTTGTAAGCTTTGTTCTGGTAATCCCAGTCAGACTTTTCATTGTTTTGCAGCTTTAGACTATGTTTTAGTCTCAAAAAAGCATCTTTTAGTTTGTTGTTTTTCATTGTTTCTATTTTTTATACAGCAATTTTACCATCTTAGGGTTAAAAGATTGTTAACACAGCATTATTACTTGGTAAAACAGCAAACGTTTGCGTGGTTTTATATTCGCATAATCATGTTTTATATGATATTTTTGAGATGAAATAAAACATCTATTTATTTATTCTTCAAAAATATATGCAAGCTAATCCATTCAGAAGAAAGGTGCTTTGTCTATCTCTATCGTTGACATCGTTTTTTTTTGCTGCACCAGCAAGTAGCCCGATATTGCCGACTAAAGCTAAAGGGGTAGGTCTGCTACTTCAAACTTCACCCATTCGTTCGGTTACACAAATCAACCCCAGCACGTTTGAGTTGTTGTATGCCAATGGCCAACGTTTAAGTATCGATTTCTATAGCGAAAACATTTTTAGACTATTCCAAGACCCTAATGGTGGTTTAATTCGTGATCCGCTAGCTACACCTCCGGCGCAAATTTTAGTAGATCAAGCTCGCAGGTCGGCTGGCCAATTATCGTATAGCGATAAGGGCAAAGAAATTGTTATTAGCAGCAAAAAGATTAGTCTTACAATTGATAAAGAAACTTCGCTATTGAAGGTTCGTAACCTGATTAGCCAAAAAGAAGTATTGGCTTTTGCTAAACCATTAAAATTAGAGCAAGATAAAAGCACCCTAAGTTTCGTTACTGATAAAGATGAGTATTTTTACGGCGGAGGGGTACAAAATGGACGTTTCTCGCACAAAGGAAAAGTAATTGCTATCGAGAACCAAAACTCATGGACTGATGGTGGTGTAGCCTCGCCAAATCCTTTCTTTTGGTCAACCAAGGGCTATGCTTTGCTTTGGCATACTTTCAAAAAAGGTCAATATGATTTTGCTTCCAAAAAATCAGATGAAATAACATTGAGCCATGAAATTGGTTATTTGGATGTGTTTTTAATGATTGATGATGGGCCAATCGCTTTATTGAATGATTTTTATCAATTGACCGGGCATCCGGTTTTATTACCCAAATTTGGTTTTTATCAAGGTCACCTCAACGCCTATAACCGCGATTATTGGAAAGAAGATGAAAAAGGGATTTTGTTTGAGGATGGAAAAAGATACAAAGAAAGCCAAAAGGATAATACAGGGATAAAGGAATCACTTAATGGCGAGAAAAATAATTATCAGTTTTCGGCTCGTGCCGTGATTGATCGTTACAAAAATCACGACATGCCATTAGGTTGGATTTTGCCCAATGATGGTTACGGTGCCGGTTATGGGCAAACCTCAACCTTAGATAGTAATATTGCCAACCTGAAAAGCTTTGGCGACTATGCACACAAAAACGGTGTAGAGATTGGTTTGTGGACACAATCAGATTTGCATCCGAAAGCAGGTATTTCGGCTTTGCTGCAAAGAGACATCGTTAAAGAAGTGCGTGATGCCGGAGTGAGGGTGCTGAAAACAGACGTAGCCTGGGTAGGAGCGGGCTATTCTTTTGGATTAAACGGTGTGGCCGATGTAGGAAAGATTATGCCGTATTATGGTCAAAATGCAAGACCTTTCATCATCTCATTAGACGGATGGGCCGGTACTCAACGCTATGCCGGTATTTGGTCGGGTGACCAAACCGGAGGACAATGGGAATACATCCGTTTCCATATCCCAACCTATATCGGTTCGGGGCTATCGGGTAATCCTAATATTAGTTCGGATATGGACGGTATTTTTGGAGGTAAGAACCCGGCAGTAAATACCCGCGATTTTCAGTGGAAAACTTTTAGCCCCATGCAGCTTAACATGGATGGCTGGGGCGCAAATGAAAAATACCCACACGCACTGGGCGAACCTTTTACATCTATCAATCGCAATTACCTGAAACTAAAAGCCGAGTTGATGCCATATACCTATAGTATTGCCAAAGAGGCTGTAGATGGTTTGCCAATGATAAGGGCTATGTTTTTGGAAAGTACCAATCCCTATACCTTGGGAGTATCCACCCAATACCAATTCATGTATGGCCCTAGTTTTTTGGTTGCTCCCATCTATCAGAATACCAAAGCTGATGAAAATGGGAACGATATTCGCAACGGAATTTATTTGCCCGAGGGTATTTGGATAGACTACCTTTCGGGGGCTAGCTATCAAGGCAATCGTATATTGAATGATTTTGATGCACCGATTTGGAAACTGCCAATATTTGTAAAAGCAGGAGCTATCATCCCTGTGGCCAATCCCAACAATAATCCCAACGAGATAAAAAATAACCTGCGTATTGCAGAGTTTTATCCCTATGGCAAAAGTCAATTTAATTTGTATGATGACGATGGCCGTACAGAAGCATACAAAAATGGTGAAGGTTTGACTACGCTGATAGAGAGCGATTTGGATGCTAAAGGAAATCTGAGCATACAGTTTCACCCCAGCAAGGGAAATTTTGCAGGTTTCGAAAAAAATCAAGCAACAGAACTGCGTATCAATTGTACCGAAGCTCCCAAATCGGTAATAGCAAAATTGGGTAATAAGAAAATAAAACTTATTGCAGTGAGTAGTTTGGCCGAGTTTGAGAAAACCGAGAATGCTTATTTTTACAACACAAAGGTCAATCTCAATAAATTCGCTACCAAAGGAACTGATTTTGAGCAAATTGTTCTGACCAAGAACCCTCAATTGTTGGTAAAAGTACAAGCTACCGATATTACGCAAGAGCAATTGCTTGTAGAGGTTAAAGGTTATAAATTCGATTACAGCAATCGTGATTTGACCAAGACCGGAGAATTATCGGTGCTTAGTAATGCCAAAGTGAGCCCGGAACACACCGGACCATACAGTTTGGTTCCTACCTGGGATAAGCAGACAAATGCTGATTATTATGAAATTAAGTTTCAGGATCAGCTTTACAGCACCATCAAAACCGAGCAATTACTACTTGACGGTTTAAAACCAGAGACCGATTACCAATTATCAGTCAGAGCGGTAAACCAATCGGGTGTTTCGGACTGGGCCCTGATAAATGCACGTACAAAGAATGATCCGCTCGAGTTTGCAATTAGAGGTGTCGTAGCCGAAACCAGTGTAGCCAACCAAGGTGGGGCAGGCACTAACCGTTTGTTTGATTTTGATGAGGGTAATTTGTGGCACACCAAGTGGGGAGAAAAAGCAGTACCCTTTGATTTACTTGTTGATTTAAAATCAGTAAATCAGTTGGACAAGTTCCAATACCTACCACGTGATGGTGCCGGAAACGGTACTTTGTTAGCCGCCAAAATCTATTATAGTTTTGATAAGCAGAACTGGACTTTGGCTGGCGAGGTAAACTGGGCTAAAAACAGCCAAACTAAAGAGTTTGTATTTACTCAAAAACCTTCGGCTCGTTACATCAAAATAGCTGTAACTAAGGCAGTAGGCGATTTTGGTTCGGGTAAAGAACTTTATGTATTTAAAGTGCCCGGTTCTGAAAGTTATTTGCCCGGCGATATCAACAACGATCGTTTAATTGATAGAAATGATCTTACCTCGTATATGAACTATACCGGCTTGCGCTTCGGCGACTCTGATTTTGAGGGCTATATCAGCAAAGGCGATATCAATAAAAATAATTTGATTGATGCTTATGATATCTCATTGGTAGCTACACAAATTGATGGCAAAGCCAAACCAAGCAAAGAAGGCAAAGTTGCAGGCAAATTGGTATTGAGTACAGCCAAAAACCATTATAAGAAAAATGAGCTGGTAGAGGTAGTGGTGAAAGGTGAAAACCTAAAAGCCGTTAATGCTTTGAGTTTTGGGCTGCCTTATGATCCACAAGAACTGGAGTTTGAAGAAGTAAAAACCAGCAATACTGCAGAAATGGAGAACCTTAGCTATGACAGGTTGCACAGTAACAGAACCAAAGCATTGTATCCAACTTTCGTGAACATGGGAAATAAAAAGACCCTAAGCGGTAGTGAGGTGTTGTTTGTGATTAAGTTTAGAGCTAAAAAAGACCTTAAATTTAATCTGAAAGCAATTGATGGAATTTTAGTTGATAAAAATTTGGGCAGTAACACATTCTAAGTTTTGTATCAATTCAAAAAGCCCGTTCAGGTATTCCGGAACGGGCTTTTTTTTACGCTGGAAGCTATAACTTTTTATTTTTTGAGGTGCTTTGATAGGTCTTCAATATGCTCGCAACAAATTTGATCCATTACTTGCAACAATTGCGTTTTTAGCAGGCTTATTGCGTGGTGTCCACCTTGTGCGCCCAATGCGGCAACACTATACATAAAAGTACGGCCCAAGAAAGCAAATTCGGCTCCACTAGCAAGGCAACGGGCAATATCCGGTCCGCTACGTAGGCCGCTATCAATCATAATTTTAATTTGGTTGCGGTGTGCCGCAACAATAGTTTGTAAAGCATGTATGGCCGACTCGCCAGCATCCAATTGCCTACCGCCGTGGTTGGATACTATTACCCCCTGCAAGCCAAATTGTATAGCTTGTTCAACATCTTCGGGACTGGCCACACCTTTTAAAACCAAATTGCCTTTCCACTTATCGCGAATAGCTTGTAGGCGTTCTTTACTAATCCTACCCGAGAAAGTATGGTTCATATATTGCCCAAGTTGTTTCATATTCAAGCCCTTGGGCATATATTTTTTCATGGTCATAAAATTGGGTTGCCCGTAATATAGGGTTTGCAATGCCCAATTGGGGTGAGTTAAGATTTCAAAAATATTTCTGAGGGTCATTTGTGGGGGCATGGCCAGTCCGTTTCGAATATCTCTTGGACGAAAACCAAAGCTAGGCACATCAGACAGTACCACCAAGGTTTTGCAACCTACGGCTTCTAAGCGTTTAAAGATATCGTCACGCAGCTCATCTTTGGCAGGATGGTATAGTTGAAACCAAAATCTACCCTCGGTAATCTCAGCAATTTCTTCAATACTAGCAGTACTTACCGTACTCAATATAAAAGGTATGTTTTGTTCAACTGCGGCTTTGGCCAAAATTTGCGGAGCCTTGGGCCACATCAATCCTTGTAAACCAATAGGCGAAATACCAAAAGGTGCATCGTATTGATGTCCAAATAGTTCGGTCTCCATTTTCGGAGGTAAGTAATCTCGCAAATAATAGGGGATAAGTTCTATATCCCTAATTTCTTTTGTGTTTTTGTGCAAATTTACGTCCTCATTGCAACCTCCATCTAGGTATTCAAATGCAAATTTTGGCATTCGTTGCTTGGCCCTGCGTATAAGATCGTCTATACCAGGGTACTTGCTGTTATAGTTTTTCATAGTTGATATTGTGATGTGTTTCAAAGATAGAGATATCTGCTTAATATTAGTAGTTGGCTTGCAACACTAAAATGTATTGGGTTTTCTCATAGCATTGTCAATCCTAAAATATTTTTTTGTTTTAGTCTTGGATATTCCAATCAAATCAATAAATTTGCTATGCAAGCATAACAATAATGAAGCAAAAAGAAACAGTAGATTATTTTTTGAAGGTGGCTTGGCAGAATGTCAGTAACAAATATAATCAAATTGCATCGGGTTTTGGTATTACCCAGTCTATTGGTTATTTGCTGATAAATGTTGAGGCCGAAGGTACTGCCGTATCGGCATTGGCTGCTTTGCTAGGGGTTAAAGCTACAAGCCTGTCACGCATGTTGGCTAATATGGAAGAACAAGGTTTAATATATAGAGAAACCGATGCCGATGACAAACGCTCTGTAAAAGTTTTTTTAACTCCTTTTGGATTAGAGAAAAGAAAAATGGCTCGTGATGTGGTGGTCTCCTTCAACGAATACCTGACAGCCAAACTATCAGCAAAAGAAAAAGAACAATTGATTAGTGCTTTGGAAAAAATAAACGAATTAACCTTGGCCTACAAGCCAAATACTAAATAGCGATGAACAGACATATAACTAAGGTTGCCGTATTAGGCTCGGGGGTGATGGGCTCTCGTATAGCCTGCCATTTTGCCAACATTGGGGTAGAAGTACTGCTGATGGATATAGCTCCAAAAGCACTAAACCCTGACGAAGAAGCGAAAGGCTGGGATTTGTCCCATCCAAAAGTTAAAAACAGGATTGTTGATACGGCATTGCAAAACACTTTGAAGAGTAATCCTTCACCCATTTACTCCAAAAATAATAGTGTTAAAATAAGCACAGGCAATTTCGACGACGACATGCCTAAAATTGCGGTTTGTGATTGGGTAATAGAAGTGGTGGTAGAGAATTTAGAGATAAAAAAACAGGTGTTTGAGCAGGTAGAAAAGTACCGTAAACCGGGTACACTCATCACTTCTAACACTTCGGGTATTCCCATACATTTAATGGCCGAAGGTAGGAGTGATGATTTTAGGGCTCATTTTTGTGGAACACATTTCTTCAATCCGCCACGTTATTTGCGATTGTTAGAGATTATTCCTACCCAAGAAACCAAAGCTGAGGTACTGGATTTTTTGATGCATTACGGCGATAAGTTTTTGGGGAAAACCACGGTACATTGTAAAGATACTCCAGCCTTTATTGCCAACCGTGTTGGTGTTTATTCTATTATGGCTCTTTTGCACAGTGTCGAGAAATTAGGCTTGAGTGTTGAGGAGGTTGATAAATACACAGGTCCGGCATTAGGGCGGCCCAAATCGGCCACTTTCCGCACGTCTGATGTGGTAGGCTTAGACACGATGATAAAAGTAGCCAAGGGCTTGTATGACAATTGTCCGGCCGACAAAGCCCACAATTTGTTTCAGTTGCCGCCTTATGTAGAGCAAATGGCTGCCAACAATTGGTTGGGCGATAAGACTAAGCAAGGTTTCTATAAGAAAATAAAAAATGCAGAAGGTAAAAGTGAGATACTTGCCCTCGATTTGAAAACTTTAGAATATCGGCCGCAAGAAAAGGTAAAATCAGCCACGCTTGATATGGCCAAGAGCATCGATAAGCTTGCCGACAGGATGAAGCTTTTTGCGCAAGCCAAAGACAAAGCTGGCGAACTTTTCCGCACTTCTTTCTTTGGGCTTTTTGAGTATGTTTCGGATAGAATTCCGGAAATTGCTGATGAGTTGTATAAAATTGATGATGCGATGCGTGCTGGTTTTGCTTGGGAAATGGGGCCTTTTGAAGCTTGGGACGCACTTGGTGTTACAGAAGCCATAGCCGGAATGAATGCATACGGCCATCAACCAGCAAACTGGGTAAATGAGATGTTGGCTGCGAGCAACAAGTCTTTCTATAAAGTAGAGCAGGGGCAAAAACAATTTTACGACATCAAATCGAAAACCTATAAGCCGCTACCCGGTTCTAGCGATTACTTGGTATTAGACAATTTGAGGGCTAGTCAGAAAGTTATTTACAGAAATGCCGGAGCATCAATATTAGACTTGGGCGATGGAATTTTGAATGTAGAGTTCCACTCAAAAATGAATACCATTGGAGGCGATACGCTAAATGCCATCAACAAAGCAATAGATTTGGCCGAGAAAGAATATCGGGGAGTGGTAATTGGTAATGACGGGGCTAATTTTTCGGCAGGTGCCAATGTTGGGATGATTTTTATGATGGCTGTTGAGCAAGAGTGGGACGAGCTAAATATGGCCGTAAAACTTTTCCAGAACACCTCAATGCGAATACGCTATTCATCAATACCGGTAGTAGTAGCTCCGCACAATTTAACCTTGGGCGGTGGTTGTGAGTTTAGCCTACATGCCGACCACGTGCAGCTTAGTGCCGAAACATACATGGGTTTGGTAGAGTTTGGCGTAGGAGTGATACCCGGGGGTGGAGGCACCAAAGAGTTTGCACTTAGAGCAGCGGATGAATACCAGGATGAACAGATTGTACAGAACGTTTTAAAACAACGTTTTCTAACCATAGGTACAGCAAAGGTGTCAACATCGGCAGTAGAAGCTGCAGAACTGGGTTATTTACAAAAAGGAAAATACGCTATCAGCATGAACAGAAGTCGGTTAATTGCAGATGCTAAAGCCAAGGCAATTGAACTGGCCGATGCGGGTTATACCCCAGCCGCACCCCGAAAAAACATCCGTGTATTGGGCAAACAGGGGCTAGGTATTGTTTATGCCGGAGCCAATAGTATGATGTCTGGACATTACATCTCCGAACACGACAAAAAAATATCGGAGAAATTGGGTTGGGTTATGTGTGGTGGCGATCTCTCGTCGCCCACATTGGTAAGCGAGCAATACCTCTTAGATTTAGAGCGTGAAGCCTTTTTATCGCTTTGCGGTGAAAGAAAAACCCTTGAACGTTTACAAAGTATCATTAAAACAGGCAAGCCGCTAAGAAACTAAAAGCTTGTTTAAATTAAAAAAATAGACAATGGAAGCATATATCATAGCCGGATTGAGAACAGCCGTAGGTAAAGCCCCTCGGGGTGTATTTCGCTTCACCAGAGCCGATGATTTGGCCGCAGAGGTGGTGAAAGCCTTAGTAGATTCTGTTCCAAATTTGAGCAAAGAACAAATCGATGATGTTATTGTAGGTAACGCCACACCCGAAGCCGAACAAGGGCTAAATATTGGTCGAATGATAAGTTTGATGGCTTTAGATACCGATAAAGTACCCGGTCTTACCGTAAACAGGTATTGTTCTTCTGGACTAGAGACCATAGCCACAGCAGTAGCAAAGATAAAAGCAGGTATGGCACATTGCATTGTAGCCGGTGGGGTAGAAGTAATGTCGGGTATGCCTTTTGGGGGGTGGAAGATTGTGCCAAATGCAGATGTGGCCAAACACAACCCGGATTGGTATTGGGGCATGGGACTTACCGCTGAAGCAGTGGCCAAAGAGTTTAATGTGAGCCGTGAAGATCAAGACCAATTTGCTTTGAATTCTCATCAAAAGGCTATTGCAGCCATACAAAATGGGCACCTCAAAGCTGGGCTACACCCTATAGAGATTAAGGAAACCTATTTGGATGAGAACCTGAAGAAAAAAACTCGTACTTATGTGGTTGATACTGATGAAGGACCCAGGGCTGATACCAGCTTGGAACGTTTGGCTAAATTAAAACCGGTGTTTGCAGCAAATGGTTGTGTTACAGCCGGAAACTCCTCACAAACCTCGGATGGTGCAGCTTTTGTATTGGTTGTATCCGAAAAAATGATGAAAAGCCTCAACGCAGAGCCCATTGCTAGGCTAGTGAGCTACGGAGTAGCGGGTGTACCACCACGTATTATGGGTATTGGTCCGGTAGAGGCTATACCAAAAGCATTGCGCATGGCTGATTTGCAATTGCATGAAATTGGCCTTATCGAACTGAATGAGGCTTTTGCCTCCCAATCTTTAGCCGTAATCAGAACTTTGGGTTTAGACGAAAGCAAGGTGAATGTCAACGGAGGCGCAATAGCATTAGGGCATCCTTTGGGGTGTACTGGAGCAAAACTCTCTGTACAAATCTTTAACGAAGCCAAACGTCGAGGTGAAAAATATGGTATGGTTACCATGTGTGTAGGGACAGGTCAAGGAGCAGCCGGTATTTTCGAAATTTATTAAAACGACAAATCAAGGATATTATCCTAAAAGCGTGTAAGCAAAATAATTATCAAGCTAAAACATTGAAAAAAATGGAAGCAACAACAAACAAAGGTATTAAAGGAGGTGAGTTTTTAATTAAAGAAACGACCTATGACCAAGTATTTATCCCCGAAGAATTTGATGAAGAACAGCAAATGATTGGGCAAAGTTGTAGTGATTTTTTGGATGCCGAGGTCTTTCCGAAACTGGATGAGATAGACAGCCAACAAGATCCAGATCTGATGCCCGGTATAATGAAAAAAGCTGGTGAACTAGGTTTGTTGGGCGTTTCAGTTCCCGAAGAATACGGAGGTTTTGGTAAAAATTTCAACACTTCTATGCTAGTGGCTGATGTAGTAGGTGCTGGTCATTCTTTTGCCGTGGCTTTATCTGCACATACAGGTATTGGCACCTTACCCATCTTATATTACGGAACAGATGAGCAGAAAGCCAAATACATCCCTAAATTGGCTAGTGGAGAGCATTTGGCAGCCTATTGTTTAACCGAGCCCAACTCCGGTTCTGATGCCAACTCGGGTACTACTAAAGCCAAGTTGAGTGCAGACGGAAAACATTACCTGTTAAACGGGCAGAAGATGTGGATTACCAACGGTGGTTTTGCTGATATATTTACTGTTTTTGCTAAGATAGACGATGATGAAAACCTCACAGCTTTTATCGTTGAGAAAGATTTTGGTGGCATTACAATGAACCCCGAAGAACACAAGATGGGAATTAAAGGTTCCTCAACCCGGCACATCTTCTTCAATGATTGCCCCGTACCGGTAGAGAACATGCTAAGTACTCGCCAAAATGGTTTCAAAATAGCAGTAAATATTCTCAATATCGGACGTATCAAGCTTTCGGCAGCAGCAATTGGGGCTTCAAAGGCTACTATTAGTACAGCAACCAATTATGCTAATGAAAGACAACAATTTGGTCGCTCCATTTCAAAATACGGGGCTATACGTCATAAATTGGCCGAAATGGCAGCCAAAGTTTATGCGGTAGATGCAGCAAACTATCGTGCAGGCCAAAATATAGACGATGCATACGATACCTTATTGGCTGAAGGCATGGAGGCAGGTAAAGCAAAATTAAAGTCGGTTGAGCAATTTGCGGTTGAGTGCGCTATTCTGAAGGTATGGGGCTCCGAGGCATTGGATTTTGTGGTAGATGAAGGGGTGCAAATTTATGGAGGTATGGGTTTTAGTGCCGAAGCTCCTATGGATAGGGCATATCGAGATGCCAGAATAAATCGGATATTTGAAGGAACCAACGAGATAAACCGTTTGCTGATAGTAGATATGATGTTGAAACGAGCCATGAAGGGAGAGTTGGATTTGATGGGACCCGCCACAGCTGTAGCCAATGAACTGATGTCTATACCTGATTTTGCTGAAGACGAAGGGAAACCTTTTGATGCAGAAAAGAAAATCTTGCAAAACCTTAAAAAAGCAACCTTAATGGTGGCCGGAGCTGCGGTACAAAAACTAATGATGTCTTTGAGCAAAGAACAAGAGATTTTAATGAATATTGCCGATATGGCCGGCTACATTTATATTGCCGAGTCGGCAATGCTCAGAACCGAGAAACTGGTAGCCATGAGAGGAGAAGAGGCTTGTAAAGGACAGTTGAATTTGATGCGTATTTACATGGTCGAAGCGGTAGATCAGGTAGCCAAAGCCGGTAAAGAAGCATTATGGGCTTTTGCAGAAGGAGATGAGCTAAGAATGATGCTGGTTGGACTACGTCGCTTCACTAAAATGGAGCCTTTTAACGTAAAACAAGCTCGCCAAGAAGTAGCTCAGCAAATAATAGAAGCGAATAAGTACATCTTTTAAGCTAAATTTTATTGTTTTTTTGATAGTGTTTTGGGTCGGTTCACAGTTTTGTGAGCCGATTTTTTTTGCCCTTGTTTGTAAAAGTAACAAAAACGATAAATTTTAAAATTATTTATATAGATTTAGTCTAAATAAGTATCTTCGTGCCAAAATTTGAAAACTAACAGAATCATGAAAATGAGAAGAGCAACTTTAGCCGCATTTCTTTCGTTGACTAGCCTAGCTAGTTTTGCCCAGAACAACACACTTTTGCAAGCCGATTTTTGGAAACAAAACCCAAGTGTAGAAGCCGTAAAAGCAGAAATAGCCAAAGGAAACAGTGCCACAGCAATGAATGCCAGAGCATTTGATGCAACCACCATGGCTATCAATGCCAAAGCCCCATTTGAAACCATTAAGTATTTGGTAGATTTGGAAGGAAACGGAGTTAAGAAGATTACTCACGATGGTCGCACTTATTTGCATTGGGCATCATCTAGTGGCAGTGTAGAATTGGTAAGCTATCTTTTAAAGAAAGGATCGGACTACAATTTGAAAGATACTAAAGGTGTAGAGCCAATTATATTTGGCGGGGCAAAACCCTTGGCCTTATACGATGCTTTTTTTAATGCTGGACTTTCTGTAAAACAAAAATATGGCAACGGGGCTAATCTTTTGTTACTAAGTGTTGCAGCCGATACCACACTTAAAACAACAGATTATTTTGTTTCAAAAGGTTTAAGCCTAAATGACGTAGATGCAGAGGGTAACACTTTGTTTGATTATGCTGCCCGTAGTGGAAATATCAACTTGCTTAAAACCTTACTGAAAAGAGGGGTAAAACCAAGCGGTGGGGCTTTGCTTTTTGCAGCCGAAGGTACTAGAGGGGCTTCAGCAAATTTGGAGGTTTACAAATATTTGGTAGAAAGCCTAAAACTCAATCCTAGTTTTGCTAACAGTGCAGGTGAAACCGTATTGCATAAGTTGGCCAGAAAACCAAAACAAGATGATATCATTGCATATTTTATTGCTAAGGGTGTTGATGTTAACCACAAAGATCAAGAGGGCAATACGGCTTTCCTATTGGCGGCTTCTACCAACATTATCTCTACAGTAAAATTATTGGCTACTAAAGTTGCTGATTTCAATACCAGCAACAAAAACGGTGAAACAGCTTTAACTTTTGCCGTAAGAACTGCGCCTGTGGCTGTTATTAGCTTTCTTTTAGATAAAGGAGCAAAGATTAGTCAAGTAGATCATAAAGGCTTTAATTTAGCCTATCACTTGGTAGATAATTACCGACCTTTTCCAGGAAATGCAAATATGGGCGATATTTCAGAAAAAATAGATTTGCTGAAGAGTAAAGGCCTCGATTTTGCTAAAGCTCAAGCAGATGGTAGCACGCTGTACCATTTGGCTGTAACAAAAGGTAATCTAAATTTACTTAAACTTATTGGTACCTTAGGCATCAATGTAAATGCTGTTGATAAAGAAGGGATGACAGCTTTACACAAGGCGGCACTAATAGCCAGAAATGATGAAATTTTACAATTTTTGGTAGCACAAAAAGCAGATAAAGGTATCAAAACAGAGTTTGGCGAAACAGCTTATGATTTGGCTAAAGAAAACGAGTTTTTGAGTAAAGCAAAAGTAGCAATAGAATTTTTAAAGAATTAGTATGAAAAACCTATTTAAAATATCAATCCTAGCAGGTCTGTTCATTGCTTTCGCCGTATCAGTGAAAGCACAGACCAAATACAAATGTATGGTGCAAATGAATGCCTACAACGGCGAAGAAGCTTATATTGTAGTTTCATTGATTGGCCCCAAAGGTGATTACCAAAAGACCCTCTACATGATGGGGAAAGAGAAAAAATGGTACAATACACTCAAAGAATGGTTCAAATCTACCGCTAAAAAAGGAAATAAAATTGATGGAAAAACCGGAGCATCTGTAGCCGGAGGCGATAGAGCAATGGCTGTATTGGAGATTGATGATAAACTACTTGACAAAAACTATAAGTTGCGTTTTGAGTCGGCAGTTGAGGACCAAAAATATGTTGTTGACGACGTAGAAGTACCATTGACAGCTAGCTCGTTAGCAGACAAAACAGAAGGCAAGGGCTATATTAAATATGTTCGTTTTAGCAAAGTACAGCTTTAATTTTTGAAATGACCTTATCTATTTGGCGATATGCCCATTTGTCATTAGCCATTATAGCTTCACTTTTTTTAGTAATGGCATCGCTTAGCGGTGCCATACTTGCATACGATGCTGTGCAAGAAAAAGTACCATCTTACAAAAGCAAAGGTTTTGATACGCTGTCTGTAGCCGATTTATTGGTAGCTGTAGATCACAAATACGAAGAGATTAGTGAAATTACAATTGATCACAACAGCTACGTGAGTATAAAAGCTATGGATAGTGAAGGGATGGACGTAGAGGCTATAATTGATCCCGCAAATGGAAATGTATTAACAAAACCCCTACAAAAATCTGATTTTATGTTGTGGGTGACGGCATTTCATCGTTCACTTTTTTTAAAAGAAACTGGCCGTTTAATGATTGGAATAGTTTCGTTTTTACTTATTTTGATAAGTATTTCGGGACTTATGCTCGTTATTCAACGGCAGCGTTCATTGTCTCGTTTCTTCGGTAAAATTGTAAAAACCTATTTTGCCCAATATTTTCATGTTGTATCGGGTAGGATAATGTTGTTGCCGATTTTGCTATTGGCAATAACGGGTACTTACCTTTCTATGGCTCGTTTTCAGTTTTTTGAGCAGCCTACCGAGCCCAAGATTAATGTGCCAGCAGCCAAAGATGATAATTGGCAGCGTCAGCCCGAAAAGTTCGAGAAATTTAAAGCTATCCCTTTAGCACAAGTTCAAAAAATAGAATTCCCTTTTGGTGATGATCCTTCAGAATACTTCACATTAAAATTAAAAGACAGAACTTTGTACGTGAACCAGTTTGATGAACGCTTGTTTCAAGAGGTGGTTTTACCTAAAACTCAGGTTTGGGAAACAATAAGTCTTGATTGGCACACTGGACGCAGTAATAACGTTTTGGCGATTATTTTGGGATTGGCCAGTATCAATATTTTGTTTTTTGTTTATAGCGGTTTTGTGATTGCCCTACGAAGAGACCGTACTAAAATTAAAAACAAGTACAAAGCTACCCAAGCCGAATACGTTTTGTTGGTTGGTTCAGAAATGGGAAGCAGCCTATTCTTTGCCGATACTATCCACAAGCAGTTGTTGGCACTGGGCAAGAAATCATTTTTGGCACAACTGAACGACTATGAGATATATCCAGAGGCAAAACATTTATTGGTATTTACTTCTACCTACGGTTTAGGAGATGCACCATCCAATGCTAGCAAGGTACTGGGGCTGATTACCAATTCCCCTCAGCAACAAGAAATAGAATACGCTGTAATAGGCTTTGGAGCTAGAGCTTATCCTGATTTTTGTCAGTTTGCTAAAGATCTTGACGTGTTTTTGGGCAAGCAAACTTGGGCAAAAGCTACCGTACAACTGCATACTGTTGATGATAAATCTACAAGCGATTTTGTGAAATGGGTTGCTGCTTGGAACCAACACAGCGGTTTGGAACTGAGCACTACACCTGCTACATACGCTCAAAAGGCACGCAAGTTGAGCAAATTGTTGGTGCTTGAAAAAACAGAACTGACAGGTGACGAGCACTCTTTTCGTGTTACATTGGCTTGCCCCAACTCAGAACCTTTTCAATCGGGCGATTTGCTAGCAATTTATCCAGCTGATGATGGGAGAGAGCGACTTTACTCAATAGCTAAGGTGGACGGGCATTTACAATTACTTATAAAACATTATCCAAATGGTTTAGGCTCCGATTTTCTGTATCGCTTGCAAGTGGGCGATACCTTAATGGCTCGGATAGTAAAAAACAATAAATTTCATCGTCCTCGCAACAAAAAGGTAATTATGATAGCCAACGGAACAGGCATTGCACCTTTTTTAGGGATGATAGCTCAGCACAAAGGTCATGAACAAAACGAGCTCTATGCAGGTTTTAGACAGTCAAGTCCTTTGATAGTGCAACACCAAGAGTTTTTAAATGCCCAAAAACAGAAAGGCCGTTTAAGCAATTATCAGTTGGCATGGTCTAGAGCAGCAATCAAGCAGTACGTTATGGATCTCATTAAAAAAGATCAACAATATATAGCTGACAGCCTAAAAAGCGGGGCAGTATTGATGCTATGTGGTTCTTTAGCAATGCAAAACGATGTAGAGCAGTTATTGGAGCAAATTTGCCAAGAACATATTGGACTATCGTTGACACATTATAAAAACAAAGAACAATTTTTAACCGATTGTTATTAAATTGAAACACATGAGAGTGCTATTGAGCTTTTTGATTGGTCTGCTTGGTGTATTGATTGAAGTGCAAGCACAAGTTAGGGTTGATAGGCCAGTAACATTGATGGGCAGTCGTTTTGATTTTGCTGTAATTGCTGATAATAAAGAAAAAGCCAACCAAGTAATAGATTCGGCAGTCAAAGAAATGATTCGGATAGAAAATCTTATTTCAGATTGGAAATCCAGTTCGCAGGTATCTGAGATAAATAGGCAGGCCGGTATAAAAGCAGTTAAGGTAGATCAAGAATTGTTTGATTTGACCAAAAGAGCCATCTATTTTTCGGAAATATCGGGTGGAGCATTTGATATCAGCTATGCCTCATTAGATAAGGTGTGGCATTTTGATGGTTCTATGAAAAAATTACCTTCCGAAACGGAGATTAAAAAATCAGTTGCCAAAATCAATTATCGCAATATTATTTTGGACAGTGCCTCTTGCAGTATTTTTCTCAAAGAAAAAGGTATGAAAATCAGTTTTGGTTCTATCGGCAAGGGTTATGCCTCAGACAGAGGGCGCTATGTGCTAGAAAGCTTAGGTGCACAGGGAGGCATGGTAAATGCAGCAGGTGATTTATGCACCTGGGGTAATAACCTAAAACATCCCGCCTGGAACATTGCTATTACCAATCCTTTTGATGTAGAGGATAACGTGTGTATCATCCCGATGAAAAACCAATCGGTGGCTACATCAGGCAGCTATGAGAAATATGTAGAAATAGATGGGAAACGCTATTCGCATATCATTAACCCTCAAACGGGCTATCCGGTACAGGGATTGGCAAGTGTAAGCATTTTTGGACCTAGTGTTGAGACCGCTAACGGGTTTAGTACTGCCATTATGGTGTTAGGTGCAGAGCGAGGATTAAAAATGCTGGAGGCTTTCCCTGATTATTCGGCTTTACTTATTACTGATGAAGGAAAAGTTATCAAAAGCAGAAAATTTCCTTGGAAAGTAAAAACCAAATTAAAACCACTATAGTGTGGGGCTAAGCATAAAAAGTTAGGTAGGTTTTCACCATTAGCCAAAGGGCAAAACCAATAATAATGAGCCCGGCAATCTTATTAAGTTTTCGGAGGGTCGATTCTTGTATCCGATAGCGTATTTTACTGGCGTAATAGGTTTTAAGGCCATCTATGGTAATTTGGGTACAAATAGCGATAAGAAAACAAATGAGTTTTTCATAAAGCATATTGTTCAGTTTCACCGAAATGATGCCACTCACAATTACCCAAAACATTAGGGTAGAAGGGGTGAGGAAACACATGAAAAAACCTTTTAGTACATAGCCTCTTCTGCTGATACTAACAGTTTGGTTTTCTTCGTAATGGATGTTTACTTTGGAGAGTAGGTAATAGAGACCTACCCCAAGTACAAAAATACCTCCAATTACACCAACATACTTGTCAAACTCTTCTTTATAGTCGAAAAACTGTGAGCCAAAGAGAACCAGACCAATCAGTATAATATCGCTAATGATGACGCCTATAGCCAATGAAAATCCGGCTTTAAACCCTTTCTCGATACTGGTTTTAATCATTGAAAAGAATACAGGGCCTGTAACAAATGATGAAATAAGTCCAACCCCAATTCCTAAAATGATTGCTTCAAACATGCTTTGTGTTGTAATTTTTGCTAATATCTCATTTTAGCCCCTAAAAAACAGACTTTCTTTCATTTTTTTTTCCTTTAAGCAATAAACAAGCCTGTAAATGAAGATTAAAATACTGTTGTTTTTTGAGCATACGTTTGCGTAAACTATTTTTGAAAAAAAATTAGCGAAAAGCAGTTTGCTTTATTTATGTTAGAGGAAAATTTCAAATAAAAACCATAAATCTAAATTTCTTAGTCTTAGAAAAATGAATGCTACCCCCACACCAAACAAGACTGCAATTGTACCTATGATTGTGGCCTGTGCCTTGTTTTTTATCTTCGGTTTTGTTACTTGGGCAAACGGAACACTTATACCGTTTTTGAAATTAGCCCTCAACCTCGAAACCGATTTACAGGCCTTTTTTGTAACATTTGCTTCGTACATGGCCTATTTTTTCTTGGCATTGCCAGCTTCGGCCATCCTCAACAAAATTGGTTTTAAAAACGGTTTGATTTTAGGTCTTGTAATTTTGGGTTTAGGTTCCTTAGTTTTTATCCCGGCAGCAGACAACCGTAGTTTTGGTTTGTTTTTAACGGGTATTTTCATTCAGGGTTCGGCCATGGCGCTTTTGCAAACTGCTGTAAATCCTTATTTAAGTATCATTGGTCCTATAGAAAGTGCTGCGGCACGTATTTCTATTGCAGGTCTTTGCAATAAAGGTGCTGGTGTAACGGTACCTTTTATTTTGGGTATCTTATTTTTAAACAACACCAAAGAAATTACAGCTAAACTAGACGCTACAACCGATTTGGCTGAGAAAAATGCGATTTTAGATACTTTATTACAGCGTGTTCATGCACCCTATATTGTTTTGGCAATACTATTCGTGTTGTTCGCTGTTTTATTGAAATTCATTAATATGCCCGATGTAGAACCCGAAGACGAAAGTGAAGTGGTGGATGCCTCAGGCAATAAATCGGTCACTAAACACAGTATTTTTCAATACCCACATTTATTTTTGGGTGCCTTGTGTATTTTCTTCTGTGTGGCAGTTGAGGTAATGGCCGGAGATATCATCAACACCTACGGACGTCAATTAAATATCGACCCTGATATTGTACGTTTCTCTACCTCCTTTACTTTAATTTGCATGTTGGTAGGCTACGTGTTGGGTATCATTGCAATACCCAGATATATTAGTCAGCAAATGGCTTTAAGAATATGTGCTATTTTAGGAATTGCCTTTACCTTGGTTTCTGTATTTACCTCGGGCAACGTATCTTATTATTCGGTAGCTCTTTTGGGATTGGCCAACTCTTTGATGTGGCCTGCAATTTTTCCTCTTGGTATTAAAGGTTTGGGTAAACATACCAAAACCGGATCGGCCATTATGATTATGGGTATTGCCGGAGGAGCAATTTATCCTTTGTTGTACGGTTATTTAAAAGATATATTGGAGATTGATTTCCAACACGCATTTTTATACACCATGGTACCTGCCTATTTGTATATTATTTATTTTGCTGTAAAAGGACACAAAGCTGGAACTGCTCATGTCTAAACCCAGTTTTCACGATATATACATGAATCTAGCTGCCGATCTAGCTGGGCGCTCACATTGTGTGAGAGCCCAGGTAGGTGCGGTACTAACCAAAGACACCCGTATCATTTCTATAGGCTACAACGGCCCACCACCACACACACACAATTGTGATGAAGAATGGCCCGAAACCGGATGCGAACGAGATAGTAGAGGCAGCTGTTCATTAGCGCTCCATGCCGAAGAAAACGCCATTTTATATGCCGTGAAGAACGGTTCAAAGATTGAAGGTGCCACCCTATATACTACCTTGTCTCCTTGTATAGCCTGTGCTAGGCTTATTCTCTCTTCGGGTATTGCCGAAGTTTATTATCGCCATTCTTATGCTGCCTACAAAGGTTTAAAAAGCGATGAAGGGGTTGATTTTCTCAACCGTTTTGGTGTGAAGACCATTTTAATGGAAGCCTAAAATTTTTGTCCTATTTCGGAGCAATTTTTATTTGCCCGTTTTGTTGCAGATTGTATGTTTAGTTGCTGGGCAATTGTGCGAAAAACCGAACTTTTTCTAGACAATTTTTTTACCTTTGCACATGCTTGAAAAAATCATCATCCTCGATTTTGGCTCTCAATTTACCCAATTGATTGCTCGCCGTGTTCGTGAACTTAATGTTTATTGTGAAATTTATCCCTTTAATCATTTCCCTGCTTTAGATAGCAGTGTAAAAGGTGTTATCTTTTCTGGAAGCCCTTTTTCTGTACGACAAGAAGACGCTCCTCATGTAGATTTAGAACAGTTTGCTGCTTATCCCTTGTTAGCAGTATGTTACGGAGCACAGTTTATTGCCCAACAAAGCGGCGGCGAGGTAGAAGCTTCTGATACTAGAGAGTACGGAAGGGCCAATTTGAGTTATGTAAATCAACAAAGCCCCTTGTTTAAAGGGATTGCTACTGGCTCGCAAGTATGGATGAGCCACGGCGACACCATTACCCATGTTCCGGATAATTTTGAGATCATTGCCAGCACCGATGAAGTAAAGGTAGCAGGCTATCAATTAAAAGATAAAAATGTTTTTGCAATTCAGTTCCATCCAGAAGTTACCCATAGCACCGATGGCAAAACTCTATTGCAAAACTTTTTGGTAGATATATGCCGTTGTCAACAAAATTGGACATCAGATGCTTTTGTAGATTCGACTATTGCTGAACTTAAAGCCCAACTGGGTGATGATAAGGTGGTTTTGGCCTTGTCTGGAGGGGTGGATAGTAGTGTTGCTGCTGTGTTGTTGCACCGAGCCATAGGCAAAAACCTACATTGTATATTTGTAGATAACGGTTTGCTCCGCAAGAATGAGTTTGAAGATGTGTTGGAGCAGTACAAACATTTTGGGCTCAATATAAAAGGAGTAGATGCCAAAGAGCGATTTTATGCAGCTTTGGCAGGTGTAGAAGACCCCGAGAAAAAACGTAAGGCCATTGGCCGAGTTTTTATAGAAGTGTTTGATGATGAGGCTCACCAAATACAAGATGTAAAATGGTTGGCACAAGGTACTATTTATCCCGATATTATCGAGTCGGTGTCGGTAAAAGGTCCTTCGGCAACCATTAAATCTCACCACAATGTGGGTGGACTTCCCGATTTTATGAAGTTAAAGGTGGTTGAGCCTTTAAAAACTTTGTTTAAAGATGAAGTACGCCGAGTGGGTAATGCACTTGGTTTGGAAGATTTTATCCTGGGTAGGCATCCCTTCCCCGGTCCGGGTTTGGGTATTCGTATCTTGGGCGAAGTGACTGCCGAAAAAGTGGCTATATTACAAGAAGCTGACCATATCTATATCCGTAATCTAAAAGAAGCTGGTCTTTATGACAAGGTGTGGCAAGCCGGAGCAATATTTCTACCCATTCGCTCGGTAGGGGTGATGGGTGATGAACGTACCTATGAGAATGTGGTAGCTCTAAGAGCAGTAGAATCTTTGGATGGTATGACTGCCGATTGGTGCCATTTGCCTTATCCTGTACTCGCTAAAATATCCAATGAAATTATCAATAAAGTAAAAGGAATAAACCGAGTTGTGTATGATATTAGCTCCAAACCACCGGCAACTATTGAATGGGAATAGGCTATTAGTTATTGCTGTTATTTTGTTGCTTATTGAGGCTTGTTCGCCAAAGGTAACGAAACCAGTAGTGGTAGAAACTGCTAAGCCAGTCTCTGTTCCTACTGTTGTAAAGGTTACAAAACCAAAAACAGAGCCACAGTCTAAAACTTATGTGACTTTATCGCTATTACTTCCTTTTAAGTTGGATAATTATGCACTTAAAAAAGTAACTAGCGAGCAATTGGCAAAAGCCGATTTACCTCTTGATTTTTACCAAGGCGTACTAATGGGGATAGATTCGGGTAATAAAAACAGTCAAAATATAAAGCTAAATGTTTTTGATACACAGGAAGATGAAGATCGTTTGACCGTGTTGAGCAAAAAAGCTGAGCTAAAAGAAAGCCAATTAATTATTGGCCCTATTTTTCCTAACGAGATTAAGAATATGAGTACTTTCTCGATAGCTCAAAATATACCGATGGTATCGCCCTTGGCAGCAAGTTCCCCTACTGATTTTTCTTGTCCTACACTTATTAGTGTAACTCCTGATTTGGTGCAACACGCCGTAAGCATTGCCGACTATATTGGAGCTAACTACAAGCCTTCGGAAACTATTGTTGTGCTTATCAACTCTAAAACCAGTAGCGAAGAGGCTTTTGCAAGTCCTTTGAAACAACGATTAATAGAAAAATTCTCATCATTTCCTGTTCAAGAATTTAGCTCGGTAAATGTTTATGAAACCAAGATTGTAAAAAACAAAAAGTACTTGTTGATATTTTGTTCGGACAACAACAAAGTGGTAAGTAGTGGACTGAGTAAATTGTATCGTCTAAAAACTTCACCCCGAACGGCATATCCAATACGTTTGTTCGGACATCCCAATTGGCAAAAACAGCATTACAATGTCGAGCAGTTGATGGCACTTCAAACAGTTATCAGTACCTCTTATTTTGTTGATTATAAGAAACCTGAGCTAGTTGATTTTGTGAAAAACTATCGTAGTCAATTTAAAATAGAACCGGGCGAATATGCAATAAAAGGTTTTGATGTTGGGTTTTACTTTGCTAACTTATTGGTAAAGCACGGAAAACACTACATAGATTGGGTAACCAAAGAAAAATATAAAGGCTTGCACAATACGTTGGATTTTGTTTTTGACGAAAAATTCGGTTATCAGAACAAACATTTGCAGCTACTCACCTATAAAAACCACCGCTTGGTTCAATTGGCTGATTGATAAGTAAATGAAATTACACCATCATACAAGAGCGTTTGAGCAAGTTCTTGCTGCTTATGACGGACAATTGCCGCTACACAGGTTTTTGGTCAATTATTTTAGGCAAAATAAGCAGATGGGCTCTTCAGATAGAAGGTGGGCCAGCCGCTACATTTACAGCTATTTTAGGTTGGGGAGAGCGTTGACCAATCGGCCTGTATTGGAACGCTTGGCAGTTGCAGATTTTTTGTGTAATGATAACATGAGCCTGATTGCCCAATCGCTCATGCCCGATTTTGCCGAACAAGTTGGTTTAAGTTTGGATGCTAAGTTAGATTTGGTAACAGCTCGTTTTCCTGATTTTGCTTTGGCTGATATTTTCTCTTTTAAAAATAAAAGGTCAGAGGGTGTTGATAATGCAGATTTTCTGAAATCATTTTTAATACAACCCAATTTATTTATTCGGCTTATTGCCGAGCATCGCAATGTGTTAATGCAGCGCTTATCAGAAAATGCAATACCGTTTAAAGTCCTGTCAACAGATACAGTAGCACTGCCCAATGGTACCAAGCTCGAGCAAATTTTTGATGCTTCTTGGTATCAGATACAAGACTATTCATCGCAACGAACAGCCGATTTTTTTAAACCTGTTGCTTACGAATATTGGTGGGATTGCTGTGCAGCTTCGGGTGGTAAATCATTGTTATTGCACAAACTTGAACCCCGAGTGCAATTATTGGTGAGTGACCGAAGAGAAAGTAGTTTGGGCAATTTGAAAGAGCGATTTGAGCTTTATGGTATAAAATCTTATCAAAAGAAAGTGATGGATTTGACCGAAGATAATACGGCTCTATTGCACCATTACGAGTTTGATGGTATTTTATTGGATGCACCTTGCTCAGGCTCCGGAACTTGGGGACGAACACCCGAAATGCTCTACTTTTTTGATGAAAAGAAAGTAGAGGATTATATTGCTCTACAGAAAAAAATAGCCCAAAGGGTGGTGAAATATTTGAAAAAGGGTAAGCCCTTAATATATATGACCTGTTCGGTGTTTGCTAAAGAAAACGAGGATATCCTCAAATTTCTGGTGAGTGAATGCGGCTTGATTTTAGAAGATAGCAAGTTGATTGTTGGTTATCAAGACCGAGCCGATAATATGTTTGTTGCCCGATTAATTAAATTATAAATCAATTACTTGTGAATAAATTGGTTGTCACTGCCGACGGTTCGGCTACTTTTTTTAATGAAGCCATTGGCGAGCATTACCACTCCAAACATGGTGCTTGGCAGGAGAGTAAACACGTTTTTATTGAGGCCGGCTTGTCGCATGTATTGCAGAATACTGATAAGAAAGAAATTGCACTATTTGAGATGGGTTTTGGAACAGGGCTAAACTTTTTGCTCAGTGCAAACCTTATACAAAATAAGCCTGTAAAATTACACTATACAGGTATTGAAGCCTATCCCTTAAGTTTGACCGATATTCAATCAACAGCTTATCATGCCTACGTTACACCAGAAGTATGGGAGCGATACCTAACCAATTACGAGCAAGCTTTTGTGGCACCTCAATTGGTTTTGCCCAATTGTTCTTTAGCCATATTACATCAACAAATACAAGGCTATACGTGCCATGAGGTATATGATTTAATTTATCTCGATTCTTTTTCGGTACAGCACCAACCCGAGTTGTGGAGTGATGAAATGATAGCTAAGTTTGCAGCCATGCTAAAGCCTGGAGCTTGTTTGGTAACCTATGCTATAACCGGAAAGTTAAAAAGGGCTTTGCAAGCCAACCATTGCCAAATAGAGAAATTGCCCGGAGCTCCTGGTAAACGAGAAATGTTAAGAGCAATAAAAAAATACACATAGGCTATCGGATTGAGCAAAAAACTTACTACCTTTTACGGGTAAAATCCAAATATGCAATCAGAAAACCAAAATTTCTTTTTCAAGCTAACTTTTGTGTTACTGGCAATCTTCTTATTAGGTTATTTGGCCATAATAGGTAAGACTCTATTAGCTCCTTTATGTTTTGCGCTACTTTTAGCCTTTTTGTTATTGCCATTGAGTAATTTTTTAGAACACAAACTAAAAGGAAGACGAAGTTTGGCTACCAGTATTGCGGTATTTTTACTTTTGCTGCTTGTGTATGCTGTAGGGCACTTTTTTGCAATTCAACTTACCGAGCTGTGGACAGACTGGCCCCTATTGGTAAGGCAGGTTACAGATAGTTTTCATCACCTACAAACATGGATAGCCGATGAGTTTAAAGTTAATATCAGTAAACAAGAAACCTATTTGGCTGATAGTGTAGAAAAAATATTGTCAAACAGTGGTTTGCTTATCGGTAAAACTATTAGTACCCTTTCATCAAGCTTACTATTCTTGTTTTTTACATTGCTGTTTACTTTTTTTATTCTCAACTATCGACGTTTGTTGTATCGGTTTATACAGCAAGTTTTTTTGACTGAACATCGTTCTAGAGTAGTGGAAACGGTACATGAAGTACAAGAGATTATTAAAAAATATACGATTGGTCTTTTTTTTCAGATGCTTATTGTCAGCACCTTGATTACTTTAATACTTTCTATCTTGGGTGTGAAGTATGCTATTTTACTAGGGCTTTTTGCCGGTATTTTTAACGTAATTCCTTATTTGGGTATTAGTGTGGCTGCATTAATTAGCATGATGATAACCTTTGCCACAGCCGATGCCGGACAAGCTTTTTTGGTAATGTTGGCCTTTGTTGGGGTACATGCAATTGATGGTAACATAGTTTTGCCACTAATTGTTGGCTCTAAGGTAAAAATCAATGCTCTCATTGCTTTTATTGGTATTGTGGTTGGCGAAATGATTTGGGGTATCCAAGGGATGTTTCTTTGCATGCCTTATCTAGCTATACTCAATATCATTTTTAAGAAAGTAGAGGGCTTAGCGCCTTGGGCTATACTGTTGGATGAAGAAGAACCGATAAGACACACCACATCATCTAAAAGTAGGTGGAGCTGGTTAAAAAGGAATAAAAAGACACCACCTTCTAAGCATACAAAATCATAAAATTAGTTAGCTTAATAATTTGTTATAAGTTCTCCTGTTTTAAGTCAACAAGTTTTATTTTTGTCCAAAAAACTCAATATGCCTGTCAACATACCTCCGGCTCCATCACCAAAACCAGAAGGTGCTTTTCTACGTCTTTTGGATGTGTTGAATACACTTCGTACTCAATGTCCTTGGGATAAAAAACAAACCATGGAAAGCCTTCGGCACCTCACTATTGAGGAAACCTACGAACTCTCTGATGCCATTTTGGAAAAAGATTATCCCGAGGTGAAGAAAGAACTTGGCGATGTAATGATGCACTTAGTTTTTTATACTCGAATTGCAGCAGAAGAGCAAAGATTTGATATCGTTGATGTGTTAAATGGGGTTTGTGACAAATTAATTAATCGTCATCCGCACATTTATGGTGATATAGCGGTCAATAACGAGGATGAGGTGAAGCAAAATTGGGAAAAGCTAAAATTAAAAGAGGGCAACAAATCGGTATTGGGTGGTGTGCCGGTATCTTTACCCGCATTAGTAAAAGCCAGTCGCATACAAGAAAAAGCCCGAGGCGTAGGATTTGATTGGGAAGAGAAACAGCAAGTTTGGGCCAAAGTAGAAGAAGAACTGCAAGAATTTAAAGCTGAATTTGATACTAGCAAAGCTGAAGAGATAGATATGGAACGTGCTGAGGCCGAATTTGGCGATTTACTTTTCTCTTTGGTAAATTATGCCCGTTTTATTAAGATAAATCCTGAAAACGCATTGGAAAAGACCAATAAAAAATTCATCAAAAGGTTTCAGTATCTTGAAGCAAAGGCCAAAGAAATTGGTAAACCCTTGCAAGAGATGAGCTTGGCCGAGATGGATGTTTTTTGGAACGAAGCAAAGCGGCTCTAAAACAACTTCATTAGTTAATTGTCTTCTTCGTACAGTTGGTCTAGTAGCTCATCTGTTTCTCTACGCTCTTTCTTAGTTGGGCGTCCGGTACCTCTATCTCTTTTTAAGGTAGGAGCATGAAAAACACTTTTAAAGTGGTAAGTTTCCTCTACAGGGGTTAAATCTTTGTATTTGGTTACGGCCTGGCTGGCATCTGTACGTTGGTGCGATAGTGCCAAAACCTCGATAACTTTTTTCTCAATACCCTTACTCACCTGGTATATATCACCAATTTTGACTATGGCTGAAGCTTTTACATTTTGATTGTTTAGTTTAACACGCCCAGCTTTGCAAGCTTCTGTTGCCAAACTTCTTGTTTTGAACAATCGTATTGCCCACAAATATTTGTCTATCCTTAATTTCTCTTTATCGTCCATTGTTCAAAGATAAGAAGAATTAAAGTACAGCAGCAAATATCGGCTAGTGCTCAACAAAATGATAATTAGGCTACATAAATTCGACATATTTAACTTATTTTGCAATAAAAAAATACGAAGATGATAAATGAACTGAAAAAACAAATAGAAGAAGCTTGGAACGACCGCTCCTTGTTGCAGTATAAGGAATACGGAGAGGCCATCGAAACAGTAATACAGCAATTAAATAATGGCGAGTTGCGAGTTGCTGAGCCAATATTATCAGGTTGGGCAATTAACGAGTGGGTGAAAAAAGCAGTTATTCTGTATTTCCCCATCAAAGAAATGAAAGAAATAAAAGTAGGCCCTTTTGTTTTTCATGATAAAATGGAGCTGAAAAATGATTATAAAGCTGCTGGCGTGCGTGTAGTACCGCATGGTATTGCTCGTTACGGAGCTTATTTGGCTCCGGGAGTAATCATGATGCCCTCTTATGTAAATATTGGGGCTTATGTAGATGAAGGTACAATGGTTGATACCTGGGCTACTGTAGGCTCATGTGCACAAATTGGTAAACGTGTGCATTTGAGTGGTGGCGTAGGTATAGGAGGGGTGTTAGAGCCCGTTCAAGCCGCTCCGGTAATTATTGAAGATGATTGTTTCATCGGATCGAGAGCAATTGTCGTAGAAGGGGTACGAGTAGAGAAAGAAGCCGTGTTGGGTGCCAACGTAGTGCTTACAGCCTCAACCAAAATCATTGATGTTAGTGGCGATACTCCTGTAGAGTACAAAGGTGTTGTGCCCGAGCGTTCGGTAGTAATACCGGGTTCGTACACCAAGTCTTTCCCGGCAGGCGATTACCAAGTGCCCTGTGCCCTAATTATTGGTAAACGCAAAGAATCTACCGATAAAAAAACTTCCTTGAACGATGCTTTGCGTGATAATAACGTAGCGGTATAGTTAGGTTGCTCCTACAATAAATACAAACAATGAGTTTCAGAGAGGAGATAAACCAAACATTAGAGATACTTAAAAAGGGTGGGGTAATTCTTTACCCCACCGATACTGTTTGGGGGCTGGGTTGCGATGCGACAAATGCCGAAGCTGTATCGCGGATAAACCAAATAAAGGGACGCTCTGATGATAAAAGTTTTATTATTCTCCTCGAAAACGAAAATAGGTTGCCAAGTTATGTGAATGAAGTGCCCGAAGTGGCTTATGATCTTATTGCTTATGCAGAAAAACCACTTACTTTAATTTTTGATAAGGCTAAAAACTTAGCTCATAACGTACTAAACACAGATGGAAGCATAGCAATACGGATACCCAAGCACGATTTTTGTGAACAACTTTTGCAGCGCTTTCGTAAGCCTATTGTATCAACTTCAGCCAATTTTAGTGGTCAACCTACTGCACGCTGTTTTGCCGAAATAAGCGAAGAGCTAAAGCAAATTGTAGATTATGTGGTAGATTGGGAGCAAGAACTAAGCAACCCTAAAACTCCTTCAACTATAATGAAATTGGGAGCTGGAGGCACTTTCTCATTTATCCGTAAATAGTCTTTCTAATTGTTTATACCTCGGCTTTGTTGGGTACAATAAGTACCGGACAAGCAGATTTTCTGGCTACATGCTCTGCCACACTACCCATCAAGAAATGATTTATACCCGTTCGGCCATGTGTGCCTATCACAATCAAATCAGCTTTCCACTCGTCGGCTTGTTGTAAAATCCCATAAGTAGCTGTATCTAAAATAGATAAAAAAGTAGTTTTGCATGATCCGGCATACTTCTTTTCAATTTCTTTTAGCAGCATATTGCTGTTTTCTAAGCTATTATCATAAACCTCTGTGATGACAGGAGCAAAGGTAAAATCTGGGTTCGAGACCGGTGGTGTAGGTTCAATGATATTGAGTAGAGCTACTTCAGCTCCAAACTTATTGGCCATATCATAACCCGTTTTTGCAGCTTTCTCTGCACAAGTGCTGTTGTCCACTGCAATTAATATTTTTTTAAAATTCATGGCTTTATAGGTTTTCTAACGAATTTAGTGATATTACTATTAGTGAACAAGTAAGTCAAAGCGCAATTTCATTTATTTCCTTTATTTTTGTCGAAAAAAGACATGAAAATATATGCTGTTTGTAGTGTTGCTATTGCCCCACTAAGAGCCGATGCAAGCGATAGGGCCGAAATTGTCTCTCAATTACTTTTTGGTGATCGGGTTGAAGTGCTGGAGCAAAGTGAACGCTGGTGCAGGGTGCTCACCAAGCACGATAATTATGAAGCTTGGATGGACCCCAAACAACTTCTAGTAGTGGATGAAGACAGCTATACCAACGAAAACGCTTTTAGTACCATGAGTGCACTTAACTTGGCCAATGTACTGCAAGATGAAAATCATGGTTATTATTATTTAAGTCCTGGAAGTACACTCCCCTTTTACCAAGATAACTTTTGTCAAATAGCTGATAAACGTTTTAAGGTATTAAACAAGATTTGGGAGCCAGCTAAAGAGCTAAATGGACAATTTATTGAACAAGTTGCTATGTTTTTTCTAAACACACCCTATTTGTGGGGTGGACGTAGTCTTTTTGGGATAGATTGTTCGGGTTTTAGCCAAATTGTCTATAAATTGTTGGGACGAGCATTACCAAGAGATGCCTCGCAGCAGGTTGCTGAAGGGGTAGTGGTAGATTTCTTAGAGTCTGCAACATGCGGCGATTTAGCTTTTTTTGATAATGAAGAAGGTAAAATTACCCATGTTGGCATTATGTTGTCCAACCGTGCAATTATCCACGCAGCAGGTAAAGTGAGGATAGATCGGATAGATAACCAAGGTATATACAACGAAGATCTGCAACGATATACGCACAAACTACGTATTATCAAAAGATTGTTTGTTTAGGAATAAACTACCTAATTCATTAGTTCGTTATATAATTGCTCGAATCGTTCTTTTAGCTCGGCCAATTCTTTTTCAAGTTGGTTTACTCTTTCTTGTAATGTAGAGTCGGCAGAAAAACTATCGGCATTGGTGTTTTGTTGCTGTTCGGGCTCAGTATAAGGCGCAAAACAATGGATGTAACGCTGCTCTTTTTGTCCTGCGGCTTTAGGTAGTTTCTGGATATAACCTTCGTCGCTTAGCTTGTCCAATTGCTGCTGCAAATCTTCAAGTGTTTCAAACTCATGCATTCGTCCCGAGTTGGTATTGATTTCACCAGGTGTTAGCGCACCTCTCAAAAACAATAAGCATAAAATCGTCGTTTCAGAAGGAATTAAGGGATATGCAATAGCAAAATTATGCTTGTATTTTGTGGTCCTCATTGAGCCGCCTGTGGCTGTAGCTACTAGTCCAAGTTGTTTGAGCTCTTGTAAAGTAATACCAACTTGTTCTTCGCTGTAGTTGACAACCGGTTTGCGTGATGTTTTTTGATTACAACCAGTAGTTAGGCCGTTTAGTGATAGTGGATAATATTCGGGAGTAGTTTTTGATTTTTCAATCAAAACGCCTAATACTCTTATTTGCTCGGCACTTAGTTGGGGTAGGCTCAATTCTTTTTCCATGGTTGATATTTTTGCCAATTATACAAAAAATATCTAATTGAGTAGGATGTTCAGGTTTTTGAGTTTATCTGAGGGATTTTGAGGGTTTGTTGTTGAGGTACTTGCTTTGTTGCTTGGTTTAAAGAGAAAAAGGGTATTAGAAATTTCGTTTGTTTAGATTAAGGAAAAAACGATTAGAACAAACGTTTGATAGGGGCTAAAAAAATATTTAAAATTTTTATAAAACATTTGCGATTCTAAAAAATAGACTATATCTTTGGGCTTACCCTTTCGGGGGTATGTTTTTCATAGGTAGATGTAGGGTCAGGAACATGTTTCTTGACCCTTTTTTATTGCACAAAAAATAACGCATATCCGCAATTTACCGCAACACTGTATTTTACACTTGTACATGTTAATACTATTTTTGATTAATTTAAGTGGGTGGTAATTAGTTGTATTAGTTGCATTTTGTAAAATACTTCATTTTTCTTTTATTTATTGTTGATAGAAATTTCTATATTTGCATCGCCTTCAGAAAAAAAGGTGATGATTCCGTAGCTCAGCTGGTAGAGCATTACACTTTTAATGTAGTGGTCCTGGGTTCGAATCCCAGCGGGATCACAAAAAAAACCTCTCAACTCGAGAGGTTTTTTTTTGCTAGTCAGAATGATGCTTTAGAGAGCAGTCTAAAAAAAATGTAAATCTTTATCGGAATATTATAAAATCCTCTCAGTTTTTTTTATCACCTTTGTGCTGTAATGAAGAAATTTGTAAGCCTTATTTTTGCGCTTTTTTATTTGTCAGTAGCCTCTGGGGCTAGTGTCAATCTTCATTATTGTATGGACAAACTGGTGGATTGGAGCTTTGGTAGTTCCGAGGCATCAGCTTGTAGTAATTGCGGTATGCCCAAGCAAGAAAGCAAAAAGAAGGCCTGCTGCAAAGATGTTCAACAAAGTGCCAAAATTGAAAAGGCTCAACAAGGAAATGCGCAGGTTTTCAGTGCAAAGACCCTCTCAGAAATGCCTATTCTTTTCGTGGTCTATAATTTCCGTTGGGCAAACAGCCAAGGATTTCGCTTTAACAATTACGCAAAAGCCCCACCTTTGGGTTCGCCTTTGCCACTTTTTGTTAAGCATTGTATCTATCGCATTTAATACCCTCAAATATTCAGGTTTTCTCGGCCTGTGTGCTTAGTTATCTAAGCGAACCAAAATTCATCATTAATTTCTAAACCGAACGTTAAAATACGTTCAACAAACAACAAAACAAAGCATGAAAAAGTTTAAAATGTTGGCCGTTATGGCTTTGAGCAGTATGGCTACCTTGGCCTTTGCACAAGACAAAACAGAACAAATTAAAGTGTTGGGCAATTGCGGTATGTGCAAAAACAGAATTGAAAAAGGATTGAAAATTACCGGGGTTACTACAGCTACTTGGGACAAGAACACCAAAATTTTGAGTGTAACATATGACAGCACCAAAATTAACAACGAAGGCATACAACAAAAAATAGCCGATTTGGGACATGATACACCAAAATTTAAAGCAAAAGATGAAGTTTATGCCAAATTGCCCGGATGTTGCAAGTACGACAGAAGCGGTAAAACCGACAAGGCACACTAACTAATTTTAGGGGCGCACACCTATGCTGTCGCCCCTTTTTTCGAGAAAACTCATTAGAAAATAAGAGGGTATTTTCAATGGTACACAAATTAATAGATTGGTCTATACACAACCGATTTATCGTGTTGATGTTGGCGCTTGGGCTTTTTGTATGGGGTGTTTTTGCCGTTAAGAAAAACCCTGTTGATGCTATCCCCGATTTATCAGAGAATCAGGTTATAGTTTTTACCGAATGGATGGGGCGGTCTCCGCAATTGATAGAGGATCAAATTACCTACCCTTTAGTTACCAATTTACAAGGTATCCCCAAAATCAAATATGTAAGAGGTTCGTCCATGTTTGGGATGAGTTTTATCTATGTTATTTTTGATGATGATGTGGATGTGTACTGGGCAAGAGAGCGTGTTACAGAACGTATTGCTACAGTTTCAAAAACAATGCCCGAAGGGGTGAGCCCACAGCTAGGACCTGATGGTACAGGAGTAGGGCATATCCTATGGTACACTTTGGATGCTCCCAAGCTCGATTTAGGTGAACAAAGAGCCTTGCAAGATTGGTATGTGAAATTTGCCCTGCAGAATGTAAGAGGGGTAAGTGAAATCGCCTCTTTTGGAGGTTATCAGAAACAATACCAAATAGTAGTTGACCCCAATAAACTGGCTTATTACCAATTGACAATTCCGCAGGTTATAGCTGCCGTTAGAAGTAATAATAGCGAATCGGGAGGAAGAAAATTCGAACTGAGCGATATTGGCTATATCATTAAAACCAGTGGTTACCTCAAATCCTTAGATGAGATTGCCGCTATCCCAATAAAAAACCAGAAAGGAAATGCTATCCGTGTGGCTGATATAGCACATGTACAAATGGCGGGCGAATCTCGTTTGGGTATTTTTGATCAAAACGGAGAAGGTGAGCGGGTAGGAGGCATAGTGGTAATGAGGTATGGCGAAAACGCTGCCGAGGTCATAGAACGGGTTAAAAATAAAATGAATGAGGTTGCCAAAGGCCTACCCAAAGGGGTGAAATTTGATATTGTTTATGATCGTGGTGAATTGATAAAGGAGTCTATTCAGTCTATCAAAACTACGCTTATCGAAGAGATGATTGTGGTGTCATTGATTGTGATGGTTTTCTTGTTTCATTGGCGTAGTGCACTAAGTATCATCATCCAAATCCCTGTCACAATAGCACTGAGCTTTATCTTGCTCAATGCCTTTGGTATCAGTTCAAACATCATGTCTTTAACGGGTATTGCTCTGGCAATTGGGGTAATTGTTGACAACGGGATTATAATGAGCGAAAACGCATATAAACATTTATCCGAACGTTACGAACAGTGGCAATCGGAGCAAAAACAAAGCTAAGATGAGAAAGTGGTTTAATTTTAACCGTAAAAAAGAACAAAGCTGGATTAGCGAGGAAGAGCGGCTTGATATTATTGCCAAATCGAGCAAGCAAGTATCGAGAGGAGTATTTTTTGCTACAATAATTATCATTACGTCTTTTTTACCGGTATTTATGTTGACGGGGCAAGAGGGGAAATTGTTTCATCCACTAGCCTATACCAAAACATTTATTATGATAGTTGATGCCCTATTGGTCATCACCTTGGCACCCGTATTGATTTCTTTTTTTATGAAAGGGAAGTTCAAATCCGATCGGGCCAACCCTGTTAATCGAGTGCTAGAGCGGTTTTACGAGCCTTTAATTCGCAAAGTACTGAAATGGCGAAAAACAACAATTGGGCTCAATATATTGGCCTTATTAATTTCTGTTCCCTTGCTGATGCGATTAGGTACGGAGTTTATACCGCCACTAGATGAACAAAGCATATTATTTATGCCTGTAACCCTACCCGACGTGTCAAATGCAGAAGCCAAACGCTTGTTGCAACTGCAAGATAAGATTATAAAAACAGTACCCGAAGTGGACAAAGTGTTGGGCAAAGCAGGCAGAGCAAGTACTGCAACCGATAATTCACCCATCAGTATGATCGAGACTATCATCACACTGAAGCCCAAGAGCCAATGGCGAGAAGGGATTACTAAAAAAGATATTGTGAATGAACTGGATGCAAAATTACAAATTCCAGGGGTGGTCAACGGGTGGACACAGCCCATTATCAACCGCATAAACATGTTGGCTACCGGCATTAGAACAGATGTTGGGGTGAAAGTGTTTGGTCAAAACCTAGACACGATATCGGCCGTTTCTGAACGTGTAAAAGCTGCATTGGAAGGAACACCTGGAGTAAGTGACTTATTTGTAGAACCGATAACAGGTGGTAAATACTTGAGTATAAACGTTAAGCGAGATGCTTTGTCTAGCTATGGTTTAACGGTTGATGATGTGAATGCGCTTGTAGAAACTGCATTGGGGGGAGCCAGTATTGGTAATACCATCGAGGGACGACAGCGTTTTTCTATTGCAATAAGGTTAGGTCAACATTATAGGAGTAGTATCGAACAAATACGGCGTTTACCCCTACAATCGAGCAATTTTGGACAAATTCCACTTTCGGCGGTTGCTGATGTAGATTTTGAAGACGGCCCACCAATGATTAATTCGGATAATGCAATTTTACGGGGGGCGGTTCTCTTTAATGTGAGGGATAGGGATTTGGGAAGCACGGTGAAAGAAGCCATGCAGCGCTTAAACGAAGAGGATGGTTTGTTGCCAGAAGGCTACTTTTTAGAATGGAGCGGACAATATGAGAACCTGATTCGCGGTCAGCAAACCCTCATGTGGATTGCTCCTGTAGTGCTGGTGGTGATTTTCTTATCCTTGTATTTTGCGTTTAAATCCATACGTGAGGCTTTTTTAAGTCTGATAACCGTTCCATTTGCCTTAGTTGGTGGAGCCTATATGATTTTTTTCTGGGGGGTAAGTCTCTCGGTAGGGGTAGCTGTTGGTTTTATTGCTCTTTTTGGAATTGCGGTAGAAACGGGTATTGTGATGGTGATCTACCTTAACGATGCCATGGCACAGCTCATCAAGCTTAAGGGCAACTCAGCAGCCACTATAAGCAAGGCTGATTTGCATGAGTATGTCGTGAAAGGGGCAGCTAAAAGACTTCGACCCAAACTCATGACGGTGTGTGTGTCGCTTTTTGGCTTGGTGCCGGTACTGTGGGCAACAGGTGTAGGGGTTGATGTGATGCAACCTATTGTACTGCCAATGATTGGTGGAGTGCTTACTTCATCAACCCATATTTTACTGGTTACGCCACTTATTTTCTTAATGGCAAAAGAATACGAACTGAAGAAATTTGGAAAACTGGAGGTGTATCATGCAGAACATTAAATTTTTAGTGCTATTGTGTTTTTGTCCATTAGCTTTAAACGCACAAACAAAGCCTATTTTAAGGCTCGATAGCATTTTTAATCGTATCGCTAAAGCAAACCCTATGTTGCAGAGCTATCAAAAGCAGGCCGAAAGCTATCAATATGCAGCAGATGCTGCAACGGCATGGATGGCTCCGATGTTTGGTTTCGGAACTTATATGTTGCCATATCCGGGGCAGATGCTGATGAACCCGAATGATAAGGGTTCGTTGATGTTTCAGCTAGAGCAAGAGTTGCCTCGTTTTGGCAAGCAAAAGAAAGAAAAACAATACATTCAATCGAAAAGTGAGCTGTCAAAGCTTGATGCTGATATATTGTACAACGAGTACCGGTACCAAGCAAGGCTAGCCGTTTTTAGCTGGCTCAATACGCAAGACCACTTAAAGGTATTGGCACAAAATAAGCAGCTTTTGAAATTGATGAAAAGTGTAGAAGAAGCTCGTTTAACCTATAATCAATCCAAACCCGGCATGATTTATCAGCTTGATGGTAAAATAGCCGAAATGGATAACCAAGAGCGAGCTTTACTGGCAGAACAGACCATGTTTAAAGCCAAAATAAATACACTGATGAACAGATCAAGTGAAACCGATTTTGAACTGTCAGTAAAAGACTTACCCCAATTCACAGCAGTTAATACAGCCAATAAAGGCTGGGTGTTGGCACGAAAGGATATTCAAAAAATGGAGCAAGATATTCAGAGTATGCGTCTAAACTTAGCAGTTTTGGCCGATGAGAAAAAACCTAGCTTTCGTATCCGTTACGATCACATGTCGCCTCTTGGTAGCGGTATGCCCAAAGCATTTAGTTTAATGGGTATGGTAAGTATTCCTATTGTACCTTGGGCTGCCAAAATGTACAAAGCAGAAGGGAAGGCAATGCGTTTAGAGCTTGAAGCCAAACAACTTGAAAAAGATGCATTGCTATTAGAAGGGAAAAATAATGCTATGGCCATGAAGGTTGATATTGAAGCTATGCAAAAACAGATAAACACAATGGAACAATCGGTGTTGCCAGCTTTAGAAAAATCTATGGAGCTCAATTTGTTGAATTACAGAGAGAATAAACTTGACCTACTGGCTGTGCTGGCTGCGTGGGAGGCTGTAGTTATGATGCAAAATAATCTTTTGGCCGAGCAACTAAAATTGTACAACAAAATTGCAGAGTATGATAAAGAGTGGTATCGTTAAAGGGGTTAAAGTAGTTTTTTTACTGGCATTGTTGGCTTGTAAGTCGAACGACCAACAAGCGAAGTCGGTTCAATCAGATCAAAATATGTCTTTGCAGTCAGCACTCACAACAAGCAGTGATTTGGATAGCACAGCATACATTAGCCCAAGGCTAGAAGATAAAGTGATCATATTGCAGGCCAAAGCTCGGGTAAGTTTCAACGAACGAAACAAAGTAGAAATATCAAGTAGAGTTGCAGGACGTATAGAACGTTTGTACGTTCGTTACAATTATCAGCCAATTAAAAAGGGAATGCGTTTGATGGATATTTATTCGCCCGAATTGCTAGCTGCACAGCAAGAACTATTGTATTTGGCTTCGCAGCCACACACAAACGAGTTGTTAGAGACAACCAAAGAGCGTTTGCGCATGTTGGGAATGGAAAATAGCATGATTGTTAATTTACTACGCAAAAAACAAGTACTACAAAGCATTCCTATTTATGCCAACGTAGATGGAGTAGTGGTAGAGAAAAACGCATCAGTAAATGCTTTGCCAGTAGCAGAAGCTCCGGCAGCAAGTAGTGCTATGGCAGATGATGGTATGGGTAGCACGCAAAGTGCAGCTACTTCTGCAACAACAACATCCTCAACCAGTATGTTTAGCCTAAGTGAAGGGCAATATGTTAGAGCTGGAGAAAAAATGCTGAGTATTTATAGCCTAAATGATTTATGGGCTGAAATCAGTATAAAAAAACAGTGGTTACCTTTTATGAAAAAGAATATGCCTCTACTTATGACTGCCTCAAACAACGGTGACCAAAGGCTACAAAAAGCTCAGTTAAACATTGTCGAATCGCAACTTAGAAATGATGAGCAATTTGTGATAGCTCGTGCATATCTCAAAAACAGTCCCTACAAACCCGGCGAATTGTTGAATGTACAACTACCTATTGCTATAAAAAACACTTGTTGGCTGCCCCAAAGTGCCGTGCTTAGCTTGGGCGATAAGAATGTAGTATTTGTGAGTGAAGCAGGAAATATTGTGCCTAAAACTGTTCAAATTGGTTTGTTGGCTGACGGATATATTCAAGTCAAGGGAGAAATAAACAACTGGAAAATTGTGAAAAATGCAGCTTACCTAGTCGATAGTGAAAGTTTTATTAAGATGGATTGAACATGAAAAATAATTGGGTAACATTTTTGGTTTTTGGGCTACTGCTAAGTTTGCAATGGGCCTGTACAGACCAAAACAAAACAACAAAAACAGCAGAAACAGCGGCTCGTTCTACTTACACCTGTTCCATGCATCCACAGGTTATAAAAAATGAGATGGGTACCTGCCCAATTTGTGGAATGGATTTGGTGCTCTTTCAGAAAGACAGCGATAGTCATCATATCAAAGTTAGTGATCAGAGCATTGTATTGGCCAATATACAAACACAGAAAGTAGAGGCAGGAAAGGGCTTGAAAGATGGTTTGGTGCTAAATGGACAATTGGTGTTAGACCCGATGCGTAGCCATACCATTGCAGCAAGAAATGCAGGTAGGGTAGTGCAATTGTTTATACGTGAACTTGGAATACCTGTAAAACTAGGTGATCCTTTGTATCGTATCTATTCAGAAGAGCTCAACACCTTACAGGTTGAGTATTTGTTGGCACTTGCTCAGTACAATAAAAATAACGATGGGAAAATTGTGCCAAAGTTGTTAGAAGCAGCCAAGCAAAAATTACTTCTATATGGGCTCTCTGCTAATCAAATCGAAAAATTGGCAATTACAAAAAAATCCGACCCATATTTGACTATATATGC
>JBDHXL010000023.1:0-49862 GCA_039810685.1 Pedobacter sp. | reverse complement strand
CTCTTTAAGAATGCCTGCTATCTGTACAGGACTAAATTTACTTTTTTTCATTGCTTACAGTTTTTAAAGTTAAACTTTTGTCTACTTTTAAACCGTACTGTTTTTGGGGAAGCTTACCCAAGCACAATTAAAAACCGCACAAGCCGACACACGACCAAAGTTTTTAATAGAGCTTGCAAAGCCGACCCAAGAGAAAAATTGTTTTTAAAAAATTTCCAACGCTTCAAAAAAATAAAACACCCGACACACAGGCCAGTCAAAAAAGCACTCGACAAATGACACAAACGGACGAAATAAAAATGGTTGTAACCCACGACAGATAAGAACGCCAGCCTATAACAAGGGTAACCCTTGCACAACTACCTAATTTCTAAAAAACTTCATTTTCACCAATTTTCAGAGCTCCATATCTTCGATATAAGCGAGTACTTTATCCGTTATGGTAAAAATGAGGTAATATAATCATGGTCGCATTTCGAAGATATAGGCCTTTACAAAAAGCGATTTCACAAAAACCAATATATCCCTTCCTAATGGAATTGAGATGGGAAAGTTGCGATTGGATTTCAGCGAGCACAAATTTCAAAACTTGAAAACCACACAACTAATGATACTGTGGAAACGATATTGAAAGTTCTTGGAGCATTAAAGGCAAAGGTCAACTTCAATGTTGAACTATCGAACAACAGCCTTCAAAATAGCTCGATAAAAGGAGCTACTTCCGCTAAGCATGTTGCAACTAGTTTTTTATGCTTCAACTAATAAGTGTGGAAGACCGGAGCCCAAACGAAAACGTTAGGGCTTTTTTTTGTATCAATACCAAAAAATCAATACAAAAAAGCTAAATTAGAAGCTTTAGCAAATAATCATGAGTAAGAGCACTCCTTTTAAACAAGTACTAAGCAAGCTAATAAGCGACGTTTTCGAAAAAAACAAAAACATAGCCCTCAACTACAAACAAATTGCAGCCCGCTTAAATCTCAACGATAGCGAATCGGCACAGGTAATTTTAGAAGTGCTAGAAGAACAAAGCAAACAAGGCTTGTTTATTAGGCCAGAACGAGGCAAGTTTAAACTCAAAGAGCTCAAAACCTTTATGCAAGGACGCATAGATCTTACCAATGATGGTTCTGCTTTTGTAGTGCCCGATGATGAATTTGAGAACGACATTTATATTGCGCCTCGCAAACTACGCAATGCACTACATGGCGATGTGGTAAAGGTGTACGTATATGCCAAGAAAAATAGAAGTAGCCGCAAAGAAGGCGAAGTAGTTGAAATAATCAAAAGGGCAAAAACAGAGTTTATCGGGATAGCAAAAATAGCTCAAAACTTTGCCTTCGTCATTCCTGATGACCGGAAAATGCAACACGATATTTTTGTGCCTCTACAAGAGACAAACCAGGCCAAAAACAACCAAAAGGTATTAGTACAACTTACCGATTGGCCCGACGGAGCAAAAAACCCGGTTGGTAGAATTATCAATATTTTGGGCGAACCCGGCAACAACAATACCGAAATGAACGCAATTTTGGCCGAATATGGTTTCCCTTTGTCTTTCCCAAAAGCCGTTGAAGACGAAACAGCTGCTATTGGCGATGTGATTTCGGCAGAAGAAATACAGAAACGTCGTGATTTTAGAACTGTAAACACCTTTACCATCGACCCCGAAGATGCCAAAGATTTTGATGATGCCATTTCGTTCCGCAGCTTGCAAAACGGCAACTACGAAATAGGCGTACATATTGCTGATGTTTCGCACTACATCAAACCCGGAAGCGAGTTGGATAAAGAGGCTTTTCAGCGAGGCACCTCTGTTTATTTGGTTGACCGTGTAATACCCATGCTTCCGGAAAGATTGAGCAACGAACTCTGCTCATTACGCCCCAATGAAGATAAATTGTGCTTTTCGGCTGTATTTGAAATGAACGATAAGGCTCATGTGTTAACTCAGTGGTTTGGCCGAACCATCATTAACTCCAATAGGCGTTATACCTATGAAGAGGCCCAACAACTAATTGAAGGACAAGCAGGGGAAAATGCAAACGAGTTGCTAAAACTCAACGAAATAGCCCATATTTTACGTAAGGCCAAGTTTAAAAACGGCGCCATCAGTTTTGAAAGCACCGAAGTTAAATTTAAGCTTGATGAAAGTGGAAAGCCTATCGGCGTGTACGTGAAAGAAAGAAAAGATGCTCATAAGCTAATTGAAGAGTTTATGCTTTTGGCCAACCGAAAAGTAGCCGAGTTTGTAGCAAAAAAAGGCAAAGGAAAACAAAAATACACCTTTGTATATCGTCATCACGCATCGCCAAACCTAGAAAACCTAAACAACTTTGCAGCCTTTGCAGCTCGTTTTGGTTACCGAATAAATACCAAAACCGACCGAGAAATCGCTAAATCGCTCAACTTTATGATGGATGATGTTATAGGCAAAAACGAGCAAAACATACTGACCTCATTGGCTATCCGCTCTATGGCCAAAGCCATTTATACTACCAAAGAAACCGGACACTATGGCCTAGCCTTCGATTATTACACCCATTTTACATCGCCGATACGCCGCTACCCCGATGTAATGGTGCACCGTTTGCTGCAAAGTTATTTAGACGGTGCAAAATCTGCCGATAGCACAAAAATAGAGGAAGAATGTGTACACAGTTCGGCAATGGAGAAAAAAGCAGCCGAGGCCGAAAGAGCTTCCATCAAATACAAACAGGCCGAGTACCTACAAGACAATATTGGTACGGTTTACAAGGGTATCATTTCAGGTGTAACAGAATGGGGCATGTATGTAGAGATAGAAGAGAATAAATGTGAAGGCATGATAAGGTTGAAAGAAATAACCGATGATTTCTACGTTTTGGACGAAAAAAACTATTGTATCATCGGCCAACGCAAAAAGAAAAAATACCAATTGGGCAATGAAGTGAATATACGGGTAAAAAAGGTTGATTTGGCCAGACGTCAAATTGATTTTTCGCTTGTACAAGATTGAGTTAATAAAATATATCCTATTTTTGCGACACAAAACTCTTTATTCATGTTAAGGTACTTTCTTGCTGTAACCATTGTGCTGTCGGCACTTTGCTGTCTTGGGCAAAGTATTAGTGGAAGAGTGATTGATGCACAAAGCAAAGCCCTTATTCCCTTTGTATCTATAGGCGAGGTAGGTAGCAACAATGCCACCATCAGCAACGAAAACGGAGAGTTTTATTTGAAGGGGATAAAACTACCTGCAAGAATTAGGTATAGCCATGTTAGCTACCAAGTTCTGGAGCAGCAATTCAGCTCAAACCCCAACGACATCCAAACCATTAGCCTAACACCAGCCTTGGTAAACTTGGCAGAAGTAAGTATAGATCCTTACTTGGGGCAAAGATTGTTGAAAGCTGCCATTGAGCATACCAAGACCCAACACAGCAAAACAGCTTATGCCAAAGCTTTTTATAGACAACTGACTACTGTAAACGGTAAAGCAAGCCAGATTTATGAATTATTTTACAGCCTAAAATTTAATGCAATGGGGGTGCAAGCTTGGTTGGCCAAACAATCTCGTTTTGCCGAACAAAAAGAGCGTTTTTCGTTTTCGATGAACAACCAATCTTACCTTACTTTTTCTTTTGCTGCCAGCTTGTTCGAAAATAAAAAAACGGGTGTATTTGTTAATTTAAAAAACCTAAAAAACTACAAAACACAAGTAGAGCGCTACATCGAACAAAACGGGCAAAACATTGCTGTTATTTCTTGCAAATACAATGGCAATCGCAAAAAGCACTACGCCAATGCCACTTACTATGTTGGCACCGAAGACAAAAACATATATCGTATAGAGAGCAGCCTATTTAACCTGCCCTTGCGGCACGATGGTGCTAGCGAAAGTATTCCTCCTATTTGCACCATTGTAGCCACATTCAACAATCAAAATCCCAACTTACCCTATGTAGAAAGTGTTGCAACAAAACTGCAAATCGGGCTTCGGGCACAAAACCAAAAAATTGAAGCATTAGTAAGCTCGTTACTGAGCCTCTATCAACTAGATACAGTACAAAATACGCAAAACTACCAAAGCTTAAACCGAAAAACACAGGATAAAGAAGTTATCGAATCGATTAGTTACGACCCTAACTTTTGGAAAAACAACCCTATTGTTAAACAAACCGCACTAGCTGATGCTTTTATTAAAATGATGGAGAGCAAATCGGCTTTTGGCACCATGATACCAAGTTTATAATGCACAGTCCAGAGCAATTACAACAAATTTTAGAAACAGAAATCGCCAAACTCAAGTACCCCAATGTGCCCGCCAGTTTATACGAGCCCATTACCTACATTTTAAGTCTGGGTGGCAAAAGAATACGACCAACTTTACTACTCATGGCAGCCGAGCTCTTTACAGATCGGCTAGAGGAGGCTACCAAAGTAGCTATGGCCATAGAAATGTTCCATAATTTTACCTTGGTACACGATGATATTATGGACAAAGCCCCCTTACGTCGAGGAAAAACAACTATCCATGAAAAATGGGATGAGAATACAGCCATTTTGGTAGGCGATGTAATGATGGTAGAAACCAATAAACATTTATCCGAAGCCCCCCTACCCGTTCTAAAAAAAGTACTTGATGTTTTTAACCTTATTGCCCAATGGGTGTGTGAAGGCCAACAACTTGACATGGAGTTTGAGCAACGTAGCGATGTAAGCATTGATGAGTACATTGAAATGATACGCAAAAAAACAGCAGTACTATTGGGTGGCGCAATGCAGCTGGGCGCAATTGTTGCAGGTGCCGACGATAAAAATGCGGAACTACTTTATCAATTTGGTGAAAATTTAGGTGTAGCTTTTCAATTGCAAGATGATATTTTAGATGTCTATGGCGACCCTGAAAAATTTGGAAAACAGGTTGGAGGCGATATTATTTCTAACAAAAAAACTTATTTGCACCTAAAAGCAAAAGCTCTGATTAATGTAGATGAGGCTGATATTCTACTAGGCGAACATCAGAGCAATACAGACAAAGTAAAAGCCGTTACCCTTTTGTACAACAACTACGGCATAAAAGAACTAGCCAGCACCCAAATGGAGCACTATCTGGCCAAGTCTTTCCAGGCACTAGATAACCTTAACGTAGCAGAAGACAGAAAAAGCAATTTAAGAGAACTGGCCAAACAAATAATGGAAAGAGAAAGTTAGTACCTAAATTAATTGTTTGGTTTTAAACACAGATACTTCTTACACTAGCTAGTTCTTATTGTAGTCTTGAAAGTTATTATAGCTTTTGATAATCTTACTTTTGCAGGTAAAGATTACTTTAATTCCATATAAGTTTAACTATAAAAAAAGCCACTAAGAAATTTCTCAGTGGCTTTTAGTTGTAATTGTGAATTACAAATATTATTCTGCAGATTCAGTAGCTGGTGCTTCTTCGGCTTTAGCAGCTTTTTTAGCTGGTGCTTTTTCTGCCTTAGGTGCTGCAGCTTTTTTAGGAGCAGCAGTTTTTTTGGTTGCTGCTTTAGGAGCTGCTTCTTTTTTTGCTACCGGAGCAGCATCTTCAGCTACTACTGGAAGTACAGAAACGTAAGATTTGTTATCTCTTTTTTTCTTGAAAGTAACAATACCTGGTACCAAAGCAAACAAAGTGTGATCTTTACCAATACCTACACCTTTATCTGGGTGGTGCTTGGTTCCACGCTGACGTACGATGATGTTACCTGCGATAGCTTCTTGTCCACCAAAAATTTTGATACCTAAACGTTTACTGTGCGATTCGCGACCGTTCTTTGAACTACCGGCCCCTTTTTTGTGTGCCATTTTTTCTTATATTTTTTAAGGATTTGGGGGTTAACCCTTCCAAAATTAACAAATCAATTAACTACAGAGTGATACTCTCAATCTGGATTTTGGTGAACGATTGGCGATGACCATTTTTCTTTTTGTAACCTTTTCTACGTTTCTTTTTGAAAACGATTACTTTATCACCTTTCAAATGCGACACGATTTTAGCTGAAACTTTAGCTCCTTTTACCGCAGGCGTACCTACTGCAATTTTACCGCCGTTGTCAACCAACAATACATTGTCAAATTCAATACTAGCGCCCTCATCTCCTTGTAAGCGATGTACAAAGATCTGCTGGTCTTTTGCAACTTTAAATTGTTGTCCGGCTATATTTACTATTGCGTACATTGTTTATAAATTATTTATTTTTATTAAATGAGGTGCAAATATAGAACATCTTATCCTTAAAAACAAGTATGTTATAAAATATTTAAACCCCGCAACAACTATCCATTAAAAGGTTACTTCTAAAACAATTTCTTTACCGTTTCTTCTTACAGTTACGGGATGGGTTTCTCCTACCGATATTTTAGCTAAAGCCTCCATATAGCCGTAAATATCCTTTACTGGAGTTTTACCAATCTTTATCAAAACATCACCTGCCTGTATCCCTGCTTTAGCCGCCGGACGGTTTTCCTGCACACCATCTATCAACATACCGTCATTACTTTCGGCATAGCTAGGCATTATTCCCAAAGTTACTTTGTATTTGGGGGCTACGCGTCCCTGTTGCACCTTTGTTTTTGTAAAAGGAACCTGCTCTGCTTTGCCGATAGCCTTTGCAAGCTGATAAGCATAGCTAACCACTAGTTTTACCCCATTGTAATTGATTTTATCTTCGTCATCGCTGGGTTTATGGTAATCGGTATGTGTTCCGGTAAACAAAAACAAAACTGGTATATCTTTCAAATAAAACGAGGTGTGATCGGAAGGCCCTACCCCAGAGCTATCAATAGCAAGATTAACCCCAGCCGGTTTCATACGGTGCACCAAATCGGCAAACAAAGGCGATGTGCCCACACCACCTACAGTTAGAGCTTTGTCGTGGTTCATGCGACCAACCATATCCAAATTAATCATGGCCACCACATTTGGATATTTGCTTTTTACATCCTCAGCAAACTTTTTTGAGCCCATCAATCCATCTTCTTCTCCCGAGAAAAGCACAAACACGTAGTTAGCCTCCTCTACCAATTTATTCTTTGCAAACATGCGAGCTACATCCAATACGGCTGCAACTCCCGAGGCATTATCATCGGCTCCGTTGTGTATTAAACCATCCGAATTGGCTAAAGTAGAATGATGGTGTTCGTTCAATCCTAAATGATCATAATGTGCCCCTATAATAATAGTTTTACCAGCTTTGTTGTCTAAATAGCCAAACACATTTTTAGCTTTTACAAGCTTTGAAGATTGCTCATCATGAGGATTAAGTTTTACTTTATACTCAAAATCTTGTACTGTAGTTTTAAGTCCCAAATTTTTCAAAGTAGCAACAATATAATCAGCGGCTTTAGCTTCGCCTTCACTGCCTGCAAGTCTGCCTTGTAAAAGGTCTGATGATAAGTAAGTAATATCCTTTTTAAGACCTTTTTCGTTCACAAACTCTGCTGCATCAAAATCTACCCAATCTGCAATAAACACATTGGTTTCGTGTGGTTTATCTCCTTGTCTATTACTAGAAAAAACCAGTTTTTTACCATCAGGAGAAAACATAGGAAAGGCATTGAACTCGCTCTCATAAGTAACCTGCTTAAGGTTGGTACCATCTGTATCTATCGAATAAATTTGAAAATCGTAACCACGGGTAGAATGATGATTGGATGAGAATAGAATTTTCTTGTCTGAGGGATGAAAATAGGGCGACCAATTGGCTTTACCCAAATGTGTCACCTGTTTTAGGTCGGTGCCGTCGATATTCATCGTGTAAATTTCCATATTGGTAGGAGCAACAAGATCTTGAGCCAACAAATCTTTGTACTCTTTAATTTCTTCGGGAGTTTTTGGACGAGAAGACCTGAAGACCAATTTCTTGGAGTCGTGCGAGAAGAAAGCGCCACCGTCATAACCCAAACCAAATGTCAACTGCTTTAGGTTTTTGCCATCAATATCCATACGCCAAAGCTCCAAATCGCCACTACGTGTCGAAGTAAAAACGATGTATTTCCCATCGGGTGATACTACCGCTTCGGCATCATAACCAGGCGCATTGGTCAATTGTTTGGTAATTTTACCATTGAGATCTGCAATAAAAATATCAAAATCACGATAAATTGGCCAAAGGTACTTGCCATCTTTTCGAGGCTCGGGCTTGGGCGGACAATTGCGGTTGCCTTTGTGTGTAGAGGCATAGATGATGTGCTTGCCATCGGGCATAAAAAAAGAGCAAGTGGTACGCCCCAAACCGGTAGATACCAATTTAAGATCTTTGGTTGCATACTGTTTTTTGCCTAGCTCCAATAAATATATTTGGTCGCAATGCGCTCCAATTGTTGGGTTGGTTATCTGCATGGTTAGCTTTTTACCATCAGGCGAGAAATAAGCCTCGGCATTATCACCTCCAAAGGTCAATTTGGTGATATTTCTAAGATTGCTCTCTTGTGCAAAACCATTTAGTGCAAACAGAAAAACAGGAATTGTAAAATATTTCAAATTCATATTGTGATTATTCTTAACTGAAACTAAAATTAGTTAAATAAATATATTTTAGTACTTTATAAACTGTTGCATTAGTCTATTTTTTGTCAAAACTTGCACTCAGTACAAAACAGTTGGTTTATTGTTGATGGCCATAACGCTCATTAGCCTCATCAATCATGTTTTGAAGCAGTTGTTGCATTTTTTTTGCTTTTGATGCAAGTTCTGCATCTTTATCATAGTCGGTTAAAAAAACAAATCGTTTCGCACCATTCTCATTCAAAAATAAGAACTCATATCTTGGCACATTAGGATCAATTGGCCTAGTATTAGCCAAAGTATCGGGCAAATCAAACAGCTTCTCTTCATTTATCTTACTAAAAAGGTAAATAAGATGGTGCCCACGCAGCTTAAATTGGGTTTGCACCAATTTGTTGTTTCGATCCAGGTATTGGTATTTTCCTGTTCTGCTGTCATAAGCGTTTTGAAGGGTATCACCTGTACCCCATTTATAAACTAAACCTTGGTAAGAGGCTACCAAGTCTCCGCCTCCCTGCATTTTACGCAAATAAAACGAAATGGCCACCACAGCCAGTAACACAGAGCTTAGCGCCAATATGGTTTTTACTTTTAATTTCATGCGTGTTGATGTGTTAGTCCTTATCGGCTAAAGTCATCTCTATTTCTTTTCTCACCACCGAGAATGCGCTCTTCATACGGTCTTTACCGTTGAAATTCGCAAAAAACACTACTTTTTTAGATTTTTTTTGGTAGTTGAAAGTGAGTTCGTACCGTAATAATTTGGGATTGTTCAAATCTTCTGCCGAGTTGGCCATAAGCTCGGGCAAATTAAAAAAACCCTGCACATGCGCTATGCTATCCAAATAATGGATATCCTTGGGACTTAAGTTTATTTTTTTCTGCACCAACGAATCACTTTGGTTGATATAACTATAAAGTCCAGTAGCAGAATCGTAAGAGTTATCAAGTGTTTGCCCCAAGCCCCAACGGTAACTAAGCGAAACAAACTCTTTTACTTTATAGGGAGCGTTACGAATATAGGGAGCATAGTAAAAAGCGCTGTAAACCAAAAAAGGAATAACAACGCTTAGTATTAGAAATAATTTTCTGCCTTTAAAACTGTCTTTCATCTTCGAAGCTACTAAATAGAATTTCAGAGCCCCAAAGGTAAACAAAAAACTCAGCTTTCTATGGCATCATAATCGGCCTTATCGTTAAACTCGCCCTCCCATTTTGCAATGACAACAGTAGCTAAACAATTGCCGATTATATACAAGAAAGTAAACTCACTTTTAAAAACATGTTCTCAATAGTCGTATTTAAGCTGCCTACTGTTCAGTTTTTAAAATTATCATTTAAAAACAACATTTATATTAACTTTCTCCCAATCGGGACCGATGGGCGTATTTAGCCAAAATGGTATTTTAATAGCTGTTCTTTTTTGCCAAACACCCTCTGATAGTTGCAAATCGTTACCCATTTTAATAAAACCTTCTACAATGGTTGCACCTTCTAATTGATTATTGTTTATTATTAAGTTTTTAGGCTCGTCTTGCATCACCAATAATGTAACGGGATTAATTACATAGTTATTTTTAATGGTTACTCTATCGGGAACAACGGTTCTCTTTTCATCTTTACCTGCACCTAGTACAAATGCCTCTCGACTACTAACAATAATATTATCCTGAATATCAGCATTTTTAACTTGCCAATATTCGTTCAGTTCGGGATTTTCGTAAGCATTCATTACTGATATTGAAGCACGCAACGTACGTCCCGCTATTTTGTATAGGTAGTTACCATATACCTTATGGTTTTCGCCAATTAGCCTTATACCACCTGTATTTGATATGTTGTTGCCAATAAAATAGTTATTGCTTACTTCCGAATTGTTGCCATGCCTAAATGTTACAGTGCCTACGCATTCGTAAAATAGGTTGCTCACAATTTTATTATGCCCCGATTTTATTGATATTATTTCCATTTCGCCACTACATTTATCGAAAATGTTATTTTCTATCATTGTGAATGAATCATTCATCGAGTAAGTACTCGTACCTATCCGAATGGTTTCGCCACCATTAACTCCCAAATCTGGTCGCGGACCAAAATAGTTATGATCTATTTGATGATAGTTTGGCTTGTCTTCTAACCATACCACCAAGGTAGTACCTTGATGGGTTTTTCCTGAGAGAGAGCAATGGTCAACCCTATTGTTAGTGCCGTATAATGATACCCATTTATAATCTACCGTTTTATCGACAGGGTTGTAATTTTCGACACTGGTGTTGGTTAAACGGCAATTTGATGAGTTTTTTGCAATCACAATTACATCATCCTTTAAAGAAAAACCATTTTTAAAAGATAGTCCATCAACCACCAACCACTCGCCGTCTATCTTTAAATTGGAATTGCCCGATAAAACCACATTCCCCTTACTTTCTGCTAACAAAGTGATAGGTTTGTCGACTTTCCCTTTGCCCTTAAAGTTCAACACTTGGCTTTTCCATTCTCCAGATTTCATTATTACTTTATCACCTGGCTGTAATTTCAGAGCTTCAAGCTCTGCTGCCGAGCTTATGGTATAAACGCCAGTAGGCTGTTGCTGGGTTTCTTTCTGTTTTTGTTCTATAATTTGCCCCACATGATTAGCTGCACACGACTGTAAAACAATGCCATTCATCAGCATAATGCCCAACAATAAGCTGTTATATTTTTTCATTTTATTTTTATATCAAGTTTATTTCCTCTGTCAAAATCATCCTGCCAATTTAATTGAGTATCCCAAAACAATCAAAGATTGATTAAAAATCAATCGCATAATGATTAGTTCTGCTGATCTCGATAGTTCGGTTCCCGACTTCATGGGAAAGACGAATAGCGTAAATTATCTTTTAGCACCTATATTTTTTTCATTTAGTCCTTTAATCAATAATAAACTTCCCGATCGCAATTCAAAATCAAATGTGGCTATGTTATTAAATTCTGGCTTTATATGGAAAATATTTTGCCCCAACAGTTTGTTGTAAAAGCTTTCAACCTTGCCCGATTGGTAAAAATTACAATAATCAACTACTATATCGTCCCAACGAAATTCCCTAAAATCGATAGATCTACCACCTTGCCCACTGTTTACAAAATTGGTGTTCAGCACACGAGCATATTGTACGCCCAACAAACGCACTGCTGTACCTTGCTCTCGGTTATCTACCTCGTTAATGGTGCAGTTTTCTATGGTTACAAATGGCCCTAATGTGCTTTCATCATTTCCGCCACGATATACATTAATAGCGCTACCTAATATGTTGGTAAACACACAGTTTTTAACCACAGTATATTCAGCGCTATAAATCCCTTTGTCGTCTTTCTCTTCGCCTAAATTGATGCCTGTACCCGAAATATTCCTAAATAACGAATTGGTAATGACCAAACTATCAGCCAAAGTAGATTTGCTTCCCTTAAATCCTGCAAATGAACTTTCATTGAAATCATAGAACTCGCAATCGTTAATAAAAGCCTTGTAATGCTTGTTCATTGGCATTTCGGTAGAGCGTATGCCACAACGCACATCGCCAAAACTACTATAAGCTCCCTTAAAAGCGATACCACTTATTTTTACTGTTGCGCCGTTTTCAATAGTGATAAAAGCCGGTAGCGTTTTGCTGCTTCCACTTACCAAAATGGGCTTACTTTTTAAATTTTCTGATGCTTTTAAGGTGATGGATTTTCCTATTAAAATCTCCTTTTCTATACTGTAAAAACCAGTATCGATAAGCTCTACAATATCGCCATCGTGTAATCCGGCTATCGCTTGATTGATGGTTGTACTTTCGTTAGCCCCAATTTTTACTGTTTTAGGCTGTAGATTAATGGTTTTAGTTTCTTCTTTATACCAAGTTGCGCCTACGTCTTTCTTCTGCACAAATTTCATTTTCTTTAAAGGAGCACCATACTCGATGAGATAAGGTATATCAATGCCATTTAAAGCAATAGTACTCGCCTTTTTAGTTAGGAAACCTTTTTGTAAAGCAGTATTAGCAATCAAAACGTTATCTTGAACGGTAATACCACCATCGTTGTTTTCATCTAAATATGGTGTGTTTATAGGCTGATATATCAGATTTTTTGCAAACATTACCCGTTGTGGTGATAGGGTGCGTTCGGCATCTTTACCTGTACCAAAGAGCAAAGGTTGGCAATTGATAAAGGTGTTTCGTTCTATTTTTACATCGGTTACTTGATAATAGCGATTAATGAGCGAATTGGGTACGCCGTTCATGATGGCCAATGGCGACCGAAAAGCGGTTCCTTTCAAATCTTTAAACACATTATCAAATACCTGATGGCCAGGGTTTACAATTCTTACACCACCCGTATAAGGTTTATTATTACCGAGAAATAAATTGCCCTGTACTATATTGTTTGAGCCATGCCTTAACACCAAACTGCCCTCGCATTCAAAAAAAGTATTAAAACTCACATTGTTTTCGCCAGATTTAATAGAAACGATTTCTACTTCTCCATTACAACGCTCAAAATAGTTATGTATAATCTGTGTTTTCGATGCTGTTAACGAGTATCGGGAAACACCTATACGTATAGTTTCTCCGCCATTAGATCCGAAACGCTGACGTCCATTAAAATAATTGGAATCAATGCTGTGGTAGTTTTGCTGACTACGTTCATCATTAAGTTCGGCAATAATTACTGGCCCAGCATTTAGTTTGTTGGTAAAAGTGCAATGATCAACACGGTTATTTTTACCCCACAATACTACCCACGAATCTCCCTTAAAACGTTCTGGTTGACTAAAATCTTCAATAGTAAACTGCGTAATACGGCAATTATTCGCCAAATTATTATTATCAACCTTAAAATTGATAATATGATCTTTAGGGCTGTAACCATTTTTAAAATGAAAGCCTTTAATAATGAGGTTTTCGCCTCCTATTTTAAGATTAGACTTACCAGAAATCAGTACTTTATTGCCTATTTCGGGTTTTACCCAAATTGGTTTTTCTTTTGTTCCTTTGCCTGAAACAACCAACTGTACGTCTGCCCAAACTTTGTTTTTCAGCAAAATAACATCACCCGGTTTAGCTTTGGCTACAGCTATTTTAAGCTCGTGCGGGTTGTTTACTATTACTTCTGCAGCTTTTAATTTAAAATCTACTATTAGACAAAAAAATAAAATAAAATAGTGAAGTTTCATTTGAGGATAGGTTGTATGATTGATAATCTTTTGCAGATAGCTTGGATTTAACTTTCTGGATAGTCTGCACTGCAATATTGCCAATCGTTTGCTTTTAAATAAATTGTTGAAATATTATAATACTCCTTTAAACTAAAAATGTTGTCGTCCCAATCGGGCATAATTCCCAACCAGAACGACAAATCATTTTATTTATAAAACCAAAAAAACTTATTTCTGAATATAGATATCAAATTTTATAATGGAATTACCAACTATGGCCTCTTTTGTTGCTTCTTTTACATTGATAATCGCATATTTAAAAGTTGTTGCAGAAATACCCACATCGGGTATTTTAACAGCTATAAGATGTGCATTTGTAGTATTAAACAATGAAGTTGTACCTGTAGAATTTGGGTCGAACCTAGGGCTACTACTGTTTATATAATTTGTTGCTGTACCATTAAACAAACTTTCTAAATCATCTAAGTTACCGGTATTGAACGCTGCATATATATTGTCATCGGTAGTACTGCTACCTGGAACTAATACCCTAAATCTGGTAGCCCTTAATACCGATGGATTGGCAACAGTCCAAATCGCCGAACCACATTTATAGTTTTTGGCCACGCTACCTGTATTCGTTGGACTATAAAATGCAGGGCCAGAACTTACACCATAATACAAAAAGGCCATAGTGGCTTCACTGGCATTCAATTCACAGTTGCCTTTTGTAGAGCCATCGTTATCAAAAAATATGGTATTGGTTCCGGCAGTATGTGCTGTCATCAACACATCTTTATATAACTTGCTTAAATAGGTTATACTTAACGGAACAATCAACTCTGCCTGCAAATCTTCCTTATCTACCGCAACAATTTTTATATGCTCTGCTCTCATGGCAAATGTGTAATTGGCATTATAATTATAATCTTTTATGCCTTTCAAATTATCAATAGTACTCAATAATTGATAAGTGCCGTTACGATCATCATAAATATCAACCTTTTTTAATCCGGTTACCGAAGTGATTTGGCCATTTACAGGTACAGCGCCAATCATATTAGGTACAATTGTAGCAGCAAAATTTAGAAACTTGGGCTTAAAGATGGACATATCCACTGGCATATCAATAATCAGCTCTTTTGTTTGGTTATAGATATCCGTAGCTACTACTTTGATATGCTGTGCGGCTTTACGGTAGGTATAGGCATAGTTCAATACGTATTGTTTGGCATTGTTCACATCTGTAATGCTATGTGCCAACACATATATATTTTCAGTTTGGTAATCATCGTAAATATCAATTTGTTTAATACCATATTCCGATTGGATATTGCCCGTAATGGCCGTAGTACCTCCGCCCAAATCTGCATTTAGGGAAGCAGGAAAGTTGCTAAACTGGGGCAAATCGGGGTCAAAGTATTTAATAGTAATAAAACCTTCTAACGAACTATTATTGCCTTGTTTTACCATTACCTTAACTCCTTTTACCTTGCTCATGTTGTTTACCGGAAAAGCACTAAGCGGTATAGATAAATCATAATTAGATGGTACATCGACTCTATTATCAGTTACAAGAATGAGTGAATCATTAGCGTTGGTACGCACCAGATAACAGTACACAAATTTCACTCCATCAGCAGCAGAAATGCTACTCTTTACTTCATCGCCCAAATCGAAAGTTTTGGTAGCTCGATTAAAGATATATTCTTTGGCTACCACAGTGCCCTCGCCTATGTCGGAAAATTCGTTTTTCTTACATCCTACTATTGCCATCAAGCCCAAGCAAAATAGCAACAAAGATTTTAACATTGTTTTCATCTCTTATTTTTTAATATCCCGGATTTTGAGAAATTTTTATTTCAGTATTAGTGTCTATCTCCCTTTGTGGAATGGGCAACAACAATTTATCTTGTGTAACATTGGCCTGCATAGTGGACAATGGAATTAGTGGCTTAAACTTACTGTAATACGAAGTATAATCGGACGAAAAATTGTTCTGTATAGTTACTACTGCCTGACCAAATCTTATCAAATCGAACAAACGTTGGTTTTCGAAAGCAAATTCTAAGCGACGTTCTTTTAAAAGTGCTGTCATAAAATCGGTAATATTTGTTATTGAGCCCGTACCCGATGCTGGGTATTTGTAAAATGCTGCCGTAAAATTTCCAGTTGTATAATTACCTGCCCCAGCCCTTTCTCTAACTTGGTTGATTAAACCAACAGAACTACCTGCCGATCCATTATAACCTTGTGCTTCAGCTTTCATCAAAAGAACATCTGAATAACGCAACACTGTAAAATCGTTCTCGGCATCACCTGCCACTACTACTTTAGAGAAGAATTTATTCACGTATAAAGGTGTTGTACTGCCTGTATAGTTACCAATAGTTACCTCTTTACGGGTATCGGTAAAGCTTGTGGTATTAATGGTATAAGCATTGTATATACCCGGAGTAGGATAATTAAAACCACTACCGTCGCCATTAATTACTGCATCACCACTACTTGCTGGTGCAAACTTATTAGCCATTGGATTACCTAAGCCTAAAAGACCTGCCTTATATCTTACCGCAAACAAAATTTCCTTATTCATTTCGTTGTTTATAGAGAAAACACGGGCAAAACTACTTTCCAAACCGTAACCGCTATGGTCAATTACATCGTTTAGCAAGTCGAGGGCTTCGGCAGCACGAGGTACAGGCAACGTAAGATAAACTTTTGCAAGGAGTGCTTTTGCTGCCCATGAATTTGCTCTACCTACATCTGTTGAGGTAATTTGATTATATGGTTTTACACTTGCTAATGTCGAAGCTGCTTCTAAATCTTTGATGATAAGATTATAGCAATCATCCAACGAAGAGCGGTTGATTTTTCGAGCCTGTTTGGCATCCAAAGGTTCCGTTACCAAAAAAATACCGCCAAATAAACGTACCAAGTTAAAATAATGATACGCTCTGATAAATAAGGCCTGTCCTACCAATTCATCACGCTGGGCATCGGTAACATCGGCAGTAGGTTGGCCAAATACCAATTGATTATTTTGGTAGCTAACACCCAAACTACGAAGCACATAATTTACGTTTCGGATATTTTTGTAAACGCTTAGCCAATAACTATAGATCTGCTGATGCGATGGGCCTGCGGTGTAAAGGTGCAGCACGTTCAGCTCCATATTGGCCGTAGTAGTACTGCTTACTGAACGTTGTCGGGCATTATCGCTACGCAACTCGGTAAACATCCACTCGTTGAGCAAAGGCTCTTGCATACCATTGTAGCATCCCGTTAGGGCTACACTAACCTCTTTATAGTTTTTGTAGTAATTTTTGGCAACTTCATTTGAAATTGGCTCTTGGTCTATCACCTTTTTACAGGCGCCAAAGGCCATTACTAATGATACCACAATGATGAAGCGAAAAGTTGTTTTTTTAATTTGTTTCATGATATAATGGCATTAGAAGTTAAAATCGAGACCAAATGTATAAGTGCGGTTAACCGGAAAACCTCCCCTTTGATAACCGACAATAACAGGTGAAGCATAAGATGCAGAGGTTGACCTTCCTTCTGGGTTAATGCCACGGTACGAACTTCCAGTTAGGAAGAACACATTATCTACCGAAGCATATAGCCTTAAACTGTTTATCTTGTATTTTTTAAGTGCTTTAGCTGGCAAGGTATAACCTACTATAATGTTGCGCAAATAAGCATAAGTAGCACTTTCTACCCCGTAGTCTGTTAACAGCAAATCGGCAGCAATACCATTGGTAGAGTAAGGAGTTTTGCCATCGCCAGGATTGGCCGGACTTACCCATCTGTTTTTTATATAATTGGCGTTCTGCCTTTTCGACTCGTTGTAGAACAAATCACCATTAATTAATTGTCCTCCCTGCGAACCTTGCATCAAAACACTTAAATCAATTTTTTTATACCGGATAGTGTTGGTCAGTCCCCAAGTAAAATCTGGGAATGGCGAACCTATAATTACCCTATCGTTGATATCAATTTTATTGTCTGAATTAATGTCTTTTAATTTTACGCCCCCTGCGACATAATATCCTTGTAAAATGGAGGTTTGCCCTGCGGCCACGGCTGCATCGGCATCGGCCTGCGAAAGCCAAACACCATCGGTTTTATAACCATAGAACTGCACATAAGGCTGGCCAACAATAGAAGCGTAAATTTCGCTACGCTCGCCATAATTGAACAGGTAAGGTTCATCGCCACCTAGCTTTAGCAGCTTGTTCCTATTAGCAGAAATATTGGCAGAAGTTGTCCAACTGAAGTTTTTTGAGGCGATGTTATTAGAAGTCAGTTCTATTTCAAATCCCCGATTTCTAATACTACCATTGTTGTTCCAAAAAGAATCTGAACCGGCGATGGCTTGCTGTGCCTGTTGAAGCAACAGTTTATCGGTAACGGAATTATAGTATTCTAAACTTAGCTGTACCTTATTTTTGAAAAGCCCCAAATCTAAACCAATATTGGTAGAACGGGTAGTTTCCCAAGTAATGTTACTACCATAGGTTACCACATTATTTGGCGATTGACCCGGACTTACCTGCCCAGTTCCCTCTCCAAAGATATAATTGGTTCTAAATAGCAAATCGAGGTATGAAAACGGTGTAATTCTGTTATTACCCGTTTCTCCATAACTTGCCCTCAATTTTAGGGTTTCCAACCATTTACGGGTGTCTTTCATAAATGCTTCGCTAGCCATATTCCAACCCACAGAAAAAGAAGGAAACCATCCTCTACGGTTGCCTGGGCCAAAAATTGAACTTTCATCAGTTCGCAAACTTACAGTAGCCATATATCTACCTTGATAATCGTAGTTGATACGGCCTAGATAAGAAATCAGACCTGTTTTAACATTAACAGGCATATTAACCGCTTGGTCGAAATAGGCCGCTTGGTTCAGCGTTGTAAAATCTTCAGATGGAAAATTGTAACCTATCTGCTGTGAACCTTTTACCGAGTTTTGCTGTACGGTAAAGCCCAACAGTCCGGTAAAATTATGGTTACCCACACTTTTAATGTAATTGGCGGTGTTTTCCCACAAAACATCAATGGTATTGGCATTGGTAATGGTAGCATTGTTTACATCACCATCTTTACGTGCTTCGCTTCTAATCAAATTTTTATCTTCCCTCGAAAGGTAGTAAGCACCCACCGAAGTTTTAAAAGACAGACTTTTGGTTGGGCTGTAAGTTAAATCTGTACCGCTTTGAAAACGATAACTTTCGCTAAATCTATCTTCTCTGGCTGCATGTGACAATGGCGTATTATTAGTTGAAGAAAATGGTGATACAGATCCAGAACTTTGCCAAAAACTGCCATCGGGCATAGTGCCTGCATACGCTAAATTGGTAAAGTGGCGTGCCTGCGCCCAATCGCCTGATCTTAAATATGCCCATTGGGTATTTTGGTTTACAAAAGCGGCCGTAAATGCCGAGTGGTAAACGGGCAAAAACGATGGAAACCGATAATAATTAGTGAAATTTTCTGATGGTTTTAGAATTTTGGTATATGTAGGGTTAAGGTTTATATTGAGTTTCAACTTGGGCGACAGATTAACATCAAGCTTTATTCGGACATTGCCTTTATTGTTTTCGCTATATTTCATAATACCTTGGTCTTGCTGTAAATTGCCTGAAACGTAATATTTCAAATCTTTTTTACCGCCCGAAACATTAAGCTGTAAGTTATAGATACCAGCATTGCGCAAAGCCTCATCCTGCCAGTCGGTGGGCGTTCCACTAATCTGGTTTTCTATGATGTAGGCTGCCCTTTCGTTATCTGTAATTAAGTTTTTAGTGGTTACGCTTGGATCATTTTCTCTTAAAGCAGCTTCGGCAAACAACAACTGGATATACTCCGAAGTGGTTAATATAGGATATACTTTGTAGGCTTCTTTTATGCCGTAATAAGATTTTACAGAAAATTTAGGCTTATCGGCTACACCTTTTTTGGTGGTCACTAAAATCACCCCGTTAGCACCTCTTGAACCATAAATAGCCGATGATGCGGCATCTTTCAACACTTCTATAGATTCTACATCATAAGGATTGATAAAAGAAAGACCATCGGCAATGGGATGGCCATCTACAACAACCAAAGGCTCTGCATTGGCATTAATAGAACTTGCACCTCTAATGCGCAAAGTAGGATCTGAACCTACTTCGGAACTATTGTTCTGAACTGCTAGACCTGCTATTTTGCCTATTAGAGCATTATCTAACCTTGAAGTAGGAATTTCGTCAAGGTTTTTATTTTCGAGTTTACTCACTGCAGAACTTACGGTAGATTTCTTCTGAGTACCATAGCCTACTACAAAAAGCTCATTCATTATATTGATGTCTTCTTCTAAAGTAACATTAATGGTAGTGGCATTGGCTACGCCTTGTAATTGAGTTTTATAGCCTAACGATTTAAATTCCAGTATTTTTCCTTTTTGAACAGAGATTTCGTACTCACCTTTATCATTGGTGGCCACTCCCTTGTTAGTATCTTTTATGATAACCGACACTCCAGGAATTCCCTGCCCATCTTGGGAATTTACAATACCTTTTACTTTTACCGTTTGTGCGCTCAAAACCAAAGGGAGCAAACAGAACAGTAAAAAAACAACGCTGTTAACGTAATTTTTCAATGTCATAGCAATTAGTTTATATAAGGTTAGTTTGCTTCAACCTTGCGGTTGTTGCCATCATAATTGGTTTACCAAAAATTGGTTTACCAAAAATAAGGTTAATTATAATGTAATCAAAATAATACTAGAACTATTTATAAGAGCTAAAAATGGAATTTGAAATAAAGCAAAATTCAAAATGAAAAGCAGAATAAGAAGGTTATACCAACTTATAAATCTGTTCATTGTATATCAGGGAATTACAGTATTATTTTAGTCTCGATATTATTTTGATAATAAGTTACGAAAAAGAAAGATAGCGTTTGAAAATTAATGGATTAAGAATTACTCCTTTAGGTATCCTTACAAAATAGAGGCTGCCCATCTTTTTCGAGCAGCCTCTATACTTACTCATTTTCTTATGAGAAAGCTAAACCTCCGTTAATATCAATATTGTTCCCAGTTAAAAAACTAGATTGGTCAGATGCTAAATACACGACCAAATCTGCAACTTCTAAGGCATTACCTTCTCGTTTTAAGGCAGTAGCATTCGCAACATTTGTTCTTACTTCTGATTTGGTGAAAGTATCATGAAAAGTCGTAGATATCATACCTGGTGCTAAGGCGTTTACACGAATATTTTTAGGGCCAAATTCCTTTGCTAATGCCCTCGTATAAGTCATAACTGCCCCTTTAGATGTTGCATAAGCACTCGCTCCAGGTCCACCGCCGTCACGAGCAGCAAGTGAAGAGAAGTTTATTATTGAAGAACCAGATGGCATAAATGGAGTAACAGCCTTTACTGTTAAGAAAACGGACTTTAAATTTACATTCATTACAAAATCCCAAAAATTCTCATCCATTTCTGCCGTTGTCTTTCGTGCTACCAAGCCTCCAACGACATTTACCAATACATGAATTTCATCACCGAATGATTCCCTTGTCTTAGCCACCAATGTTTCTACGTCTTTAGCTTTGGTCATATCTCCTGGTACTATGATAGCTTCTCCGCCAATATCCTGAATTAATTTCAAGGTTTCATCAGCTTGTTCTTTACTGTCAAAATAATTGACAACCACTTTAGCTCCTTCCTTTGCCAATTGCACAGAAACTTCTCTACCAATATCTCTGGCACCTCCAGAAACAATTGCAATTTTGTTCTTTAATCGCATATCAATAAAATTTAATTAAGTTAATTTATTTTTTATTTGTTATATATTTAATACAAAACCATGAAAAAGGGACTAATAATGCAGCTAATACAAAAAATGAATGATAACTAGTTTGGGTAATAACCGGCACGGCCCAAGTGGTTAGTAAAGTACCCAACACGGCAGAAGTACCTCCCATACCAGCTACAGTTCCTACGTTTTTACCATTAAAATAATCACTCGGAAGTGTTTGTATATTGCCAATAAGATATTGAAACCCGAAAAGTGTTACTCCAATTAGAACCAAAGCATATAATGGTGTATTTTTTAGGCTGTCGAGTTGTAAAACAATCAGCACTAAAGAAACTAACATGATAATACTTCCAACAGTAATCGCTTTTTTACGAGCTAGATGTGGCAATACGCCCTTTTTTATTTGATTCGATGCATGATATCCCCCAATTATACTTCCTATTGCTGCAAAAAGATAAGGTAACCAGGTAAAAGCACCAATTTGTTTAATATCAAACAAAAATTGTTCTTTTAAAAAAGTTGGCAACCAAGTTACAAACAGCCACCAAACAGGGTCTATAAAAAACCTACCCATAATAATGCCCCAAGTATCCCTAAACTTTAGCAATTCTTTCCAGGTAAGAACTGGTACATCTGCTTCGGCTGTTACTTCATGGGTTTCAGATTTAGCTATAATATGTTTGCGTTCTTCTTCAGTAAGCCAAGGATGCTTATCGGGTGTTGTTTTGTTAATGTATAACCAAGGGATAATCCATATCAAACCTAAACTGGCAATTAGTACAAAAGTCATTTTCCATCCGAAAATAAGATAAAGTGCTGCAATAATGGGTGCTGAAACTACTGAGCCTAAAGATGCCCCTGCACCAAAAATACCTTGTGCAATACCTCGTTCTTTGGCCGGAAACCACTCTGCATTGTTTTTTGTTGCACCCGGCCAGTTCCCAGCTTCGCTAAAACCAAGCATAAATCTAAAAATATTAAATGACATCAGCGATTTTGCAAATGCATGTAGAGCAATAGATATACTCCACGCTACTATAGATAAAGTCATTCCCAAACGAGTGCCAATAGCATCCATCAGCTTGCCTGTAAAGGTTTGCCCCAATGCGTAAGCAATCATAAAGAAAGTAGTAATTAATGCCAATGCACTTTTATTATCAACTTCGGCAATACCAAATTCTTTATAGATGTAGGGCCATAGAATGTTTATAGCACTCCTATCAATGTAATTGATAACCGTTGCTAGGGCAATTAATGAGATAATCCACCATCTTAATCCTTTTATTTTCATAATTATGTTTATTTAATGAACACCTAATTCTTTTAAGAAAGTGATTATTTCTTTATTGATTTCTGAATTTTTTTCGGCAGGAAATTTTCCATGTTGACCACCATCTACGGTGATAAACTTGTTTTTGACGCCAAACTCGTCGAGCCTATTTTTTAAATCTACAGATTGCTGATAAGGCACTACCGGATCGGCGTTGCCATGCACAATAAATACCGGAGGGCTGTTTTTGTTTACTTGGTACAATGGTGAAACCGACTGAATAAAGGCTTGATCTTTGGCTCTATTGCCCAACCACCAAGTAGCCGATCTACTTGGCCAACTGCCAATATGGGTAATACCATATTTATCTATAATGGCAGCAACTTTTATATCTTTAACAACTGGACAATTACCATCGAACCTATTGTTATTACCCAGTAAACCACCCATTAAAGCCAAATGTCCACCTGCCGAACCACCCATAATTACAATTCTATTGGGATCTATATTTAGCGTTTTTGCATTTATAATTAAATAAATAAGAGCACAGCGTGTATCTTCTACCGCCGCAGGTGCTGGGGCAACCTGTACTAAACGATATCCGATATTGGCAACTGCATAGCCATTTTTAAAGAAAGTGTTAAATCCAGTTTGCGACTCTTTATTGCCTTTATTGAAACCACCGCCATGTATATTTATCACAATTGGTGATGGTCCATTTTCTTTTGGTGGCAGATATAAATCCATTTTACCTTCCCAATCGCCAACCTTGGTGTAAACTACATTCAATTGCTCGGAAAAACCCGCCGGATAAGTTACTTTTTTAACTACGGTTGTTTCCTGTGCTTGTACAAAACTTACCACAGCTATTAAAAAAAAGTTAATTATTAATTTCTTCATGTGAAAACTCATTTAAATCATTAGGCATTATTTTAAAAAATCCTCTCTGTAGGGAGAAAAAACATCTATTAAAACACCTGCTTCTTTGCAAACACAACCATGTATGACATGAGGTGGCACATAATAACCATCGCCTTTTCTAACAATACGTTTTTCATCACCAATAGTCATTTCGAAAACACCACTTTCTACATAAGTAACTTGTGCATGGTAATGCTCATGCAACACACCAACTCCGCCAGTTTCAAACTTGGCTTTCACCAACATAATTGTATCATCGTAACCGTAAATTTTACGTTGAACACCATTCCCGATGTCTTCCCAGATAGATTCTTCTTCTATTTGAAATAATTCACTATGCATATTTATTGTTCTATTTTTATTTTACTTAGGCTTACAATCTGAAGTTGATAATTATTTCCATCAAAAATTATATTTACAATTAGAAGCTTTATAATTCGTTATATCCTATCTCAAAAAAGCATAATTTTGTTTGTCTGTATAATTAATTTGATAAGTGTATGTTTTTCCATTTAGCTTAAAACTTACTATGGTTTGTTGAACATCTGCTTTTTGTAGTTTTAATTCGCTTATTGAAGGATGCGCCGCTGTAACGGTTTCGTCAATCGGGTCGGTGCTGCCATGTGTTTCGGTAATACTTACAAAGGTTTGATTTTGTCCATTTGCGGTTAGCATAAAGGCTTTACCATCTACTAGGTTCATTTCGGGGTCGTTGGCACCAATAGAAATCAGTTTCACTTCTAAAGGATTATCAGAAACGAAATGAGTAGTGTAAAAACGATTTTTATTCAATAGCCCCACCATTCCGGTTTTATCTTCTAATAGATTGTTTGCATTTAACCAAATATGTTGATAGCCATTTTTAGCACCTAAAGCGGTTAAATTATTGGTCCTAGCTTTTACCCTAAAAGATGTGTTTACCAATTGTCCTTTATACCAAAAAGGTAAATCGTACTGATGTTTATTTGGTGATTGAACCTGCATTACGTCAATAAGCAAAGGCTTGTTTAAACCTTCTATTTTTACCAAAGCTGATGTTCTTATCATGACCACGTCAGAATATGCCTTATCTTCTTTGGCACTTACCACCTTTAAATTGGGTTGGTTAGAGAAATATAATAATGTTGGGCTAACACTATTGGCTAGAGTTACTTTAGCATTAAAGTGAGATGTTTCATCGACCACTAAAGTATTGTGTGCTACAGTTTGTTTGGCCCAAGTGTTGTTTTCGGGTAAATAACCACCACCACTTTTGGAATCAATATTCAAAAATCTAGCTGCGCCATAATCCGAAAAAATTTCAGTTGTATTATCATAAAACAATAAATTTAGTCTATCAAAATGTCCATGCCCCATACCTTGTGAGGTAGCTTTAAGTACTACACATTGTTGGTCGGTATTTACACCGAAACGCAAAATACCTAAGCCTCCCATATTGCCTTTAGCACCATCACTTACCCATAAGGTTTGATATTTAAATGGTACAGATTTTCGTGCATGTACAGCGGCTGCCACTTTTAGTCCTGCATCAGATACGATTACACGGTTCTGTTTTTGAGCTATATCTAACAAATCAGATTCGGCACTTATATCTGCATAAGCTATATCTACTCCATAAACCAACTCTACCGATTCGTAAGTTTTATCTTTAATGGCATCATTGATGGGGAAAAAAGTTTTATCGGTATAGGTAGTTTGCAAAGATGTACGGATTGCTTTTGAGAGCAACTTGTTCCTGTATTCAAATATTTTGCGGGACGGCTCATAGTTATTAATGGCTTTGGCAAATAGCACAAAGGGTAGTAGGGCATAACGCTGATAATATGGCCCCTCCATGTAATAACCATCTGGCGAGAATAATTGGTTTATTTGTGCTAAATATCCGGTTTTACCATCTTTTTTTGAACCATTAAGCGCAATTTCAACATATTCTTTTTTATTTAATACATAGCCTGTAATGCCAACTGCTGCCAAATTCCAAGTGCCATGATTGTGTATTTTGTTGAAGATATCGTACCTATCTTCGGTAAAAAATTTTAAGATAGGCACGAACAATTTTTCTTCAATGGTTTTTCTGTCTGTGGCAGTTAAACCGTTATAAACCAAATCATAAGCCTGTACGGCATATATTTGCCATACAAAATCGTTTAAGCTTTGCCAAAAAATACGACCAGCATCATCATCACTTTTTCCTTTAGGATGCAAAGGCCATTTTTCGTACTGTGCAGCATAGTTGAGCAATACATTTTTTACGTAATCTGCATATTTTTTTTCACCTGATATTTGATATGCAATACCACAATTAAACATATTATTATAATTTCTTTTGTGCTGCTCATGTGTATAACCACCTCCACCATCTTTCGGTAAAGGCACCGTAATAGGCATATTGAGAGCCTGATCAGCTATTTTTTTAACTAATTGGTACGATTGGCGCAAAAGAGGATAAGTGATTATACCTTTTCTAACTGCCTGCACATTTGCCTTAGAAAGCATAAGGTTTGGGTGAGTTTGTGCGCTAATTGAATGGCTTATAAAGGCACAAAAAAATACTAATACCACTTTTTTTAAGTAGTTCATAATTTTTAGTTAATAATTTATTGATTAGTCAACCATGTTGGCTATTAGTTATTTGGAAGTTTCGTTAATAAAATTTTGAGTTGCAAAACCCGCTTTACTAATTTGCCAAATCTCATCCAAGTGATTAGCCATTGCCTCTTCTCCTCTATTTGTATCTTGCAACTCAATTGCGGTATAAATCTCTCTGTGTTCAGCAATTGCTTGTTTAGCTCGATCTTTACCACAAATTTTATTCTCAACAATATTCTTAATTAAATCAGGCACTAAAATTAATATAGTAGATGCTATTACCGAGTTTTTAGTGGCTTTAGCAATTTTAATGTGGAATACCATGTCTTCTTCTATCGCATTACCTCCTTGAGCAATTTTTCGCTCATAATCATCCATAGACATTTTAATGTTTATTAAATCTTGCTCTGTCCTACGCTCAGCTGCCAACTTTATAGCACTGAGTTCCAAATGGTAACGAGCCTCAATCAGAGCATTAAAGTCATCTTTATTGAATTTAATAATATCAGAAATAATATTATCAATAACATTAATACTTAGCCCAGCAACATAAGTACCGCTTTGTGGATTGGTTTTTAGTAAACCATAAAATTCTAGTTTTAAAATCGCTTCACGTATATAGCTTCTGCCTAAACCAAAACGCTCAGAAAGTGCTCTTTCGGAAGGTAACCTATCGCCAGGTTTTAATTGCCCCGAAACAATTAGTTGTTTTAACTGAGCAATAATCTTATCAACCGGTGATTCCAAATGAATTGTGGTAAGGTTTTCTATTAAAGGATTCATAATTTCAAACTTTGTGATTTATTTTCTAGATTAAGATTGTAAAAATAATTAGTTTATTCCCCATTTATATAGTTAATAGTAATAGTTTTCTATCAACAATACACTTATAACTTAATAATTTTTGAAACACCTATTATTTTACCAGCACTTTCAACACTTAATAAATAAATTCCTGCCGGCATATTATGCACATTAATTTGCTGTATATTCGAATCTTTTACAGATTGGGTTGCAACCACTTGCCCCAGCTGATTTAAAACTTTAATTATATCGCCATTTGCTACACCTCTTACGTTAATGTTACCACCAGTAACAGGGTTAGGATAAACGCTTACCGCACTAACCAAAGCTAAATTTACAGATTTTTGATCGAAAATATATTTAGTCCCATCATTATCTATCCCCATCAAACGGTAATAGTTTTCGCCTGCAAGTGAATTCGAATGAGTAAAGCCATAATTAAAAATACCGGGTTTATTATTTGCCGAAACTGAGTAGATATCTTCAAAACCGTTATTAATATAATGTTGCAGAACATAGTTTTTTAAATTGACTTCTGAAGTGGTTTGCCATGTCAATTTCACACTATTTAAACTTGCTGTTGCATCAAATTTCAACAACCTTAAGGGCAAAGTTGTGTTTGCCTCACCTACAATAAACGGCGATAATGAACTTAAGGTAATTGTAGCTGTATTTGCTGCAGCATTACCTACCCCCGTAAATACCCCATAAGAACCACCATTATATGATGCAATTCCAATTTGTAAGTCTGTATATGTAGAAAATTCTGTTCCTTCTAAAGCATTAACCCATGTTAAGGTTACATCAACATCGCCAGAACCCGAAGTACGGTCAATATTCCAAATGGCGTCCACAATACGTTTCTTTTGATCTAGGGTTAATGATGTGCCATTAGGTGTAGCATCAACAGTTGCACCCTCAAACACACTAATATTAAAACTTGAACTTGTAGTAGGCAATAAATTTACAGGAAGATAGTTAGCTGAACTGCCTACGGGAAAAGTTTTGGCAGTTGAAAGACCTGATACTTTTAAAACACCTATTGCAGATCCGCTAACAAGTGTCTGTATGTATTTTGAGGCATCACCACCAACAACGGCTGTATTACCAGCTGTGAGTTCTAAGGTAGAGTTTGAAGGTATGGCTAACTTACCACTCATAAAATTTAAAGCACCTGATAATGTAATGTTCTTACCTGCTGTTACATTTAGAACTGTTGAAGTATTAACAGTTAAATTATTATACGTTGTAAGTGCTATTGCTGCTACAATACTTCCGTTTGGAACAACAAAATTTTGATTCGAACCACTATAAATTACAGTTCCGTTATTAATAAAACTTGTACAATTAATCTCTGGATTTGAGTTTGTTAACTCCAACGTTCCTCCATTTTGTATATCTATTGTCCCTAATGCTCCATTAGACGCATAAGTTAGTACCTGAGTACTTCTCGATGAAGTAAACTTTGATCCATTTTTAATAGTTACATTACCTGTCCCTGCACTGCTACCAACAGCCATAATACCGGACGAAACTATATTACCGCTTTCAAATTCTAATCCTCGAAACTTCATTCCTGTAATAATTGTTCCTGTTTCACCAGAATTTAGTGCAAAAACACCATAGCATGTTGTACCGCTACTATTCCATTCACCAGCATCGGCAATTACCCTGGTGTCTCCTATAAATTTCAAATGCCCTGATGTGGATGGACTATTAAATTGTGCTGCATTTGTTGCTGTAGAACTATTTTGTCCTGAATAAAATGTACCATCTGCTCCTGTTGCAGTAATTGGGGTAGTATGGCCTGTATAAACCCTCACCTTACCACTTACATTTAAGTCATTTGTTCCTAATGTTACAGAGCCATAAACTGAACCATTAAATCCCCAATGCAAACTATTGCAATATACATTGGGTGCATCAATCACAATGGCATGGCCAGTTTGTAAATATACATTATTCGTTGAAGAGGGGGAACTTGAGGCGGCCTGCCAATTGCCAGACACTCTAACCTGCCAAGTTGAAGCGTCGGTCCAATTTCCAGAAATCACCGATCGATAATCTCCATCGGTTGGTGTTTGTGCAAAGCAAATACTTGTCACAATACACATTGTCATCATTAAAAATAGCTTTTTCATCATTTCAATTATATTTGGTAATAAGTTAAAGATAGCCTAATATCACTATCCGAATATTATTTATTATAAGTTTCCATTAATCCTCAAATTATCCAACCATACTTTAGCCATTGTATCAGATCCTTTAGGCAAAACACCATAAAACACAAAGCCGTTTAGGTTTTTATCAGCAACTAAACCTGCTGAAGGAAAATCCTTTACAATTCGAGTTCCGTTAACCCATATATGGTAAGTGCCTGCGCTTAAAGTCTGTTCACCATCTTTAGTGTATTTTTTAGCCTCAGTGCTGTTATTACTATAAATTTCTATCAAATACTCAGCATTTTTGGCAAATGACATGCCTTTAATGGTAGACCATTTAACACCATTTCGGGTGTAAAGATTAATTTCATCAGCTGCCGATAAGGTCCATCTTAAGCCTGCAAAAATTTCGGTAGAGGTTTCTTTAATACTACTGTTACCTTGAAAAATATCATCCGAATTGCCCGATAAACCATTAGCAAATACCCATTGGCCGATGGTCGCATTATCGAACTTAACATTAAAGCTAATTTTCTCTACATTTTGAATAGGCAAGTTGTAGATTGAAAATTTACTGGTAGATGTACCTGCAACCACTTCTAAGCCTGCATCTTTAATAAAATCTGCACCTTTTTTAACCAAGTGAAACGCACCTGAGCCATCAGAAGCGGTGCGCACTCTTACCCTTATAGCTTTATCTAATGTAATTTTTGGTAAAAAAGAAGTAGAAGACGCACCAGGATTGGGGTTAAACGAGGCTTCTTTATCACCAAAATCATAATTAATTACGGGGTTTTGAGCAAAAGACAGCATTCCCATCGAGTAAGTTAAAGCGGCAAGTGCAAAAAATTTCTTCATCATGATTATATTTTAAAAATTAGTATTCTGTAATATTGAAATCATTAAACCAAAGAGTTTCATCTCTTAACATTTCAGGCTGGAGCGTTCTCCTGTAAATACCCCACTTTGGTCGGCAGGTAGTCGAATTTTTACGCCACATTTCTATATTATTGAAAGCCTGTTTCAATAGCACCTTTCCATCGCTTATCCGGTTAATCTGTATTTCATATTTGCCGTCAACCGCAAATGTTGCCCTTTCTATAACTTCTACCCATTGCCCTCTAAAATCATTTAGTGGAACGGTAGCAATATATTTTTGCGAAGTAGCATCGGTTTCACCCGTGTGTATTACTTGCAGCACATCACCACTGGTTTTGTAACGGGGTGTTAGCGTGATAATAGGAAGTGTATTGTCTCCATCAATTGGTTTTAGCTGATGAATATGTGTAAAATCGTTCGATGGTTTAAAACCAATATCTAATTTGAACTTCCATCTGTAAAGTACTTTTTCACCTTTACTGGCTTTTAGGTTTTCGGACGATTTATCGTAAGTTTTAATTTCGTTACGCTGTCTATCAGAGTCTTCGCATCTATCGTTATCGGGCGTAACATGTATATGAAAGGCAAACACATAACGCTTTAAATCATTATCGAAAACTTGTGTAATATGTTTGCCAAAGCTAGCATGACTACAATCGGGAGCTTCTATCACATCGCCAGTACCCCCAAACACGCTGTTAATTAGCTGATAAGTTTCGGTTGTGCCATTGGCACTTAATGTTGTTCCTTCTGTTTTTATTGTTGGATTATGATTTTCTCCACTCTTTTCCTTTTCAACAAGCAAGTTTGGATGCTTACCGCAAGCACAGCCCAAAAAGCAAACACATAAGAAGCATAGCATTTTTCGCTTATTCATACAAGGTGAATTTGGTTGACCAATATTTGGTTGACCAAAAATAAGCAATTATAATTAAACCTCAAAATTTTAATAGAAAATAGTCAAAAATTAGATGTGACTTATAAATAAATACAGACACTCAAGAAAATGATTATTCTTAAATTCGAATTTAGTAGAACTCACGACTGTATAATAAATTATCTAGCTTTCAATGAGTTTATGAGTCTAATTAATAAGATTGTTTTTAACTCATCTAAAAGTTTAAATGTGGTAAATTTAAAGACCACAAATGTGCATACTCAATTTAGTAGATGATTATGATTCTACACCATCAATGATAGGAATTAACGAAATAATGGAGCTCTAATTTTCTAAACTCAGCTTTCTATGGCATCGTAATCGGCCTTGTCGTTAAACTCGCCCTCCCATTTTGCAATGACAACGGTTGCTAAACAATTGCCGATTACATTAACCGAAGTACGAGCCATATCCATCAACTCGTCTATACCTAAAATGGCCGCAATAATAAACACAGGTAAGCCAAACTGTTCGGCAGTAGCAATAAGCACAATCAACGAGGCTCGGGGTACTGCCGCAACTCCTTTAGAGGTAATCATCAGTGTAAATGCAATGGCCAATTGCTGACCAAAACTAAGGTGCATACCTGCTGCCTGCGCCACAAAAATAGAAGCTAGAGAAAGATAGAGTGATGTGCCATCCAAATTAAAACTATAGCCTGTTGGTATAACAAATGAAACAATTTTACGGGGCACACCAAAACGCTCCATATTGCTCATAGCCTTTGGTAGGGCCGCATCAGAACTGGTAGTGGCAAAAGCAATAGCCACAGGCTCTTTAACTGCTTTTATAAATTTCTTGATCGGTATTTTTAGGAAAATCATTATGGGCACAAAAATCAAAAGCACGAAAACAATCAGTGCTATATATAAAGACCCCAATAACATAAAGAGGTTCTTTAAAATATCAACCCCCAAATGACCCACCGTGAAGGCCATAGCAGCACCCACACCAATAGGTGCAAAATACATGATTAGATTGGTGAACTTGAACATTACCTCAGATAGGCTTTCAGCAAAATCTACCAAAGGCTTACGCTTTTTCTCCTCAACCATGGCCAAGCCAATACCAAAGAGTACCGAAAACACCACAATTTGCAACACACGGTTTTCGAACATTGATTTTACAATATTCTCTGGAAATAAATCATATATAAAATGAGCAAATTTATAAACACCGTGTACATGCTCGGGCAGTGCCGATAATTCTTTATCTATATTTTTTACCGTAGGTAGCTCCTCATGCGGTATGTGCTGTATATCAACCCCTACCCCCGCTTGGGTAATATTGATAACTGCCAAACCTATAAAAATAGCACAAGAAGTAGCCAAAAAGAAATACAGCATTGATTTCCAAGCCATGCGCCCCACCTGCTTCAAATCAGAATGCCCAGCTATTCCATAAACCAAGGTACCAAAAAGTATAGGACCAACAATGGTTTTCACCAGTTTTATAAAACCTTTACTTAGTGGATGTAATGCTGCAGCAACACCCGGGAAATCAATACCCACAAACACCCCCAGCAGCATACAAACTAAAATCCAAACTGTTAAACTTTTACGTATTAATGCTAGAGACAATAGAGCGACAGCAACTACCCAGCGCATCGACATCATCATAAATTCAGGAACGGCAACAATTGAAAACTCTTTCAGTAAGGTAACAATAATGGCAAGGGTGATAACAACAAAAGATATCATCCCGATTTTACTTTTCTTCATTTAGTTTTGTTAAGTGATAATTGTTTAATTTGGTTCAGGGAACTTTAACTTTAATGAAACCCATTCAGTTATTGGCAAAAATAAATATTTACCACAACGAAGCAAATTTTTTACTTCTGTGTCTAAATATTTGTAACTTCCAACAATTTTAACCATCTAAAAGACGAATGCTAATCGTTAATGGACCGAAAAGATCAATTTTTTAAAGAGATTTTTAACAAAAACTCCAAAAAAATATACCACCTGTGTTATGGCTACACGGGTGATGAGGATTCGGCTAATGATTTGCTGCAGGAAACTTTTATGAAGGTTTGGCAAAATTTAGATAAGTTTAAGAACAAATCACTCATATCAACTTGGATTTACCGTATTGCTGTAAACACTTGTCTTACGCACCTGCGTAGTGAGAAAAAGATAGCCAAAGATGAGCTAACCGAGCAAATCATAGAAAATCAAGTAGAAGAATATTCAGAAAAAAACGAACAAATAGCACTTTTATACAAATCAATTGCTCAACTTGAAGAGAACGACCGATTGATCATCACTATGGTATTAGACGAAGTACCTTACCCCGAAATTGCCGAAATATCAGGCATTAGTGAAGGCAATCTAAGGGTAAAAATACACCGAATTAAACAAAAACTTACAGAAATATACAACCAACATGCACAAGTTTGAACATATAGAAGCATTGTGGGCCGGGCATAGCGTCGAGGTGAAAATATCTGCTGAAGAAATGTTGCACCAAGCCAAAAAGGACGTGAACAAGATGAAAGCCAAGTCTTTACTCACCATTATGATTATGGTGCTAGCACTTTTGGCTCTGGCAGCTACTTGGTTGGTCTTCGACTTTCATTCAAATCTTACCCACTTAGGTATTAGCCTATTGGTGTTGGCCGTATTGGTTTATACTCTTATCCTCTATAAAAATCACCTTACTATAGCCAAGAACGATTTCACAACCAATCCTTCGGCTTTCTTGCAACAGCTTAAAATTTATCAACAAGAACGTTTTTTACTCTACAACCGCCTCTACTGGTTTTATGTTTTAGCACTTAGTTTGGGAATGATTTTTTATTTTATGGAAGTGCTTGAGCCTTTTAGCCTTTACGGAAAATTGATAGCTTGGGGTTTTACATCGGTATGGATAATATTCAGCTCTACCATAATACGTAAAAATGCTATCAAAAAAGATAAACAACGGATAGAGGGGCTTATCAAACAATTTGAAAGGATTAGCCAGCAGTTTAATGCCGATAATCAATATTAATACAAGCTACTCGTCTTTCTGTTCTGAAAAAGAAAACGTATTGTTTACTAAACGGTATTTAAGGTTCTTAACCAAAACAAGCTCTTTTTGGTTACTATCCAACTGAACCAAAGGAACCGAGCGAAATAATTCTCCACCTTTTACGTAAAATTTATCGTTGCCTGCGTAACCTTTCATTGTTTTTAGGCCGGGAAAACTAATCTTATTAAAATCGCCTGTATATTCAAATACATTGAGGTCAGTTTGTTTATCAGCAGTACCTGTTTGGATATAAATTTCGGGGTTTCCATCGTTATCCAAATCTAGGTTCCAAGCATCGGTAACCACTCCTGTCCTTTCTGCAGCTATTGAACGATAGTGTTGTTTTAGCGAATCGGACATCATAATGATTAGCCCTCCTACACTATCTGCACCTTTACCCCAGCTAATTACCTCAAAATGATAACCGGGTTTAATCTCAATATCCTTGTAGAAAGGAAAAACATTTTTTGGAGTGCTTGGGATAGGACTTGTTTTTTCGATTCCCAATTTATCCTTTTGGGGCTCATTACAAGCGGTTGCCACTCCGAAGAAGGCAACCGCTATATAGGCATATTTTGCTATCAAGATTTTCATCTCAAATTTTATTCAAAACTGCTTAATCAATTTAGTTTTTAGCAGGTTCTACATAACCATTAGACAGTATAGTTTCTGCAACTACACTACGTTTTCCGCTAGGTACGATTGTAATGGTTTTTAACACTTTACGCTCGCCTTTGGGCACATTCACTTTAATTGGCCCAGTGTACTCGGCAGCATTTTCTGATGGGCGGAAACCATCAAGCGTATAGAATATTTTAGCACCAACTACCGGTACTTTTAATTCAATTATGTGGTTCTCACCTTCTAAATTAGCTCCGGGTTGGCCAAGTGGCATAGGCACCCAAAAATTGGTTCCGGTTTTATCTAGTTTTGCCAAATGTAGCGGCATACGTTCTTCACTAAAGTTTTTATAGTCTTTTTTATCCAGTGGTGTCCAAGCAATTTCGGCCAATGAATAAACCCTAGGGAACAACATGTACTCTACCTTTGATGGACTTTCGATATACTCTGTCCACATGTTCGCTTGTACGCCTTTTATGTATTTTTGTTGCTCGGGTGTTAAAACTTTTGGCACTGGATTGTAGTTATACACCCGTTTAAAATCTGAGAAACCTTTACTCTTCCTACCAATGGTTAACGGCTCATCTTCAGCTGTTGATTGCTTATGATCAAAATAAAGTCCGTTGCTGCTCGAGGTCATCAACACATCGTGACTTTGCTTTGCAGCTTCGATACCTCCTGTTTCGCCTCTCCAGCTCATAACTGTTGCATTAGGGGCCAATCCGCCTTCCAAAATCTCGTCCCATCCAATAATTGAACGCCCTTTCCCATTCAAATACTTTTCAATACGTTGAATAAAATAGCTTTGCAACTCGTGCTCATCTTTCAAACCTTTCTCTTTCATCAATTGTTGGCAAAAGGCCGATTCTTTCCAATATTTTTTAGGAGCTTCATCTCCGCCAATGTGAATGTATTTTGAAGGAAAAATAGCCATTACTTCATCCAAAACATCTTCCAAAAATTTGAAAGTATTTTCTGAAGGCACAAAAATATCATCAAAAACACCCCAAGTTTGTTGTACTTGTTTACCTGTTTTGCTTCCTGACCAAGGAGTTTTTGGACTCACATAAGTGTCTCTATCTGGGAAACAACTCAACTCTGGATATGCCGCAATAGCTGCTGAGCTGTGTCCTGGCAATTCAATTTCGGGTATTACATTGATGTATCTTGCCGCAGCATAGGCCACAATTTCTTTGGCTTGTGCTTGGGTATAATAGCCTTTATATACTTCGTTATCTGTACCTGCAGTTCCCGGTATACCCACAATAGTTCCGTTTCTGCTAGATCCTATTTCGGTCAGCTTCGGATACTTTTTGATTTCGAGACGCCAACCCTGATCTTCGGTCAAATGCCAGTGAAAATTATTCAGTTTGTAGCTAGCCATTACATCAATATATTTCTTGATGAAATCCAAGGGGAAGAAATGACGACCTACATCCAAATGCAATCCACGATATGCAAAACGGGGGTAATCATTAATTTCAACTGCAGGTAGTGCTGCTACACCTTGCTTGGGCGCAGGCAACATTTGCATAAAAGATTGAAGCGCATAAAACAAGCCTGCTTCTTTACCTATCAATTTAACACTAGAAGAATTTGTAACAATTTTGTAACCTTCTTTAGGTAACTTCTCAGCACCATTACTAGTTAGTACAATTGCACGCTGACCAGCTTGTAGGCTTTTTACTACTTTTAGGTTCAAACCTTTGTCGGCCAAAAAAGTTTTAAGTACCTCAACAAGTTTATGATTTTTAGCTTCGGGGCTGTAAATCACTACTGATTTGGTGAGCGAAAAGCTTCCCTGATGTTTTTGAATAGAGACCGGAGCAGGGATGATCCCTAGGTTTTGGTCGTTTTGAGCTTTAGCAAATACTAGGCTGAATGCCAAACATGCCGTCAGAAATAATTTTCTCATGTTCTCTTTTTAGGTTTTAGTATAAAATTTGCCCCAAGATAATGTTTTTCCGTATGATGTTAAAACAAAAAATGCTTCCCATTTTGTGATGGAAAGCATTTTGTTGTCCGGCAATAATAAGACTATATGCTGTCGTGCAAAGCAGCCAAATAACGCTCGGCATCCAAAGCAGCCATACAACCAGAACCAGCCGCCGTAATTGCTTGCCGATAATAGCTATCTTGAACATCGCCACAAGCAAAAACCCCTTCTATATTGGTTTTTGAGGAGCCCGGTTTGGTAAGAATATAACCGGTTTCATCCAGTTCTAACCACGATTTAAAAATGTCTGTATTGGGTTTATGACCAATAGCCACAAAGAAACCTTGAACATCAAGTACTCTACTTTCTTTAGTTTGATTATTGATGATCTTTAAACCATTCACAACTTTTCCATCGCCCAACACTTCTTCGGCCTCGGTATGGTAAATCACTTCAATGTTTGGGGTGTTCAACACTCTATTTACCATGGCTTTAGAAGCCCTAAACTCGTCACGACGAACCAACATATACACTTTTTTACAAAGCTTAGCCAAATAAGTTGCCTCTTCTGCAGCAGTATCTCCACCACCTACAATAGCAACATCTTGCCCTTTGTAGAAAAAGCCATCGCAAACCGCACAAGCCGATACGCCAAAACCATTATATTTTTGTTCGCTTTCAAGACCCAACCATTTGGCTGATGCTCCTGTGGCAATAATAACCGTATCAGCCAATACCGTTTTCGTCTCATCTATCACCACCTTATGTGGTAAGCTTGAAAAATCAACTGAACTTACATAACCAAAACGAATATCCGCTCCAAAACGCTCGGCCTGTTTTCTAAAATCTTCCATCATCTCCGGGCCCATGATACCATTGGGGTATCCCGGAAAATTATCTACATCAGTAGTTTGGGTAAGCTGACCTCCCATTTCCATACCGGTATAAAGTACAGGTTTCAAATCGGCCCGGGCAGCATAAATAGCAGCAGTATAACCCGCAGGTCCCGACCCAATAATAAGGCATTGTACGTGTTCGTTTTGATCTTGTTGCGACATGTTTTTATAATTTTCTAGTTTGCAACAAAGATAGTTTTAAAGAACAAATGCACAAATAATAAGCTAAAAGATGATGTGGAGCGGACAGTTTTTGATAACTTATAGATTTGTTATTGGTTTAAAGACAAAAACTAGTAACTCAATAATTAATTGGCAAAAATTTTATTAGCGGTCAACCTCCGATGCATGAAAGGACATAAAAAAAGCCGCCATCACTTTATCGTGAAGGCGGCTTGGGGTGGATGATGGGTCTCGAACCCACGACCTTCGGAACCACAATCCGACGCTCTAACCAACTGAGCTACAACCACCGCATTTTTGAGGTTACAAAAGTAGCTATTTATACGTTCTTTTCAAATTTTTTTCAATTTTTATCCTTACCCAAAATCAATACACTGTAAATGAAGTTTTTAAAAATATTTTTTATTGATGTAGTAGCGCAAAAAGAATAAAGCAATGCAAAAATGATAGTTTTGCTACAGATATGATTACAATTTTTACAGACGGAGCAGCCAGCGGCAATCCGGGACCCGGCGGTTATGGTGTAATTTTACGTTCTGGACCACACTACAAAGAATTGAGCGGCGGCTTTAGGCTAACGACCAATAACCGCATGGAGTTACTAGCGGTCATTGTTGGCTTAAGTGCCTTAAAAAAAACTGGCGAACAGGTTTTGATTGTATCAGACAGCAAGTATGTAGTTGATTCGGTGGAAAAAGGCTGGGTTTTTTCTTGGGTAAAAAAAGCTTTCAAAGGCAAAAAGAATAAAGACCTCTGGTTACAATACTTGGCACTACACCAAAAACACCAAATCAAGTTTCAGTGGGTAAAGGGTCACAACGACCATCCCGAAAACGAGCGATGTGATCAATTGGCCGTAGCCGCATCAAAAAATACAGCCCTATTGAAAATTGATAGTGTGTTTGAAGCTGAGCAACAAAAACCTCAATCCTTGCTATAATTTGCTTAGCTCAGCAATGGCGAATGTGCAGCCATAAACTCTTCTGCCTTTTCAACCATATTCGACGATCCTATAAAGATAGAAGTGCGTTGGTGTAACTCTTGCGGTTCTATATCTAATATACGTTGATATCCATCAGAAGCTTTACCCCCTGCCTGCTCAATAATAAACGCAAGTGGATTGCACTCGTACAACAAGCGGAGTTTACCCTTGGGCGATGCTGCCGTAGTAGGATAAATATAAATACCCCCTTTAATTAAATTGCGATGAATATCGGCAGCCATGGCCCCAATATATCTTGAGGTGTAGGGGCGGTGGGTACTGGGGTCTTCTACCTGACAATATTTGATGTATCTCTTTACCCCTTCCGGGAAATGCACATAATTTCCTTCGTTTATCGAATAGATTAAGCCATCTTTTGGTATCTGCATATCCGGATGCGACAAACAAAACTCGCCGATTGATGGGTCTAGGGTAAAACCATTCACTCCTTTTCCGGTAGTATAAACCAACATGGTTGATGAACCATAAATTACATAACCTGCGGCAATCTGTTCTGTTCCCTTCTGCAAAACATCTTTCAAGGTAGCCTTACCTTCGGTTGATTTGCGTCTTAAAATTGAGAAAATAGAACCAACGGTAACGTTAATATCCACATTAGAGGAACCATCTAGCGGATCGATACAAACTATATATTTTGCATTCTTAGAAACCGGCGAATCAATCTGTACAAATTCATCTTCCTCTTCGCTGGCCACAATACAACACTCTCCTCCACTGGTTAAAGCAGAGATAAATTGTTGATTGGCGTAAACATCCAATTTCATTTGCCCTTCGCCTTGCACATTTGTTGTGCCGGCTGTTCCCAAAATATCTACTAGTCCGGCTTTGTTTACCTCGCGGTTAACAATTTTTGCAGCAATACCAATATCGCGAAGTAATCGGGATAGCTCACCTTTTGCATAAGGAAAATCAGCTTGTTTCTCAATAATAAATTGTCCGAGGGTAGTTATTGCACTCATTTAGCTTAGTGTATTTTTTACATTACCTGTCACCTAATTCTATGGCCTCTAAGGTATGGATTTTTTCTTCAGAAATACAAAAGCGAATTAAAGTTCTTTTTTTGTGCCAACCGTGTTTTCCTGCTGCACCAGGGTTTATATGCAAACAATTTATTTTTCTATCAAACATCACCTTTAAAATATGTGAATGACCAGAGATAAACAACTGTGGAGGCTTAGTGTATATTTCACACTTCACGCTAGCGGCGTATTTATCCGGATAACCACCAATATGTGTCATCCAAACAGACACCTGCTCACATTGAAATTTAAGATGCTCGGGAAACTGCCTACGCAACACAGCATCATCAATATTGCCATACACCCCACGTAATGGTTTAAAATTTGTTAATTGTTCGGCTACGCCCGACCCAAAATCACCGGCATGCCAAACCTCGTCGCAATCAGCAAAATATTTAAAAACTGCTTCATCTAAAAAACCATGCGTATCAGACAATAATCCAATTTTTTTCATCTTGCTAAACTTAGCTAAAGCGACAATAAATAATCTTTCAACAACAAATTATACTGCATAGTATTACACTCATTCAGTGTATCATAAATATAAAAATTTTCTTTCACCAATTCTCGATTTTCTCTACTCAAAGCTATCACATATCTGTATGCAGTTTTATTGATATTCGAATGAATAGCAATTTGCTTGACAGGAAACAATTGATAAGTGGCAGCAAGCGATATAAGCTCGTTGGCTTGTACAATTGGTAAGACAAACCAAAATTCACCATCGGGAGCGAGCAGTTCGGCAACTTTCTTAATCAGAAGTGAAAAGAAATTATTAGGAGCATGACGGGCAATTTCTTTTGCTCGTGATGTACTCTTTAATGAATTAACAAAAAACGGCGGATTACTAATTATCAAATCAAAAACAAAATTAGTATCCCAAGTTAGCACGTCGGCACAGCAGCCTTGCAAACGATTAGCAAATGGCGAGTCAGCAAAATTTTGTACAGCCCGAGCCGCAGCACTTTCTTCTATCTCTACCGCCTGTACATGAGCTTGTGAGTATTTTTGTGCCATCATCAAAGCCAAAACCCCTGTACCTGTACCTATATCCAAGATTTGTTGGGGATTTTGGCAAGTTACTAATGCCGCCAACAAAATGCCATCCGTATTGATACGCATAGCACAATCAGCCTGATTGACCCGAAACTGTTTGAAAGTGAAAATATCCGACATAAAAAGCTTCGCTAAAGTACTAAATCGTTCGGAAAACACACTTCAGTATAGGATTATCGCTCATTTATTTGCCATACCACCCATCACTTCAGCACTCAAATAACTGATAATAAGTCTAGTAAAAATAAATGAATTTTCATTTCTAAAAACAGCCCTTTTTCTTACCTTTGTGCCGGGCAAGTCTTTTACGATCAGCTCCCTTTGAACTCCCCCAGGTTGGGAACAAAGCAAGGGTAGAAGGTTGTAGCGATGCGATAGAAGGTGCTTGCCCTTTTTTTCTACCTCCCTAAATAGTTGATAACAACTCATATTTATATCTAATTTTTTTCAAGAACATGAAATTCTTTATTGACACTGCAAATCTGGCTCAAATTAAAGAAGCACAGGATTTAGGTATTTTGGATGGTGTAACAACCAACCCTAGTTTGATGGCCAAAGAAGGAATTACCGGTGATGAAAATATCTTGAATCACTACAAAGCTATCTGCGATATTGTGGACGACAAGGTAAGTGCCGAAGTGATTGCCACAGATTTTGAAGGTATGAAAAAAGAAGGTTTGGTTTTGGCTGGGCTTAACCCTAAAATAGTGGTGAAAATTCCGATGACCAAAGATGGCCTGAAAGCTGTAAAGTTCTTGAGCGAGAAAGGTATTCGCACAAATGTGACTTTAATATTTTCTGCTGGTCAAGCACTTTTGGCTGCCAAAGCTGGCGCAAGCTATGTTTCACCTTTCTTGGGTCGTTTGGATGACATCTCTACCGATGGATTGCAACTTATAGAAGATATTCGAGTAATTTTTGACAACTACGGTTTTTCTACCGAAATTCTTGCTGCTTCTATCAGAGGACCGTTACACATTGTAAATTGTGCAAAAATTGGTGCTGATGTTATTACTGCTCCTTTGTCTGCAATTACTGCATTGCTAAAACATCCTTTAACAGATAGTGGCTTAGCTGCATTTTTAGCTGACCATGCCAAAGCAGCAGCAAAATAAAAAAGTTGAGAGAACTGCTTATTGAATAAGCTTCACATCAACAACAATATTATAAACGGCCAATGAAGGATTTTCACTGGCCGTTTATTTTTAATATAGTTGTAAAATTATTTCCGCAGCAAAGCTCGGTCTAGATGAACGTAGCCGCCATCAACATGAATAATTTGCCCGGTAGTGTGACTTGATTTGTTGGACAACAAAAATAAAGCTGTATTGGCAATTTCAGCAGCTTCGGTCATACGGTTTTCAAACGGAATTCTGTCATTAATCATTTTAAGTGTTTCATCGGCATTGGGCAAGGTTTTTATCCAACGCTCGTATTGTGGAGTCCAGCACTCGGCCACTACAATAGCGTTTACCCTAATTTGGTATTTGAGCAATTCAACCGCCCACTCTCGGGTAAGGGCGTTGCGTCCTCCGTTTGCGGCAGCATAGCCCGAGGTTTCGCCCTGACCGGTGATAGCAGTTTTAGAACTGATATTTAAAATACTGCCTTTACTCTGTTTTAAAAAGGGCAATGCGTAGTGCGCCAAGAGATAATAATGTGTTAGGTTGCGATGGATAGATGCAATAAAACCTTCGTAACTACCTTGCTCAAGTCCTACCCCATCGTTCAAGCCGGCATTATTGACCAGTGCATCAATACGACCAAATTGTGCAACAACCTTTTCTATTACATCTTTACACGCTTCTGGATCAGCCAGTTCCGCTTCGACAGAAAAAGCTTGTCCTCCATGTGCTACAATTTCTTGTTCCAATTGTTGGTTATCAGCCTGATTGCGCCCAATAATTACAGCTATGGCTCCTTCTTCGGCAAGTGCCCTGCAAATGGCCGCACCAATTCCTTTGGCTCCGCCGCTCACCAAAACTATTTTATTTTTTAACTCTAAATCCATGTTTATATCTGATAAAAATCTATAGCATTGTTCTTGAAAAAGGCTAATTGTTCATTGGCCGAAAACTGTTTGAAGTAGTTTTGTGTAATACTTAACACCTGCTTGTAGTTGGCTGCCAAATTACAAACCGGCCAGTCTGAACCAAAAAGAACACGTTGTGTACCAAATGCCTCCAAAACGGTATCGATATAAAAATCGAAATCAGAGGATTGCCAATTTTGCCAATCGGCCTCTGTTACCATTCCCGAAATTTTACAATATAACCCTTCGTGTTTGGCCAACTCTTTTAGCTGCAAGGCCCAAGCCTCTTTACCTTCTCCTGTTTTTATTGGGGGTTTGGCTATATGATCGAGTACAAAACGTTGATTTGGAAAACTGTTAACCAAGTTGATACATTCTGCTAGCTGTGTATGATAAATCAACAAATCATAAGTATAATTAAAAGCTGCCAACTTTGCAATTCCGTTTTTAAAAGTTGTGCTACTCATAAAACCATCGGCCTCTGCTTGCAAAATGTGTCGCCAACCTTTCAAGAGCTTATATTCAGCATATTTTTCAAGTTTGCTTTCTAAATTATCAGCGCCAAGCTCTACCCAGCCCACCACAGCAGCTACAAAAGGATGATTTTGTGCATAAGCCAATAAAAAATCGGTTTCATTTTCACTTTGGTCGGCCTGCACGGCTACACAAGCCTCAACACCCCTAGCTTGCATCTCCGGGAATAAATCGACAGGCGAAAAATCACGCTGTAAAACAGCCATACTTTCATCTATCCAGGCATCTTTTACCGGGTGGTAATTCCAAAAATGTACATGGCTATCAATCATCGTTACAGCTCAAATATCTTATCCATCAACAGCCACTTTTCGCCAGGCTTTGCCATTGGGAGTGCTTGTTGGTATTTCCACATCAATTTTTCCCATTCTTGCACCCGCTCATTCTGTTCATCGGTTTTTGCTTTGGCCTCGAAACTAAAATGTTCGTTCACCTCCATGAGCATAAACAAACGGTTTCCTAATCGATAAATTTCCATCGTTTCGATACCCGATTGCCGAATACTCTCGATAATTTCGGGCCAAACTTGCTGATGATAGGCTTCGTACTCAGCAATCAGTTGCTTATCGTTTACCAAATCGAGTGCTAGTGCATATCTTTTCATAAACTAAACAGCTGAGTAAGCCTTCACTACTTGGCGGCTACTGCCCAAACCATCAATTCCAAGTTCAACTACATCACCGGGTTTAAGGTACCATGGTTCAGGTTTTTGCCCCAATCCTACCCCAGCTGGTGTTCCTGTGGTAATGATATCGCCGGGTAGTAATGTCATAAACTGGCTAATGTAGCTAACTACAAATGGGATATTGAAAATAAGGTTTGAAGTATTACCATCCTGCATCAACTTCCCATTTACTGTAAGCCAAAGGCGCAAGTTATGCACATCAGCAATCTCGTCTTTAGAAGCAATAAATGGTCCTATTGGCGCAAAAGTATCGCAACTTTTTCCTTTTACCCATTGTCCGTTACGCTCAAGCTGAAATTCACGCTCACTGTAATCGTTGTGCAACACGTAGCCAGCCACATAATCCATAGCTTCGTTCTCAGACACATAGCTTGCTTTTTTACCTATCACTACAGCCAATTCGACCTCCCAATCGGTTTTTGTGCTGTTTTTTGGGATAATTAAATCATCATTAGGCCCAACAATTGCGGTAGTAGCTTTAAAAAAGAGTATAGGCTCTTTAGGGATAGCAGCATTGGTTTCTGCAGCATGGTCTTTATAATTTAAGCCAATGCAAATAATTTTTGATGGTTTATAAATTGGAGCTCCTAAGCGGGTTTCTGGAGCCAGCTTTTGCAAGTCTTTGCTTGCTATGGCTTGTTGCAACTTGGCTATTCCATCATTTGCAAAAAAATCTTCATCGTAATCTTTCACAAAAGATGAAACATCAAAAATATCATCATTAATTTGTACTCCGGGTTTTTCCTTACCCGGCTCGCCGTATCTCACTAGTTTCATTTCTTTATCTCCTGTTTTTTAATTATTTAATGTTGTAAAACCTCCATCAATTGGGTAATCGCATCCGGTAATAAAAGCTGCCTCATCGCTGCATAGATACAAGGCCAAATTGCTGATTTCATCGGGGCTTGCCATGCGACCTATAGGTTGAGTTTTCGATAATTTTTCAAACATCTCGGCAATATTATCGGGGTAATTCTTAGCCAAAAAGCCGTCCACAAAAGGAGTATGTACTCTTGCTGGTGAAATAGAATTGCAACGAATACCCTCTGCAATATAGTCTTTGGCCACACTCATGGTCATTGCCTTTACCGCTCCTTTTGCGGTGCTGTAAGCAAAACGATCGGGAATACCTACCAATGCAGCAATTGAGGCCATATTCAAAATTACACCTTTTTTCTGTTTAAGCATGTGGGGTAAGGCCGCAAAAAGACAGTTGTAAACTCCCTTAACATTTACCGCCATTACCCTATCAAAATCAGCTTCAGAAGTGGTATCGGCCTTGCCTACATGCGCAATACCTGCATTGTTGACCAATATATCAATTTGGTTGATGTGGCTAAACACCTCTACAACTTCTTGCTGGTTGGCTACATTTGCAGTTATTACAACTGCCTGGCCACCAAAGGCAATAATCTCGTCATAAACAAGGTTTGCAGCTTCTGAACTCAAGTCCAACAAATAAACCTTTGCCCCTTGTTTGGCAAAAGTAAGGGCGATAGATTTACCAATGCCACTGCCAGCACCGGTAATTATTGCATTTTTATTTTTTAGCGATAGTAACATCTGTATCTACTTTTTAATTTACAAACTTACACCTCGTTTCCAAGGAATAAAATCATCTTGATTGAGCTGAACAGCCTTGGGCAACAACTCGCCACTGGCTACTTTAATACAAAACTCCAATATCTCTTCGCCCATTTGGGGGATAGTTTTTAAACCATCAATAATTTCACCAGTATTAATGTCGATAATATCACTCATTCTTTTGGCCAATGCGGTATTGGTAGCAAGCTTTATAGTGGGGCAAACAGGGTTGCCTGTGGGTGTACCAAGCCCGGTAGTGAACAAAATTAGGGTTGCACCTGCGGCAGCCTTACCTGTTGTTGCTTCTACATCATTGCCCGGTGTACACACCAAATTTAAGCCCGGTTTTGTGGCCGGCTCAGTATAATCCAAAACATCAACTACTGGCGAAGTACCTGCTTTTTTTGCTGCTCCGGCAGATTTTATGGCATCGGTAATCAGTCCGTCTTTGATATTACCAGGCGATGGATTCATGTAAAAACCAGAACCTACCCGGTGGGCCATATCGTCATACTCGGTCATGAGGCGTATAAACTTTTCGGCTGTAGCCCGATCAACCGAACGATCGATAAGCTCTTGCTCTACCCCACACAGCTCCGGAAACTCAGCGGTAAGCACCTTAGCACCCAAACCTACCAACAAATCGGCACAGTAACCAACAGCAGGGTTGGCAGATATACCGCTAAAACCATCGCTACCACCACATTTTACTCCTACAGTTAGCTTGCTTAAAGGGCTGGGTTGCCGATTTATCTTATTAATTTCTATCAGTCCCAAGAAGGTTTGGTAAATAGCTTCTTTGATCAATTGCTCTTCGCTTTTACTGCTTTGTTGCTCCATCAAAATCAGAGGTTTATCAAAAGCGGAGTTAAAGGCCAACAAATCATCCTTAAAATTACTAGCTTGCAAATGTTCACATCCGAGGCTTAACACCGTAACACCTGCAACATTGGGATGGTTGGCATAGGCAGCCAACAAACGGCTCAGGGTTGCGGCATCTTGACGTGTTCCACCACAGCCACCACTGTGGTTAAGAAATTTTATTCCGTCAACATTTTGAAAAGGACGATGCCCTAGCGGTGTCGGTGTAGAAAGGTCTAGTTGGCTGAGGTCTTCACCATTTTGGTAAGCCACCAAAAGCTGATGAGTATAATCTTTATACTTAGAATCAACCGCATAGCCCAACTCGTTGTATAGGGCTTGTTTGATGATGTCCAGATTACGATTTTCGCAGAAAACAGTAGGGATAAATAGCCAATAGTTTGCCGTACCAACAGTACCGTTTGAGCGTGGATAGCCCATAAATGTTCTATTTTTGAACCTACTGATATCGGGAGCTGTCCATTTGTAATTAACTTCTCGATAAAAATACGGATCGGCAGCGTGTTTGGTGTTTTCAACCGTCATTAACTGGCCGGCCAACACATCGCATTGCACTTTGCCCACCAACACACCATACATATAAACGGCTTCTCCGGCTTTCATATCGTTCATAAAAAACTTATGTTTTGCCGCTACGTTATCCAGCAAGGTATAGGTATTGCCTTCAAATACAATAGCTTCTCCTTTCTGCAAATTTGTCAAGGCTACGAGCACATTGTCTCGCAAATCAATTTTTAATACTTTATTCATTTTCTTTCCATTGGGGTTTGTGCCCCTCCCATGCAAAATATAATACAACCAACAAACAAACTAAGGGCACCAGATAACCCATCTGTATGTTTTGTGTGATATCGGCCACATAACCCAAAGCTAGGGGGATTATTGCTCCTCCAACAATTGACATAATGATTAGACTTGAGGCCGATTTGGTATCATCGCCCAAATCTTTTACCCCTAAAGCAAATATGGTAGGGAACATAATCGAAATAAAGAAGCCAATACCCAGCAAACTGTAAATGGTGTATGAGCTGTGCCCAAAAACAGCCACCAATGTCAATACGGAAGCAATAAGTGCAAAAGCTGCCAATAGCTTTGCCGAATCAATAAATTTCATTAAAACTGTACCCACAATACGGCCTATCATAAACAAAGCGCCGTAAATAGCCAAGTAGTTACTGGCTGTTAGGTGGTCAAGAGCAGCGGCTTTTTCGGCATAAACCAAAAAGAAGCTACTGAAACAAATCTGTGCACCTACATAAAAAAACTGTGCTATTACTGCCCATCGGGTATGCTTTATTTTGAAAAGCTGACTAATAGATTTTTGTTTCTTATTGCTTTCTTCACTTTTAATTTCGGGTAGTTTTAGGAAGATAAAAATCAGTGCTACAGCTAATATGATAAAACCCAACACCATAAAGGGCTGTTTTACACTGTCTGATGCCTCTTGAATAAACTGGGCTTTTTGTGCAGGATTCATAGCCGCAATATCCTCATGGCTAATATCATTGTTGCTCAAAATGGTGTATTTACCTATTATTGGTGCAATTGCTGCCGCAATACCATTAAAAGACTGTGCCATATTGATACGAAAAGATGCTCCTTGAGGCAGACCAAGTACCGTAACATAAGGATTGGCCGCAGTTTCCAAAAAAGTCAAGCCACTGGCTACCACAAACAAAGCTGCTAAAAAATAAATGTACTGATGGGTATTGGCTGCAGGTATAAACAAAAAAGCCCCGGTAGCAAATAAGCCCAACCCCAAAATTATCCCCGATTTGTAGCCCCATTTGTTCATAATCATTCCGGCAGGGATGGCCATTAAGAAATAGGCTATGAAGACTGAAAAATCAACCAAGGAAGACTCGAGGTTGTTGAGGGTAAAGGTTTTTTTGAGGTGAGCAATAAGTGTAGGATCAATATTGTGTACCAATCCCCAAAAAAAGAATAGACTTGTGATCAAAATAAGGGGTACAAGGTAAGCACCTTTCGAAACTTTGTTCTCTTGTGATGGATTAATCGGTGTTGACATCTGTTCGTTTAGTTTATAATAGTTTGGTTAATACACAAAGTAAACACAGTTTCCGACACAAAAAGTTCAACAACTTAGCCAATAATTAAGCTATTTTGCCATTTTTGCCTATCAAACTCTTTACATTCGTTAAAATTAAATATTTTTAACTTCGTATTTGTGTTATGAAACCCAAACTCTTAAAGATACAGGCCAATCGTGTAGAATCATTCAGTGCCCGCCGAGATCTAAGTCCGGCAGTAAACAACTTGTGGCACTACCACGAAGAGTTAGAGCTAATTTATATCCGCCGTGGTGAGGGAACCCGATTTGTGGGTGATAACATCAGTCGATTCAAACACGGCGATTTAATTTTATTGGGAAGTAATCTACCTCATTATTGGCGATTTGACACCGATTACTTTGATGCAGACCAAAAAGTACCCGATATTTTTGTAGTGCATTTTAACGCCAATTTTTTAGGTACTATTTTTTTAGAGGTTCCCGAAAACAGAGGGCTAAAAAAACTGATAGAAAACTCGAAAAGAGGTCTCTATTTTCAGCACGATACCGATAACAAAATCGTAGATTTATTTCTAGACATCACCAAATCAGAAGGGCAAGATCGGTTGTTGAATCTGTTCAAGTTACTGTATGGCCTTAGTGCCCATCTTAAATATAGCCCAATTGCTTCATTGGGTTTTAAACACGAGTACGACCTGCAAGAACAAGAACGTATGCAACAGGTGTATCAACACACACTTAATCACTATAAGCGGCGAATAAGTTTAGAAGAAATTGCCGGAGTGGCCAAAATGAGCACCCATGCGTTTTGCAAATTTTTTAAAAGTCGCAACAAAAAGAACTATACCGATTTTGTGAATGAAATTCGCATTGGTCATGCTTGCAAACTGCTGCTGGAAAACAAACTGATGATAAGTCAAATTTGTTTTGAGAGTGGTTTCAATAATTTCTCTACCTTCCACAAATGCTTTAAACAAATAACCGGCAAAAGCCCCCTGCAATACCAGAAGACTTTTACCGATTTAGCTTAGCTATTTATTGAAGATTTTTATTAAAATCTATCCGATAGTTGAAGCCCAAGGTAAACCATTTACGGGGTAAAGGCACCGCCGCTACCTCTATGTACTTGGTGTCAAATAGATTATTGACATCAGCATAAACACCCCACTGCTTTTTCTCATAACCCGCACGTATATCGGTAAGGTTATAAGCCTTTTTATTCTCACGTTGCAACCATCTGTTATTGATCTGCAGATTCCAATTATGAGATTTTAGATACAAGCCAACTATAAGCTGATTTCGCAAATTATCTATCAAAT
>JBDHXL010000022.1:0-53688 GCA_039810685.1 Pedobacter sp. | reverse complement strand
TGCCATTTTCATCTTCATACACAGCGAAAAAAAGATTAGTACCTTTTGCAGCCTCTACATATTTATGTTTTTTGTTACCCGTTTGCCCTACCTGAAACTTGCTTCCTAATTCAAAAACCCTAACTTTACTGATGGGTTGATGTGGTTTTCCATCATTATATATAGCAATGTTTTTATTCAAATCTTCAATACCTTCGGGAGAAAATGCCAATTCAGGACTTCCTTTTACTGTTAAATAATTTTTTAAAATCTTCTGAATGCCCGTATCGGTAATATTTCCAATCGTTTTTAAATCGAATGATGTGTCTAAACTTTTACGACTAGCTGTAAGGATTTTTCCTTTAGGAACTTTCACCCACGATAGATCAACTTTACCTGAAACAGTATCTTTGTGCATTGATTTTCGTATTGCCCAATTAATTCCTTCTTGTTTTTTCTCTATTTTTTTACCATTTTCTATTTTTTGATAATTATTGGTCGCTTTATTAATAACACGCAAGTTTTGCTTAAAGCTTACTACTATATTTTCCAAAGCTAATCTTGCTTCTGCTGTAAAACTTCCCCACGGCTTTTTAAACGTTGTAAACTTATCTTTTTCTTCACCTTTATTGTCAATCCATTTTTCGGTATGGCGCAACTTATGTTGCAAATCATATCTTTTCTTTTCCGACCGTGCAGACTGATTATTGAGCAAATTCACGTGGTCTCTCGTAGCGCAGGCAATAACTAAAGCATCCATTGCATGATGGCGATGGTCAATTCGTTTTTTGGAAAATCCTTTCGACAATTCAATCGGAACGGTTGGTAAAAATTTTTGATGATTTTCGTTCCAAGCGGTAAAATGTGTCACATTAGTTAGTGAATTCATCCGCTCAAATCTTGGCAATATCAATTCGTTCCAAACATCGTTCAAGCCCCAATCTTGTTTTAAAATTGTAGTAATTTTTCCGTTACCGGGGATGATGTTTTTGGAGTTTACACCCTCATCGCTTCCGTCTTCGGCTCTTACAATATTTGACAGCAAGCCCGAAATATATTTACTGATGTAGCGAGTGTCGTTTATTTGCCGCAGTATCATTGTTTCAGGAACTTCCTCAAGCAAGAGTTTGGCTCGTTTATTTCTATTTTTGGCATAATGCTGTTTTACAAACTCTTCATAAGCATCCTGCTTGTAAACGGTTACGGTTTTACCCATTCCGCACTCCACAACAGTACCGCCAAATTGTTTGATAAAGCCAAGTCCGATATAATTATCTTTCAATTTATTTACTGCGGCTTCGCAAATCACTTTATTACTGAGACTATCATCAAAATAGCGGCTTTGCGGAATGATGTGCTCTATCTCATATTCGGACGTAAACAATTTGTTGAGCGGAATAACTGCGCCGGTATAAGGTGAGCGATATTTTTGTTCTAACCAAAGTTTGTAACGTTTCAAATCAGTTGATGATGGTTGTGCCGTTTTACTGATTTTCAAAATATCATCTTCAATATCGATGTCAGAATTAAGTACACCTTCTTCGTAAATTTTCAAAATCTCTTGTTGCATCGGCGAAAACGGACGTACGTTTTCGACGTTCTTGTCGTTCATCATCTCTGCCAACAAGGCTTTGATTCGTAAATTGGTATTTTCATTATCTGTTACGGTTTGGGTAATTCTTTTACGGTCATTGGCATTGTTTTTCATATCCCGCCCCAGCTCTATATGAATTTCAGAAAAGAAATCCTTTGTACCTTGTCCAAACTGTTGCCAAATATCTTTTACTACCCTTAGTGTTTCGGTAACCACTTGTTCTACTATAGGGTTGCGGAGCGAATGTTGTTTAAATTCATCTAAAAAATCAGTCAAATCATCCACACTATTCCATTTACCAGCCATTGCCGCTTCGGAGTGTCTGCCGTAAACGATGTATTGCACCAGCCACAATTGTAATCCTTGAAAATGGTTTTCAGAAGTAAGGTTAATGGCTTTTTCTCTTACTTTATCTTTAATATTCTCATCATATTCGCCTGTAATAATTTTTAAAATTCTGTCTTTAGAATTTTTGCCCACGTTATCCCAACTCCAATATTTCCCCAAGCGCATCAAAGGCAACATTTTTTTAATTGCTTTTTCTGAAAACGAGCCATACTCACTTTTGAAGGGTGGAAATTTTTTAAACGCATCGAAGAAGGAAGCTTCATCCAAATTATTTTTCCTCGCAAATGATTTTAGCGCTTTTTCATATTCGATTTTATCGTTAACCGAATAGATAATGTGCCAAAGGTGCTGTTCTTTTTCTCTGGTTAAAAATCCGGCTGTTATGTTTTCTACTTTTTCCAACCTGCCCGAAATCATGGTCTTAGTTTCATTGCAAGGATACTTTTTATCTTCTACATAATTCCATCGATACTTATCAATTTCAGCATTTAGCATTTTTGCCCTGAAACCTTTCTGTTCCAACAGAAATTTGAGCAAAGCTTTCTGTTCAATTTCTTTTCTATTATTCAGAAACTCAAATAGGTTTTCAAAATCTTCTGTTGTATATAGAAATTTGGAAGTGAAATTAGTTTCATCGTCTTTTCTGTAAATATTCAGGTTGTATATCCATTGCCAAATACGAAATTCCTGATAAAATGGATTAGATTTCGGAATAACTTTCAAGTATTCGGTATGTTCCAATCCGTCTTTATCCTTATAGGTTCTGTATTCGAGCGTACAGTTTGAGATGGACGATTTTTGACTACGCAAAGGACGTTGATAGAACAAAATATCCTCCATCAGCAAATGCACAAAATCCTTTTTGCTCAATGTGAGTTGATGGGCATCATTACTGCGATAGAGCTCACGTACACAATCATGATACAAATCTTTACTTTGGAGTTCTGGATGAAACTCTTTTTGCTTATTTAAAATCTGTTTCAGTTCATCTTTATAAAATTTCCGTTCAATAGTGCGAACTAATTTACCTTTAATTTTTTGTTTTGGGCTTTTAAGAAGCGCTTGGTAAATGAATGTGCCGACAGTATTGTGGCTATTGATTATTTCCTGTTCGGTTTTCTTCTTTACTAGAGTCCAATCTTTTTCGTCAGGAGCACGAAAACTTCTTTTCACAATTCCTTCTTTGTCAGTTTTTAAGCTCCCGTCATCATTTAAATCTGTAGTAACTATAAAATCTCTTGTTTTATCCTTCCAATCAAATAATGGTGTTTTACTAGAACGTCTATAAACCCACCCATTCTCTAGCACTAAAGAATACCAAATATCAATTTTCCCTTTTTGAGGTTCATCTGCTAAAACATCTACAATTTTCAAAGAATAAAACTCTACAAGCTTATTCGGGGTTTCTTCTTCCTCTTCACCCCGCAATTGGTAATAACCACGTTTCTGATTAAAATTTAATAAAATCCATGCTAGTTCTTCTTTTTCAATCTTTTGGGTTAAGGCTTTATTTCGCAAATAATATATTGTCCAGTCGTATGGTATGCTCAGATCCTGTCCATTTACCGTAAAATCAGCTAGCATTTCATCAAAAGATTTTTGAAAAAGGAATGAAAATTTTCCATCATCATTTCTCTTCCAAGGCAATTTGGGTTCAGCTCCCTCTATAAATTTACCTAACCGCTTTTCAAAATCAATATGAGTAGAATAATGTTCGGGTAAAAAACCCATTACATTCAAAACCCGGTGTAGTCTTTCTCTGCGAAGTAGAAACCTTTCTCGAAGCCTGCGAGCACTTCTGTATCTGGTACGTTCTGCTGTTTGTGATACAGAGTTTCCTTTACCGAAATCACCCAAAATATCCTGCGACATTGGAATTATCCGACTTCCTATTTCTAAAATTTTCCCTTGTTTATTATCGAAGTCTTGTTCAACCAATGCCCAACCAATAGAGTTCGACCCCAAATCCAATCCTAAAATATTTTTCTTCATAAAAGTCTAATTTGATTATGTTTAAAGATAAAAATAAAAAATATCCTTTTACGATATAGCTATTGAAATTTAAAAAACATCTGTTATCTTTGACTAAATGAAAGCAAATCACAATAAGGATTATTCCGTTGTGAAAACATTCAAGGCGGGGCAACTCGCCTTTCTTTTGTTATAAACCACAAGTTAAGCAGCCCAAATAATTTCATGTAAAACTACTCTAAAAGGGCTAACAGCCATACAATGGTGTTTTCACAGTCTTATAAAGCCATCAGCCCAAGCACCCAAAAAATTCAATTATCGGCAACAGGCTCGAACAAGCCTCAAAACGAAATATCAGACCAACAATAGTTAGCTTAGCCCAACAAAAAAAAACCAGATATAAGCAAACGAAAAACAGTCAACGACCAAACGAATATCAAACAACGAAAAACGAATATCGAACAACGAATAAACGAGTAACAAGCAACGAGTATCGACTAACGAAAAACGACCAAACGAACAACGAGTATCGACTAACGAAAAACGACCAAACGAACAACGAGTATCGACCAACGGTCAACGACCAACGACCAAACGAACTCCTTACTTCAACAACTGATAAGCCACTAAGGCAGCAAAGTAGGCCAGTGCGGTCATGTAGGCAACCTGTATCAACGGCCATTTCCAACCCTTGGTTTCACGATACACGATGGCAACAGTACTCATACACTGCATAGCAAAGGCATAAAACAGCATCAGCGAGAATGAAGCAGCAAAACTAAAAACAGGCAAACCAGTTTGAGGGTTGCGGGCAGCGGCAATTTTATCTCGCAGGCGTAATTCTTCGGCATCACCTTCGGCTGCTTCTACACTGTAGATAGTAGCCATGGTACCCACAAAAGCCTCGCGGGCAGCAAAAGAAGTAATAAGAGCAATGCCTATTTTCCAATCGTAGCCAAGGGGTTTTATAGCGGGTTCTATGGCTTGCCCCAAAATACCAGCGTACGAATTTTCCAAACGCTCGGCAGCATGGTCACGCTCTAGGCTAGCCAGTTGCACCGAATCGGTGCTGTTGGCCTCAATGTCGGCATATTTCTTGTCTATAGCTTCAAAACGTTTGCTTGGTCCGTAACTAGCCAGCACCCAAAGTACGATAGATATAGCTATGATAACTTTACCGGCCTCGGCAACAAAAGTCTTGGATTTTTCGTACATGGTCAACGCTACGTTTTTCCATCGAGGCATACGGTACACGGGCAGTTCCATGATAAAATAAGAGCGCTCTTTGGCTTTGATAACCAGTTTAAACACCCAAGCTACCAACACCGCCATGAAAATACTGATGAAATACATGGCCATCAGCGTGAGGCCCTGCAGGCTCATAAATCCCCAAAGTTTAGTATCGGGTACGGCTAAAGAAATAAGCAGGGTATAGACTGGCAAACGTGCCGAGCAGCTAATTAAGGGCGTTACCATGATGGTGATGATGCGGTCTTTCCAGTTTTCGATGTTACGGGCACTCATTATAGAGGGCACAGCACAGGCAATTCCGCCAATCATAGGCACTACCGATTTGCCACTAAGACCAAACTTGCGTAGCACCTTGTCCATCATAAAAGTTACCCTGGCCATATAACCCGTATCTTCTAAAATAGAGATGAGCGCAAAAAGTATGGCTATTTGCGGGATAAAGATGACGATTCCACCCAATCCGGCTAATACTCCATCCACCAACAAATCTGTAAGTACACCCGCTGGCAAAAAAGCATGAGCCTGCTCGGTAAGCCAAGTGAAGGTAGATTCTATCAAATCCATGGGGTAGGTAGCCCAAGTAAATATCGAATTGAAGATGAAGGCCAGCACCAAAATAAAAATAGCAAAACCCCAAAACTTGTGGGTAAGCACCCGATCTATCTTATCGGTGAAACCAAATTTCTTGGCTGCTCCGGTGTCCACCACTACGCCGCTCAAAATAGTACTGAGCAATCGGTAGCGGGCTACAGTCTCATTGCCCTGCGCCAGCAAACTGTTGAACTGATGTTGCTCTGCAATACGGGCAATTTCTTCTTTTTGCTTTGTATTTAGAAAATCGGCTTCTTTATGCTGGTGCAACAGTTGTAGGGCAAAATAATCATTCGGACAATCGACTATTTTTTTGATTTGAGGGATAGCCTCGGGAGCAAAGGGCAGGACTTCAATACCTGCATTTTGCGTAGGCACCAATGTGCTATGATGAAGAGCTGTTTTAAGCTGTTCGATACCTTGCACACTACGTGCCGAAAGACTGATAACTTGTACCCCCAAACGCTCTGATAGTTTATCAACATCAATATTAATCCCCTCTTTTTTAGCCATGTCAGCCATATTGAGCACCAAGAGGATGGGCAAATTCAAATCGGCTACTTGCGAGAACAAGAGTAGAGTACGACGCAAATTGGTAGAATCGGCTACCAGTACCACCAAATCGGGGTGCGAAGGATTATTTTTATCGGCTAAAACATTAAATACGATTTGCTCATCCTTGCTTTTAGGATAAAGACTATAGGTGCCGGGCAGATCAATAAGTTGTACATTTTCTCCCGACGGGAACTTGCAATAACCTGTTTTTTTATCAACAGTAACTCCTGGGAAATTACCCACCTTTTGGTTGAGCCCAGTAAGTAGATTGAAAAGGGTAGATTTTCCTGTATTAGGATTACCGACTAAAGCAATTTTCATTCAAAAATCCTATTGGATAACAATTACAGCTGCTTCTGCCTTGCGCAAACAGAGCTGATAACCCACCACCCTTATGGCCATGGGGTCACCTAGTGGGGCAAAACGCTCTACCTCTACCTCTTCGCCCGGCAAGCAGCCCATCTCCATCAATTTTACAGACATTTCGGGATCGGTAAAAGAAACGATCTTAGCTTTTTTTCCGGGTCTGAGTTGCGAAAGTTTCATAAGGTGACTTCTCTAAAAATTGTTAATCTATTATCGTTCTGAAAAACGCCGCAATTTAGGTTTTATTTAAAATAAATCCAAATAAAATACCTCAAAAATTTTTATAAGATTTTAACTTAAAAGGGGGAGGTTAATGCCTCCCCCTTTTAAGTTAAACTTGTTGGCTTACATTCGGTGCCCTCTTATCATCATACCTCCACCAGGGCCGCCCATTGGTCTAGCATTTGACGAACCAAGCCCAGCAATACTGGTCAAAGAATAGGTGAACGAGAACATGAAATAGCGTTTCAAAACGTTGAAATTTTGGTCAACAATAGAGTTGGCATTGGCAGTACGACTAATACCAGTATTTTGGTTCAACAAGTCGTTTACTGATAGCTTAAATGTACCTTTGTTTTTGAAAAACTGACGACTGATATAAGCATTTACCATGGTGTACTCGGTATTGTTAGCAGCCCCTCTTCCGGTTAGCTTGTTGTAAGTAACATCGGTTTGCAAACGGATATCGCCCGGAAATAAATAGCTGATGTCGATATTAGGCGATAAGGTATAGTAATTGGTGGTTTGACCAATGGTGTAGGTGCTTCTGTCCCAACGGCCCGATATACCAGCATTGAGGTCAAACTTATCCATATTAGACACTAAGCGATAGCCGTTGTTGAGGCCAAAATTGCGGGTAATATTTTTGGTTCCGGCAGTAATATTGGTATTACGTGACGTGTTTAGCCCCCCATTGATTTGCAAATTGAGCTTATTGCCCTTAATAATGGGCAAAGTGAGGTTACCAAACAAATTTGCATTATAATTGCCGCTAACGTTTACATAACCGTTCTCTATCTTACCATAATCGGGCGAGTTGGGGTCGTTGTTTACCTGCTGTGTATTGGCAAAATCATTGAAGGTTTGGGTAATAAATGCACCCAAGAATAAGCTCCGGAAGCTGGCAAAATCAAAATTATTGTAGAATATATTGAAACTGTTAGCAAAAGAAGGCTTTAAGTTGGGGTTACCAACTGGTACACTTTGGGTATTGGTATTATCTCTAACCGGTTGTATTTGATCGATACCGGGTTGATTGGTGCGTCCGTTATAGCGTATGCGTAAACGTTTACTATTCGAGAAGGTATAGCGGAACTGCGCCGATGGAGTAAGGTTAATGAAATTTTGGCGAAACACATTTCCGCTGGTCAAATTATCATTGGTGCGGTTGGTAGCTTGTGCGGCCAAACCCACATTCCAAGTGTATTTTTTCTCGTTCTTGTTGAAACTAAAGCCCAAGGCATTGGTCCAGGTGGTATTCTCAAATTCGTTCGAATAATCGATATTCACCAAATCATATTTTTGGGTAACGGTATTGAAATCATACACATCACGCTTTCTGTTATCATGGGCATAGCTGTTTTGGTAGTTAAGTTCTAAATTTAATGTTTTAGATAGCGGCTCAGTATAAACCAAACGAGCTGTGTTGCTTAAGGATTTAACAAGATTGTCGTTTAATTGATCTAGATTTTTAACTACAGTACCTCCGTTAAGATCGGTCAATACCTCAGGATTTTTATTAAAATTATCGGCATCACTATCGTTGAGATTGGTATTAACGTTTAACGAGATGGTACGCCCTCTACGCAAAAACTTATGTCTGATTAGCAAACTATTGCTTACTGTAGGCGATGTATTTTTAGATATAGAATTTTGTGAACCCACAGCATTCCCCGCCAAGTTGGTACGGATATAATTGGTTAAACTGTTTGAGGTATTGTCTGAGTATGTCAAATTGGGTTGTACACGGATTGAAGTAGCCGAATCCAATTTGGTGTCCACCATAAAATTCAAACGGTGATTTACCAATTCGTTGGTGCTAGTCAGATTGCTGTTGTTGAGTACTGTACTGTTACCAATAAAACTTTGTGAATTGGTAGTATTGGTATTGAACAAGGAAGTCTTATTGAAGAAATAGCTTGCCGAAAATTCGGTGCCATCATCATAAGTATCACCAAAATCTAAACCGGCAGCATTTGTAGTGGTTATACCTGATTGTTGGCCACCTCCGCCTCCGCCAAACATCATTCTACCTCCTCTTGCACCACCCCCGAAATTTTGTTTGTTTACGTTGTTGAACTGTCCCAAAAGGGTAATACGCTGTTGTTCATCAAAACGACTGATGCTGATATTGGCATCATAAGTATCGTTGGTACCGAAACCGATTGAATTGTTACCTACGTAACCTTTATTTTTAATCCCATTTTTGGTAACAATGTTCAATATCTTAGAACGGTTACCATCATCAACTCCCGAAAATTTAGATTGTTCTGACATCTCGTCGATAATCTGTATTTTATCTACCATATCAGCTGGTAAGTTGCGAGTAGCCAACAAGGGGTCATTACCCATAAATTCTTTACCGTCCACTTTTACTTTTTGTATAGTTTCTCCTTGTGCCGTAACGGTACCGTCTTTAGACACTTCAACACCGGGTGCTTTTTTCAACAAATCTTCAACTACTGCGTTCTCTTTCACCTTCAAAGTAGAGGCACTAATTTCTACAGTATCTTTTTTTACAACCACAGGAGGAATCTCGGCCTTCACTTCAACTCCTTTCAATTCTACTCCTGTATCTTCCATAAGCAAATCGCCCAGATTGATATTGGGATGGGCACTACTCAACTCAAAGTCCTTGTTCACATTCTTCATACCTAAATAAGCAACATACAACCTGTATTTGCCTGGCCCAATACTATTAAACTTAAACGTACCGTTGCTTGCACTAGAAGTAGCACCAACAACTGTCGAGTCGCTTAAACGTTTCAAGGCAATTGAAGCGTAGTCTATTGGGCTTTTGTCTTTTTGGTTAAGTACCCGACCGCTAACACTTTGTGCTAAGGCAAGGCCTGTTGTGGCAAGACTTATAAGAGCCACCAGAAATAGTTTGGTAAATAGTTTCATCTGTTATTCAAATAATGGTTCAAAATTACCTATTCAGACCTCGGCAGCCTCAAAATGTTTGTTAATAAATGTTAAAGAAGTAGTAACATTTTAAATACAACTAACATTTTAGTTACAAAGCACTTATAACTGAGCTAAAAATAAAAGAAAATAGTACGGCAAGCTTAACGTTGAAAACGACGAACCTTTGGACAACCGCAATCTTGTTTAAACAAGCTGCAAGAACTAAATGATGCAAGCAACAACATGAAGAAAAGAATAGTCCATTTATTTTTCATTATAATTGGATTTGTGGAGTAGTATATAACTAAAAACTCCCATAAAACAGCCTAACATATCGCAAATAAAGTCCCACCACTCGGCAGAGCGATAGGTGAATACCTTCCACTGTAAGAATTCTACACCCCCACCTACAATTGCCGAAATCAGTATAATTTTAAAGATAGTTAGCGATCGGAAACGGTAGTTATGCTGATAATTAATCTTACCGTAAAAGAGCAAAATAGTTAGGATAAAGAATACACCCAAATGCACCATCTTGTCGAAGCCTTCGAAAAATAAACCCGGCTTGGGCGATTTGGGGATTTGAATATTACAAAGCACTAAAATAACCCCTGTCCATAAAATGGCCCAGCGTTGTTGCTTTAGTGCTTTGTACAAAAACATGATTAAGCGCCTACCAAGGCTTTATAATCATCGGCACTCAACAAGCCATCTAGTTCAGAGCTATCGCTCAACGCAATTTTAACAATCCATCCTTCACCGTACGGGTCGTTGTTTACCAACTCAGGGCTGTTATTTAGGCTTTCGTTCACCTCTAACACGGTAGAGCTTACAGGCATAAAAAGATCAGACACTGTTTTTACTGCCTCAATAGTACCAAAAACCTCGTTGGCTGCAACCTCACTACCCACGGTGTTGATGTCCACATATACGATATCTCCCAATTCGCGTTGTGCAAAATCAGTAATCCCTACTTTAGCCTCATTGCCCGATACCAATATCCACTCATGGTCTTTGGTGTACTTCAATTCTGATGGAAAATTCATTTCTATAAGTTTATTTTGTTTGACTAGATTTTTATAACGCCACAAAGATAATTATTTAATCGCCCAAAAACGATAAACAAAAAACAAACTAAAATCAAGCAACGAACAACAAACAACGAATTACGAAAAACGAACAACGAGTAACGAACAACGAACAACGAAAAAATCCATCCCCCTCTCTCTAATTCAACGTCAGTCTCAAGCTAAATCCAAAATTGGTAAACGAAGTGTTGAAAGATTGTGAGGTATAGGGTCGGGTAATATTCGAATCATAAAAGATACGCACATTAAAACGCTGGTTGAGCACATAATCTATACTTGGTCGCAAACTGATGTTTTTGGCTCCGGCAGATATCTCTGCATTTACAACATCGGCACGGTAAATCATGGTCTTGTTATCTCGTATCGACAAATCCAATTTAAAATCCATATTGTTGTCCATTTTCACCTGCTTAAATAAACCAAAGGGGAATCTGAACTTGGTAGTACGGTAACCTAACCCAAAAACTACGTTATTTTCCGACAAATGAGCCAGTTGGCTATTAGCCAAACTCAAGCCCAGCAAACGGGTTTTATTGATTTCGAAATTGAGGGTCATGTTATTCTTTAATCTGGTATCCACACCTATCAAAGGCGTAAACTGCTCAGACACACTAACTTGAGCAAACTGATACAAAGGTAAAAAGTTAGCATTGATATCTCTACTACTTACCGAACCGTTTATCTCTTCGTATTTCAACAAGCTATTAAACCCGTTGACACTATAAGTAGAACGGTAACCATGTCTGAGACTAAACTCCGAGAAACGCTCGTTGAAGAAAGGGTATTTGGTCAAACCAGAGTACGTAATACGCCAGTTGGGCAATGGAATGCTAGGAAACATTCTTAAAGATACTTTATCAGCATCTTTTCCTCTATAGGCGGCCAAAAATGCCAATACCACCACATCTTGCGAGTTTTTGTCGTAACCATCGGCGTAGCCTCCAGATTGCCCAATAGAGTTGGGGTTGAGTGCGCCAAGCCTTCTGGAAATTACCTGCCTATTATCCATAAATTGTTTAAATATGGCCGAATTGGTTTTTCCTCCTTTGTCTTTAAAGGCTGTAGCAAAGGTTAGTGTAGAGATACTAAAATCTCCAGTAGTATTGGGTGATAGGTTTTGGAAACTTGCCGTGCCACTATCATACTTAAAGTTGGTAGCGTAATTTAACGTACGATTTTTAGAGGCGTTAAGAGTTATCTTCAAATCCCTTATGGGCTCTAAGGTACTGGTGAGCTGAAAATCTTCACGTAGGGTATTGACATACAGTTGTTCTTGGTTGGCATCTGTAGTAATCCAACCATTGTTTACGGCCATCAGGCGGATATCTCTTTGGCTACCAAACACAAAGCCCCAACCCGGTGCACCACTCACATTATCAATACCAAAATATTTGGTTTTTGGCAAATAACCCGGCAAGAAAGTACCCTTGGTTTGGGTAAAGGCAACGTTAACGTTTTTAATACTGGTCAACAACCAAATAGCAGCATTACCCAATTTAAACGTGGTGTCCCTATTGCTTAAACCCTTACGAATAAAAGCAAATTTATTGTAAAGATTCAACATGTTTAGCGTAGGATTAACCTGTATGGTACGTGCATTTTGGATGGTATTGCCCAAATTGATGGTCGGGTCGTTTAGGGTAGCTAAAGCCTCGGTTTGCCAAGTGAAATTGGTGCCGTAAGTGGTGGCCAAGTTCACCCATTCTAAACCCGGTATTTTATTAATTGGCCATGTGTACCGCACATTCAGGTTGTGATTATAATCGGTAGTTCGACCCAAATTTTTCAAATTGTTCCATAAGGTATCGCGTTTCAAACCGTCTATACGTCCATCAGGTTCGTCAATAATCGAGTAATTGGTCGCATCAAAATCAAGACTCAAAGATTTGGTCAAATCCCAAGCTATGCCATAAACCCTTGTTACCAGAAAATTCTTATTGAAAGTGGTGTTGATGGGTATAAAATTATTGGGATCGTTATTGCGCAAGGTGTTTTCCGAATAGAAACGGTCAAAATCTATTTTAAAATTAATTGACTTTGGCATCAAACTGTAGTTAAAATCCCTTAACAGTTTTAGCGTATTGGATTTGATAAGCTTATTAAAAGGCTGATAAACTTTGGGGTCTTTGCTATAGTTGTAGGCTAAAGATGCTTTGTAGCTATTTTGGATAGTCGATTCGTTGAAGAAATCGCGATGTGACATTTTGGTTTGCGAATACGAAATATTGAAATTTTCGATATCCCACAAATGTACCTTCGAGTCGGGATTAGTTCGCTCTTTGCGAATATTGGTAAAGGACAAACTATTCCTCACGGTATAGTCTTGGGCAAAATTCAAAATGGAATCGCGTTGCGCTTTGTTGGCATTATCCAAACTTTTTGACAGTTCAATATCCGGTGTGCGAGGGTCGTACTGTGGGGTAGCTACTTGCTTAGAGTAGCTCACAAACATCGGTATTTTTACTCCCGATTTTTTAGGTAAAAATTTGCCCAGCTCCACGTTTGACGAGATATCAAAAGCTGTATTGTCTGTACGGCTACGCTCGCTTACCTTACTTTCTATACCCCCAAATCCAACGGTTGATTTGGTACCCGAGACATTCACATCGGCAAAGTCGGCCAATTTGGCTGACATCCGTGCAGTAGCTGCCCATCCTCCTTTTTCATCAAACTCGCTCAAACGCAACTCATTGAACCAAACCTGTCCATATTTGGCTAATCCGTCATCGTTTAAATCTGCATCTGGTGCATTTTTCCAAGGATTTTTTAAGCCCAACATGTACATTCTCACTTTACTCATATCGGGCTGTCCTTTCACCACAATGGTGTTTCGTCCATCGCTGTAGCGGAATGGAATATTGATAGGCCAAGGCAAGCCCATACCATCACGATAATTGTTGCGAGCAATTTTTGCTTTTTGTAACTGCTCTAATTGGATGTCTATTTTATTTACATCGGGCCAAATAGCATAAGGATCACTGGTATTGGGCAAGGTAACTTTCAAAGGCTGGTTGTACTCGTAATAGTTGTCGTTATTATCTGTACCGATACGCACAAAAGCTTGTAAATCGCCATCATTTAGGGCATGTATTCCGTCGGCTTCCAAATGCACATACATTTCTAACCGTTTGTACGACCTAAAATCGTTGAGTGCGGTCTTAAATGCAGCTCTACCGTATCCGTCTTTCAGATCTTTCACAGTAAGCGATAGCGATTGTTCGTTTTGTCGGGTATCGCCACGATAATTGCTAAAATCGCGTTCACGCTCAATACCTGGAGGCACCACATACGGAATTGGGCTGCGTTTCCCATTTTCTTCGATGTTTACCGTACCCAACTCCAACAAGGAATTATCTGCCGGGGGCGACAAGCCTAGTCCAGGATCGGCAATCACCAAATTACTCTCGTTCTTTGCGTTGTATTGACGCCATTCGCCACGTACAAACTGTACTTTGGCAAAACGTAAAACGGCAGTATCGGCAAAATTGGTCATAAACATCCGCACAAAGCGTATCGATTTAAAATCATTGATGTTAGACGATTTCCAATCGTATTGCGATAAAGGAATGCGAATTTGGTACCAAGTGGCATTTTGGGTTTTACCGTTAGCCAATTTTACAGCCGACACCACTTTGTCTGTAACGAAATTTTGCCCTACAACCAAATCTCCGGGACGCATCGATATCTTGTACTGGTAGTACTCGTCAGACTGGGTCATGTTGTTATCTCGGTTAACATCTTCTCCATCCGGTAAAGAGGTTGCTGCCGAGTTGTCTAGTCCCAATTCATCTTTCGATTGTTGAGAGGTTTTGGAATTGCCTTCTAAACCGTTATAGTTCATGTAGCGTTTCAAAATACCGGCGTTCTCTCTATCTAATTGGCTTCCTCTGAAATAGGTATAATCATCAGACGAGGGGTCGTTCTCGAAAGCTACCGCAACATCCGGATTAAGCTGCGAAGTAATTTGACTAATAAGGGCTGCAAATTTCTGCCGCTCGTTTTGGTTAGACAAACCGTCCAAACCTACATCTTGGGCTTTACGTACATTGGGATCGTTGTCAAATACCTGCACTACCGGTTGTAATTTGGACACTCTACCCCAAACAGTTTCGTCAAACTGGCTCGGATCATCGCTAGCTGGTAGTCCGTTCTCTACCGATTTTCTACCGTCTTTCAGAATATCTTCTGATAAGTTACCGATATTGAAATAGAGGTCACCACCTTGTGATGCCGGTTTGTACATAAACGGATCCATTACCCAAAGTTCAATATACTCGATATTCTGCGCTTCAAAATCGTTCACATCAACTTTTCTCATTATACCGCCCCAGCGTGATTTTGGGTTTTGCAATGTCCCGTTAGGGTTGAAACCTGTAGTGGTATAGTTGTATGGACCACGCAACATGGGATAATAGGCCAAATCTAAGGTTTGAAGGGTAATAGGTTGCCCGGTACTAATTTGCTTATAGGGGAATACCTCGTTTTCTAACACCTCACGAACATAATGATTGGATAGTTCGTTCTTGTCGCCACGTAGGTTGTCTGGCATTTGCGAACTGCCCCCACGATTATAAAAGATAGGGTCTATATTGTAAAAAGCCAGCTTAGCTCGATTAAAGCCGTAACGAAGATCGTTATTGTATTGGGCTTCTGGGAACAACTGGGGAGTTCCTGATATTTGCCAAGCATTGGCACTTTTAAGGTCTATTACCGAACGAGATGCCTCAAAATCATCAATAAAACTAGTACCGCCTCTTGATCCCCCTACATTAAGTGCTGATGGATGACCCGGTATCAATTGGGCAAATTCGCCGTAGAAACTAATACTGGATTTTTCTTTTGTAGAGATAAAGGGTAATTTATCGACCATTTTGGTTAAGAACCTAGATGGCGAAGTGTAATTGATATCCATTCCCCAAATCGTGTTAGAAATGGGTTCTTCGCCAAAGTTTACCTTTTGGGTAATAGGTCGCTCACGCAAATTCATAAAGGTAGAACCGATATTGAGTTTGTTGTTTACACGATAATCGCCCCGAAAACCAAACAAAGAACGTTGTTGCATACCAAACAACTCATTGTTTTCAGTAGAGATACGAATGGGTTGCCCTGAGCTCAGCAAAGCCGTGTTAAGAATTTTAACCCTACCACCCATATAGTCCACGGTATAGTCTGAGCCTTCTACCAAAGGAATGCTACCCATCATTACCTTTACCGAGCCTTCGGGCACGTTGATGGCGTTGAGGCTAAACTCTGATGATACGTCTGACTGATAACTTCCTTTAAGGATGTAACGATTTTTCTCGGCAAAGAGCTGTTGAGCATCGTTTTTGGTACTACTATAAAGTTGCGGATAGGTGTATTTATCTTTCAGGCTAGTCTCACTAGGAGCAAAAAGGTCGGCCAAATCTTTACCAAAAGGCTCTATAAGCGGGAAGATGATACGCCCGTTTTGGGGATCGATAGTCAGGTAACCGTTAATGGTATTACCCAAAGTTAAACTTGGTCCTGCTGCACCTGTGCCACCTGTATTGGTTGTATTTGTTGTATTTGTTGATGAGCTGTTTCCACCTACTTCAAAATCAAATACCCCATCAGGTTTACGCTCTTTTTGGGGGTTAAGACGATCGAGCCCTGTAGCATTGATCCAAATTTTATTGGTGGTATTTGCTCCTTCTGTAATTACAGCACGCTCTACCCCCGTGGTCTCGTCTAATCGAAAAATATCTAATTTAAAGTTCTGACTACTGATCTGATATCCACCTATGCTATAAATATTTTTCATCATCAAATCCCAAGTAGGCAAATTGGTTTTGATGGTTTCGTTCTTTAGCAATTTTGCATACAACACATTGGGTGTGCTCGGGTCAAAGGGAACATCTGTAGCAAACTCCCCAACTTGGTACTCTTTGCCTCGATAGGTGTAGCGATAGGATACTGCCAAAATCTCATCTGTATTGAGTTGGGTGCTCAGTGAGATATAACCCAACTGCGGGTTTAATGTAAATTCTTTCTCGGTTAGTTTACGGGCATAGCTAATTTTTGCATAGTTATCAGTTGCACCCGATGAGGCAAAGAATTGTGATAATGCTGCACTATTAGACTGTCTTGCTCCGGCCGGAATTACATTGAATAAGTTATTGGAGGGTGTTGGGAAATTGGGATTGGCAAAGCCCGAAGGCAAATCGTCAGCAGCCAAAGGACTAAACAAATTGTTGTAAGGGTTATGTTCTCCCAAATCTAAGAACGCAGCTATATCTCTAGAATCACTGGTGTTTCCGCTCTTGTTAGTTACCCATACCTCTATTTTGGTAATATTAATCCCCGAAAGTACCGTAGGTGGCAAACGCAAAGCGTTATTGTAATTATCTCTGAAATATTGTGCCAAGAAATAGTGTTTATTGGCTTCGTACTCGCTACCACTTATTCTAAAATCGTTTTGCTGTGCACCATTGCTTACTTCGATTTGCTTAGATTGTGATTTTTGCTGCGAAAACACCGTGGTAAGCCCTAGTTTACCAAACTGTAGCTGAGCTTTCACCCCAAAGAGTGCTTGTGTGCCGTTAATCAGACTGGTATTGAGCGGAAGGCTTACGTTTCCAGCTTCTATCCGTCTTATGATGTCATCCTCGCTACCTACATAGTCCAATTTTACTTGGTTTTCAAAGTCAAATTGAGCCTCGGTATTGTAGTTCATTTTGACTTTCATTTTTGTACCAATGTTACCCACCACATCCATTTGGATACGTTGGGTAAAGTCAAAATTGCCCTGCACACGCTGACGCTCGTTGAAAAGCGGATTGGCGTTTTTGTTGACACGCCCCATAAAAGTCAGTTCGGCCTCGCCACTGGGTTGTATATCAATGGTTGTTCCGCCAAAAATCTTTTCAAATACACGGCTGTTTACTTTTACAGCAGGTATTATTCCTGATTTTCGGATGTCTGCAATCTCTTTGTTAGACAGCATACGCCAATTATCACGCTTAATTTCGCTGTTTACCAAACGCAGATATTGCTCTACGGTGAGGTACTGCGGTGGCGAATAGAGGCGTCCGCCTATTTTTTCGGTAAGGATATAGCGATTGTTGGCCGCATCGTACTCTACCTCTTTTTTTATACTTTGTGGGGTTTTTAAAAAAGGATTTGAATAGGTTCTAAGACCCATCCATTGCTTTTCTCTGGTGCTAAAAGTGTTTTTAACCGTATCAATCGTATTGCTCTGGGCAAAACCATTCATGCCCAATAATGAGCCGAATATAAGACAAAATAAAACTATTTTCTTCTTCAATCGTTTCCTGGTTATAGGTTCTTCAACGCTAGCTTGATCATCTGCTCAACGCTAAGCTCTTCGGTAGATTTTTCATTTATGCTGCTCAGCACTTTTTCGGCTGCGGCTTTGGCAAAACCCAACATCACCAAAGCAGATAACGCTTCTTCTTTTTGTGTATTGTGAACCGGCACAGAAATTAACGATACCAAGCCCTCTTTTTTTAGTTTATCTTGTAAATCTAAAATTATACGCTGTGCAGTTTTTGCACCGATACCTTTTATACTTTGCATAAAAGTAACATTTGCACTCACAATAGCTTGTTGTACCTCGGTGGGACTTGCCGACGACAAAATCATTCGCCCGGTATTAGGCCCTACCCCCGACACAGAAATCAAGTGCAGAAAGAGTGAACGTTCGCCTTCGTCGGCAAAGCCGTATAAAGTATGAGCATCTTCTTTTACATGTAGCCAAGTGTACACCTTACAACGCTCTTGGCTGCCCAAAGCGGCATAGGTGTGCAACGAAATATGAAGCTGATAACCTATGCCACCTGCCTCTACAATAATTTGGGTTGGGCTCTTAAAGGTTAACCGACCATCAATATAAGCATACATAATTCCCCAAAGTAATATTAAAATGCTAAAATTTGCAAATGCTTTATTTTTTTGTTGCTTCTTTAAACAAAAAATCATTCTTCGGATACTTGTTCGCTGCCGTATAGCAAGAGACAAGCCGAAGAATGATTACGATACCTGCGTAGCTAAAATCTTATTTTCTTTTTAGCAAGCTTCTTTTTTTAGGTGTTTCGGGTGCTTCTGCTCCACGAGCTTGGGCATCAACTACGGCAATGGTCACCATGTTGATGATTTCTCTTACCGAACTGCCCAACTGTACAATATGCACCGGTTTTTTCAGTCCTAGCAAAATTGGACCAACAGCTTCGGCACCGCCCAACTCTTGCAACAACTTATAGGCTATATTGCCCGACTCGAGGTTCGGGAAAACCAAAGTATTTGCTGCACCACCTACCAAGGTACTGAAAGGAAAATTGTCCTTCAGCATTTGATTATTGATGGCAAAGTTGGCTTGCATCTCTCCGTCCACAACAATTTCAGGGTGTTTCTCGTGTAAAATTTTGATAGCTGCACGAGTTTTTTCTGGTATTTCACCTTCGTTTGAACCAAAGTTGGAGTAAGAAAGTAATGCAATTCGAGGCTGAATATTGAATTTACGGACAGAGCGCTCTAACAAAAGCGTAATATCAACCAATTGCTCGGCAGTTGGGTCAACGTTTACCGTAGCATCGCCAAAAAATACCGGCCCCTTTTGGGTCATCATCATGTACATCCCTGCAACACGACTTACCCCCTCTTCTATACCTATAATTTGTAGGGCGGGTTTAATAACCGATACGTAGTTTTTAGTCAGACCAGAAATCATTGCATCAGCCTCGCCAAATTCTACCATTAGCGAACCAAAGTAATTCCGATCGCGGGTAATGAGCTTGCTGGCCTCGCTAAGCGACATCCCTTTTCTTTGCCTTTTTTTGTAGAGGTATTGTGCAAATTCGGCTGCTTTCTGTGTTTCGGCCGCAGGGTCTATAATTTGTACTTGCTGCAGGTCGAGCTCATTCTCATCAATAAGGTTTTGAATTTTTTCTCTGTTGCCCAACAAAATCGGAATAGCCACTCCTTCTTCTTTCACCACTTGTGCAGCTTTCAAGATCTTGTAATTATCCGCTTCGGCAAAAACAATACGTTTCGGGTCGGTTTTGGCTTTTATAGTAATTGCCCGCATCAAAGAATCATCAGTTCCTAAACGCAGCTTCAACTCTTCGGCATAGGCTTCCCAGTCAGTAATTTTTTTACGAGCAACGCCACTGGCAATAGCGGCCTTGGCTACAGCAATAGAAACATGGGTAATTAAACGATGATCGGTAGGTTTGGGGATGATGTAATCTTTACCAAACTTGAGGTTACGCACATTGTATGCCATGTTCACAGCCTCGGGTACGGGCTTTTTGGCTAAGGCTGCAATTGCTCTTACCGCAGCAATCTTCATCTCTTCGTTGATGGCTGTCGCCCGCACATCAAGCGCACCGCGAAAAATATAGGGGAAACCCAAAACATTGTTCACCTGGTTCGGATAATCTGAGCGCCCGGTAGCCATAATAATATCTTTTCGGGTATTTACTGCAAGCTCGTAGGCTATCTCAGGATTCGGATTAGCCATGGCCATCACAATGGGGTTTTTTGCCATGGTTTTCAGCATATCAGCACTAACACAATCGGCTGTTGATAGCCCAATGAAAACATCCGAATCTTTGATGGCTTCTTCTAAGCTATGCAGATTTCTGCTGGTGGCAAACTCTGCTTTGATGTGGTCTAGTTCTGTGCGGTCAGCCCTAATTACACCTTTACGGTCGCACATCACGATATTCTCTTTTTTGGCGCCAACGGCAACATATAACCGAGCACAAGAGATAGCAGCTGCCCCAGCCCCGTTCACTACAATCTTAATCTTGTCTAGCTTTTTTTTCTGCAATTCACAAGCATTAATCAAAGCAGCGGCAGAAATAATAGCCGTACCGTGCTGATCGTCGTGCATCACCGGAATTTTCATCTCTTCTTTTAAACGACGTTCAATTTCAAAACATTCTGGAGCTTTGATATCTTCGAGGTTTACACCTCCAAAAGTTGGCTCAAGAGCTTTGACAATTTTTACAAACTCATCAACGTTCTTGGTGTCCAATTCAAGGTCAAACACGTCGATATCTGCAAATATTTTGAACAACAATCCTTTCCCCTCCATTACGGGTTTACCGGCCTCGGGGCCAATATCGCCCAAGCCCAAAACTGCTGTACCGTTACTAATTACGGCTACTAAATTTCCTTTAGCGGTATATTTATATGCATCTTCCTTGTTGTCGGCAATTTTAAGACAAGGTTCGGCTACACCTGGCGAGTAAGCCAAGGTTAGGTCTCTCTGTGAAGAATAAGGTTTGGTGGGAACCACCGCAATTTTGCCTGGTCTTCCTTGCGAGTGGTAGTCCAAAGCATCCTTTTTTCTGTTGATTTTACTCATTTCTTAATTTATTTTTCGTGGTCAAAGTTACAACTTTTAATGAGCATAAGTAGTTTTAAGCAAATTTGAGTTGAGAACCTTTATACCAAAGACTTTAGTCTTGAGCAGCACAGACTACGACCATATTTATTTTGAAATTTTGCAATTTTTAGCCCGATGTGGATTTAATCATCAAACTTTGCCCCACAACAATTTGATTATCCTTGAGCTGATTCCAAGCCTGCAACTGGGCAACGCTCACTTTGTATTGTCGGGCTATTGCCGATAGCGTTTGGCCGGCTTTTACTTTGTGCCAAATATTTTTTTCGCTACCACTAATTGGTTTGCGTGCTTTTTGAAGTTTTTTCAGCTCTCTTTGATCATCGGTTGTAGCCAATACAATGGTTGTGTCTGTGAGAAAATCTCTGTTCAACACTTCGTAAAGCTCATCAAAATGGACAAGTTCGGCCTTTGGAATAACTAGCGGCATAGGGCACTCGGGTTTACCATTTACAATTCGCTTCTTGTATGAGGGATTTAAAGCGTATAAAGTTGCTGAACCTTGCCCTAAGGCATTAGCCACCTCATCTAATGATACAAAACGATTAACCGCAATTGTATCGATGGCAAAGTCATATAAGGAGGGCTTAATACTGATGTTATGCTGGGCACTACAATTCATCACATAAACCGCAGCAATGAATGCCGGAACATAGTTGCGGGTTTCGGCTGGGAGAAAAGGGCGCAATTCCCAAAAATTTCGAGAGCCTGCTTTTTCTATAGCTCTATTGACATTGCTGGGTCCACAATTGTAGGAAGCAATGGCCAAAAGCCAATCGCCCAATTCATCATAAGCTGCTCGCAAATACCTAGCAGCAGCATAACTGGCCTTTTGTGGATCTTTCCGCTCATCCACAAAATTGTTCATGGTAAGCCCAAAATTTTGAGCCGTAGAAAACATAAATTGCCAAAGACCGGTAGCGCCAACCCTTGAAACTGCATGAGGATCTAAAGACGACTCGACCAAAGCCAAATACTTCATTTCGATGGGTACATCGTATTGTTGTAAGGCTTTTTCAAAAATTGGGAAATAGTAGGCTGCCCTACGATGCATCTCTTCATAATTGGCTTTGCGCTTCACATAAACATCAATATACGATTGCACCTGCTCATTCCAATCGAGAGTGACACTTTTTTGCAGCGAATCTAATCGATGTTTATACAACAAATAGGGCTCGGCACGCACATACTCTTTTGAAGTAGTGAGGCTATCAACCGTTTTATTGGGTAGGGGCTCGGCAAGCGTATAATTATTTTGAGCATACAGATTACCAAAAGATAACAGCAGTAATATTAAAAGTTTTAAGTTTAACTGCTGCTGCATTTATCAGTTTTTATTTGTTTTGGCCAAAAGATAATTCGAGAAACTTAGCAAGCCGGCTTCATCAAAGGCTTTTGCCATAAGTTGCATACTAAGTGGTAAACCTTCTGTATTTTGCCCTATAGGTAGGGCTATCGCCGGAATACCCGCCAAAGAAGCCAACACGGTATAAATATCTGCCATGTACATTGCAATTGGATCGTCGGATTGTTCTCCAATCTTATAAGCCGGACTTGGTGCTACCGGACTAAGCAGAAAATCATACTGCTGAAACAGCTGCTCAATTTGTTCGCGAATTAGCCGGCGAACTTTTTGTGCTTTTTGATAATAAGCATCGTAATAACCTGCACTAAGCACAAAAGTACCCAGCATGATACGTCGCTTTACTTCAGCACCAAAGCCTTCACTCCTTGATTTTTTATACAGCTCGTTTAGGTTCTCGGCTTGTGTATTGCGATAGCCGAAATGCACCCCACTATAACGGGTAAGGTTAGATGAGGCTTCTGCCGAGGTGAGTACATAATAGCTGGGCACTAGGTAGTCTAGCAAGCTAAATGAAACTTCCTCTACCAAATGTCCATCGGCTTTTAATTTTTCTATTTTACGCTCAATTGCAGCTTTAGTTTGTGGATCAAGCGCTGCACTGCTCATTGTCTCAGCCAAAACCGCTATTTTTTTGATCTTACCATCGGTCTCAAACTGCGAGTAGGCCGGTACTACTTGGTTAGCCACCATGCTGTCCTTCTCATCGGCACCGGCTAAAATCTCGAGTAGAAGTGCAGTGTCGCTAAGCGAAGAAGCGATGATACCAATTTGGTCAAAAGAAGAAGCATAGGCGATGACCCCGTATCTTGAAATACGGCCATAGGTGGGTTTTAGCCCTATTTGTCCACAAAAGGCAGCTGGTTGCCTTACCGAACCTCCGGTATCACTTCCCAAAGCAGCCAAACACATATCGGCCTGTACAGCTACTGCCGAACCACCCGATGATCCTCCAGACACTCGATTGGTATCGAAAGCGTTTTTTACCGGACCAAAATAGGAGGTTTCGTTAGAACCACCCATAGCAAACTCATCACAGTTGAGTCGACCAATAATAATGGCATCTTCTTGCAGCAAGCGTTGAACTACTGTAGCTGAATAGGGCGAAACATAGTGCTCCAACATTTTGGATGAAGCACTTACTACATGGTCTTTGTAGCAAATATTATCTTTAATACCGATTATCATTCCGGCCAAGCGCCCAGCCTTTCCATTGTCTATTTTGCTTTGTACCTGCTTTGCTTGTGCTTTGGCCGATTCGTAAAACACTTCGTTGAAGGCATTGAGCTGTTTATGTTGTTCAATCTGCTCAAAATAATAGTTCAAAAGCTCATCCAGGCTGAGGCTTTTTTGGGCAATGGCGATTTGTATCTCGGAAAGAGAATGGTATTTCTTCAAAACTTGAACTAAAAATATAAAAGAATATTATTTGCTGACTTTATCGTTGGTAGAATCTATACCGTCTTTTCCGTCTTTAAACTCTTTCATACCTCGGCCTAGGCCACGCATAAGTTCTGGAATTTTCTTACCGCCGAAAAGTAATAATACCGCAACGATAATTAAAATAATTTCTGTTGTACCTAGCGCTGCTAGCAATGTGGTCTGTAACATGGTTTTATCTTTTAAAAATAATTTTATGATGATTTCTTGGGTTCCTCTTGCTTTTCTTCATCGTTTACTGCTTCATTCTCCGATTCATGCATAGAATACTCTTGATCTTCTTCGGGTTCACGATAGGTTCTTTGCGATCTTTGTTGGCTATCATCCTCATCGTCAAGACCTATTGAGTTGATGTTGCGCTGAATTTCTCGTTTCACCCCATCAGAGGCATCTTTGAATTCTCGAATACCTTTCCCTAAGCCTCTGGCCAGTTCGGGTAGTTTCTTCCCACCAAACAAAAGGAGAATAGCAATAACAATCAGCATGATCTCACTGCCCCCCATATTCAGAAACTCAAGAATTACGATATTTAACATGATTTATAAATTAGACTACAAATATCTGTTATTTTTTCAGAAGTATTTAGCGAGCTAACCAACTTTCTGGATTTTGAGGTGTATCACCCCGCCTTACTTGAAAACCCACCTCGGGTATCCCATCGGTAAGGGCTGCCGTACCAATAGTTTGTTTGGTACTCACTTTATCTCCTCTAGACACGCTAACGCTCTTCAAATTCTCATAGATGGTAAAATACTCACCGTGTTTAATCAGCACAAAATATTTTCCAAATTTTTCAAAAACTGCACTTACCGAGCCGTTAAAAACAGCCCGAACCGCTGCCCCTTCACTGGTTTGGAATACCACACCATCGTGACGGGCCGAAGCCTGATCAACCATATACGTTCCAAAACGAGCTGTGATATAACCACTTGCCACGGGCGACGGCAAACTACCTCTATTGGCCTCAAAAGCATCCGAAAGTTTGGCTGCCTCTGGCGTAGCTCTTAAACTTCCGCTGTTACTACGGCTTGGAGTTTTTGTGGCCGCTTCACCGGCATTAGCTGCTGCTGCAGCACGCCGTCGTGCTTCCTCTTCTTCGCGTTTTCGGGCGGCTGCAATTTCGCGGGCAATTACTATCCTGATCTCACGATCTATAGCGGCCTGTTGTTGCTTCTTTTTTTGAATATCTTGTTTATAAACCCGTTCTTGCTTGTTCAGTTTGTTTAGTACAACGGTTTGTTCGCTTCGGTTCTTATCGAGTTTATTTTTTTCTTGTTCTTGTTCTTTTAGTAGATTTCCTTTGTTTTTCAAATCTTTATCGAGTACTAAAATTTGGTTGGTTAATTGTTTTTGGGTATCCTCAATATAGCCTGCTTGCTTTTTACGATACTGACCAAACTGTTGTAAATATTTAATACGCTTGTAGGCTTGGTTAAAATCTTTTGACGAAAAAATAAACATCATTTTATCGTAGGTGTTCTTATTGCGCTGGGCAAAACGAATCATGGCTGCATACTCTTTCTTTAAATCGCTCAGCCTAACCTTAAGATGGTTTACTTTATTGTTGTTTTCGTTAATTTGGTGATCCAAATTTTTCATCTCGGAGTTGATTGCACCAATTTTTTCTTGACGAAGCCTTATTTGAGCTTTCAGAGCGTTAATTTGACTTAAAGTTAGTTTTTTGCCACTAGTAGTACGGTTCAAATTTTTTTGTGCTAACTCAATCTCCCGCTGCAAGGCTTCTTTTTTTCTTTTCAGCTCTTTACTTGATTGTGCAAATGCTGCAACTTGTGAGCCTACCAAAAAGGCAATTAATACTACTTTAATAAACTTCATTAGCCAAAAGTATGAAATTTTAATTTATTCGCTCGTAACTACGCGGTACCGAAAACGGGAAATCTAAGCCTTGGTTGGCCTCAATCTTAGTAAATTCTAACGAAACATCAATCTTTTTGTTGCCCGCTACCGAGTTTATTTGCATACGCGTAGGAAATAAACCTTGGTTGAGTGGTGTATAGGCATCGTAAGCTACTTTTAAGGCTTGGCCGTTTCTTGCATCGTTCAGGTTAAGTACTTTTGATTTTTGCAGGGTATTAAACAACAAATGATAAGCCAGCCCTTGTTCAACACCTTGCAATTGCCAAACACCATTTTCATTTTTAAGATCCGATTTGTCAACTAGCAAGTCATTCACCGTGTTGCCCGATAGTATGGCTTGCAACCAAGTGTAGTTTACCTGCTTGTTTGTATAACTATATATGTATGAAAGCGGCTTACGCAAAACAGTTTTTTGCAAACGGTTCATCAGTAAAATACTGTCGGGCGTAATTATGCCTCGAGCTGCCTCAATTGCACCGCCAAGTGCTGTTACACTAAACCAAATTTTAGCATCTTTTTGGATACGGATATTGAGGTTTACATTATTTTCGTTACCGGCAATATTGAGATCGGCTTTGGCTTTCAGGCTCAAGGTTGTATAGTTAAGGTTGTTTGCCTTCAAACGGCTCAAGTTTTCAGCCTTGGTATCTTTAGTAGCCAAAGTGGTATCAACTCTAGCCTCTGGAGCCTTAACAATCTGTCGCTTAGGGCTACAAGCCACTACAGCAAAAACAGCTAGGGCCAACAAACTATTTAATATATTTTTTCTCATTTATCTTTCGTTTTAGTTTTTCATTATCACCACCGTTTTCTTGTGCCTTCTTCCAAACTTGCAAAGCTTGTTCTTTACGACCATTCATATACAAAATATCGCCGTAGTGCTCTAAGTAAACGGAATTTTCTACTGTCTTATTTTGCAGAGCTTTTTCCATAACTTTTAAGGCCTCTGCATATTGACCTTGTCTAAAAAGCACAAAGGCAAACGCATCTAACACTCCGATATTATTGGGTAAGTGCCTAGCAGCTTGTGCAGCCATTTTTGCGGCCTTGTCCAGGTTGCGGTTTTTTAGCGCCAAATAATATGCATAACTACTTTGGGCCAAGTAGTTGTTTGGATATAGCGCAACAGACTGATCAAAAACAGACTCTGCCTCACTAAGTTTGCCCTGATCTATAAAAACCTCAGCCTGCAAGGCCAGTACCATCGATTTTAATTTATCGTCATCCGCTACCAATTGCAAAGCATTGTTCAGTTCAAATGCAGCCTCGGCAATTTGGTTGTTGCGATGCAAAGCAAAGGCCCGATAATAATATAAAACTGCCTGATTGGGATAGTAAGACAATGCCGAATCACCTAGCTTAACCGCTTCTGCAAAACGATTGGTCATCAGCTCAAGATACAAAAGTTTCTCCCAAGCTTGATAATTCTGTTCGGATAGCTTTATGGTTTGCAGATAACTGTTCCTTGCCTGGTTGTAGTCGCCAAGTTTAAACAAGATATTAGCTCTTAAAAGTGCTACCCTATCGTCTTGTGGTTGTTGCTCGGCCAGCTGATTGGCCAGTAGCAATACTTGGTGTAATTTGTCAACTGCTGATATCTTTGCTTCGAGGCTTGCAAGTAGCGTTATTTTATCCTCGACAGGCATTTGTGGGTGCTTAAATGCATTTTCTAGTGCTGCAAAAGCATCGCCCATTCTATTTAGAGCCTGGTAAACATCGGCAAAGGCCAAATCCAATTTATAGTTATCCAATCGGCGCTCTTTTGCTTTTTCCAATACCTTCAACGCATCGGCTGCTTTGTGCTGAGCCAGCAACTGAGTGGACAAGAGTAAATAGTTTTCAACTTTTTCGCCTTGTTCCATCATTGGGTTGGGCTGTTTGGGATTTTTCAATGTCAACAAGTGACTAGCGGCTTGTTCGCTACTTTTAGTTTTACCAAACTGTTGCTCATACTGTTTCAACTCCTGCTCTGCTTCTACCAGTTTATTCAAAATCAGCAATATGTTGATGCGGTCAATTCGCCAAATATCCTGCTGCGGCTCAAGTTCAATTAGTCGGTCTAAACTGGTTAACCAACCTTGTGAGTTACCACTCAGCTTGTAAATATCACTAAGCATTCTCCAGTACCAAGGATTAGCAGGCTTTCTATTGATTGCTTTTTTTATGGATATCTCGGCATCCAAAAGCTGCTTTTGTCGAATTTGCAGATTGGCCAACTCGTACCAAGCAGCATCATTGTTGGGATCTAGCTGTAAAAGCTGCTGAAAGTTGGACCAAGCGGCCGAATAGTTTTCCAATAGACGATTACTTAATCCAGCAAAAAAATAGTTTTTAACGGCTATACTATCGCTCACGCTCAAGGGTTCTTGGCGGGCAAACATGGTTTGACTTGCCAATATTCCGACAACCGTTAAAAACTGTTTAATCATTTCTTAATAACTATTTGCCGGTATGCCCGTAACCACCAGCCCCACGTTCTGTATTGCTTAGTTCTTCGGCTTGTTCCCAGATTACGGTTTCATGCTTAGCAACAATCATTTGTGCTATACGCTCTCCGTTTTTCACTACAAAATCAGTATCAGAAAGGTTAATTAACAACACCTTAATTTCTCCACGGTAGTCTGCATCTATCGTACCAGGCGAGTTCAAAACTGTTATCCCGTGTTTAAAAGCCAAACCACTACGTGGGCGAATTTGAGCTTCGAAACCAACGGGCAGTTCTATGAATAAACCGGTAGGCACCAAACGGCGTTGCATAGGAGCTATAAGTATATCTTCGTCAATATTGGCTCGCAAATCCATACCGGCAGCGTGTGCCGTTTCATAAGCAGGTAGCGGATGGCTGGATTGGTTAATAACTTTTATTTGCATAAGGATGAACTAATTGGTTTTCTTAAAAATTTGCTTCAGCTCTTTCTGTTCTACGAAATAAACAAAAGCCAAAAATACAACTAAGAGTGTATTGCCGATGTAAATATTTCGATCAAATAAAAAGAACGATGCAAAAGCAATAGTTGTTGCAAGCAGCAAGTAAAGCCCTATCTGTTTAATTTTGTAGGGAATGGGGTAGTGCTTCTGACCTAAATAATAAGATACAACCATCATTACAAAATAAGCCAACATACTTACCCAAGCCGAGCCCATATAACTGTAATGCGGTATAAGAATAAAGTTGAGAACAATAGTAAGCCCCGCACCCAACAAAGAGATATAAAGTCCGTAGCGAGTTTGGTCGGATAAGCGGTACCATATAGACAAATTCATATAAATGCCCAAACACACGTAGCCCATAAGCAAAAAAGGTACGGCAGGCAAACCGGCCCAATACTCTGCCAAATGTGCCTTATCACGGCTAATAAAATATTTCAACAGCTCGATATTAGCCACCAATGCAATGAAAATCAGCGATAGGGCAATTACAAAATAGTACAATATTTGTGCATAAGTTTGCTTGGCATTTTTGTTTTTAGCATAGCTGAAGAAAAACGGTTCGGCACCCAAACGGAAGGCAGTATTAAAGATGCTCAAGAAAATTGCAATCTTACAAACCGCACCGTAAACACCTACCTCTGCATCGGCAATTGCGGGAGGCAGTAGCTTCTTGAGTACAATTTTATCCAGGTTCTCGTTGATGATAAAAGACAAATTGGCTACCAATACCGGCCAACTATAACTGAACATATCAACAAACAAAGCCTTGTTGAAACGTATTTGTAACTTAGAAAACTCCGGGAAAAGGTAAATCAGCGTAGCAATACTGGCTATGAGGTTGGCAATAAATACATAACCTACCCATTGCTGGCGGTACCAAGTGGCCAACCAATCGGCACCCCACCACTGGTTTTTCATTATCCAGGGAATAAAGAGTATAAAAAATAGGTTGAAACCAACAAACAAACCAATGTTCAGAAATTTGGCAATGCTGTAACGTAGTGGTTTCTCATCAGCCCTAATTTTTGCGAAGGGAATTACACATATCGCATCAACAAACAAAATCCATACAAAAAATTGGACATAGTGTTCGTAGTCTGCCAGCTCTGTAGGGCTAGAAGCAAAATATCGGGCTATTTCCGTATCAAACACCAAGCCTGTAATTAGAAATAGCAAAGAAACAAACAGAATGCTCAAAAAACTATTGTTATAAACTTCTTGCTTTCGGTCTTCGTGTTTGTTGAGGTAACGAAAAAATGTACTCTCCATTCCCAAAGCCAAAATGGCATTGATAATAGAAGCATTGGCGTACATGTTGGTAAAAATACCGTAAACCCCACTCGGATATACACGAGTATAAATAGGGGTTAAAATAAAATTGAACAAGCGTGAAAGCACGGTCGAGACACCGTATATGGCCGTTTGACTAACAAATTTCTTTATAGCAGACATACGCCTATTTTAGTGAACACATAGTTGAGTTGATCTGCTACCACAGCAAATTCTTTTTGATGACTACAAAGTTGGTAAAGTTTTGCCATTCTCCTTCACTAAGCTCTACCTTCTCAACCCGGGCTTTCTCTGGACCTTGATGGCACCATTGCACAAACTCATCAAGTAGGGTAGCAGAGCCCTCGGCCTCAATGAGTACGGAACCGTCTTTTTCATTTTTTACACGGCCTTTCACCCCCAATTGGTCAGCTACGGCTTTGGTGCTTGCTCTAAAAAAAACACCTTGTACCTTGCCAAACACCCTTATTTGCAGATGTTGTTCTTTACGCTCCATTATCTAAAGTTCTATAAAAATACAATATCGTCTATAACCTGCCGCCCTACTCTTTCATTCAGTTTTTCGAGAATAGCTGCTTTTACCATCAATAATTCGTTTTTAATTACAGATGATTCGATGGCTACAAAGAGCTTCCGCTCGTACACATAAATTTTTGAAGTTCTATTGGCTACAGCAGTTCCCATCAGCTCGGGCCACAATAACGTAACGCCTGTTTCGTCGTATCGCCCACGCAGTTTATAGGCCGAGAGCATCTTGTCGATAGCTTCTTTTAAAGTCATGTCGTTTGTTTTACGCATAGCTGAGCTCTCCGTTTGCTACTTCAAATAATTTAATATCTACACAAATATCCTCAAAAATTCGAGCAATCCTATCCCGGTGTGTATCAGTGATAAACAATTGGCCAAAATCTTCGTGAGACACCATCTCCATCAATTTGCGGATACGGTTGTTATCCAATTTATCAAAAATATCATCTAAAAGCAACAGCGGTTTATAGCCCTTGTTTTGTCGCAAATAGCTGTATTGAGCTAGTTTTAGTGCCATCAAAAAGGATTTTTGCTGACCCTGCGAACCAAATTTTTTTAGTGCCATCCCCTTAATCTCGAATTGCAACTCGTCTTTGTGCACCCCAACGGTAGTTCGTTCTAGCAACCTATCCTTGTCAAATGCATCGGTCAACAAGCTTTCAAAAGATTTTTCTGCAAGCTGCGAACTATATCGTAATGAAACTTCTTCTTCGCCACTCACCAAAAACTGATAGTGTTGGTCAAACAAAGGAATAAAATCGGCCAAGAATTGCTGACGTTTCTGAAAAATAATGTTGCCACTTTGTACCAATTGTTCATCAAGTACTTGCAACAAAGCACCGTCAATACTTTTTACGGCAGCCTGTTTTAGCAACACGTTGCGACTTTGCAAATGCTTGTTGTAACGTATCAATTGGTCCAAATAGCGAGCATCAGTTTGCGAAATAACATTATCAATAAAACGTCTTCGCTCTTCGCTTCCGTCCATTATCAAACCAATATCATAGGGCGACACCATCACCAAAGGAAATAAACCAATATGCTCTGCCAGTTTTTCGTATTCTTTTTTGTTGCGCTTAAATGATTTTTTCTGGTTGCGTTTTAGTCCGCAAGATATGTTCTCAATAGTTTCGTCTTTTTCAAAATGGCCTTGCACCAAAAAAAGATCTTCACCATTTTTAATTTGCTGACTATCTATAGGATTAAAATAACTCTTACACAAACACAAATAGTGGATGGCATCTAGCAAATTGGTTTTTCCGGCACCATTATTACCCACCAAAACATTAACAGTTGGTGAAAAATCCAATTCGGCCTGTGTATAGTTTTTAAAATTTAGAAGAGTAAGTTTTTTTAACCACATCATATAGCTTGGCCAAAGTTACCCTTTTTTAATCGAGCTAATACACTAAAGTTTAATTAAATGATGCAAAAGAGTTGATACTTTAAATGAAAAATGTATTTTTGCCTTCCTTAATTTTGAACATAAAATGTCTGAAAAAGAAAAAGAAGCATTACATAGCGTTAAAAAGAGCAATTTTATTCAAGAAAACACTAAAAGTATCGCTTTTATTGCTGGTGCAGTAGTAGTGTTAATAGGTATTTTTATGTGGTACCAAGGCGTGTACCTAAAAAACAGAGCCGAAGAGGCTGCCGGACAAATGTTTAAAGCCGAGCAATTTCTTGGTGTTGACTCACTTGCTGATAAAGCTATAAAAGGAGAAGGCGGTTATCCGGGTTTGGAGGCCATTGCCGAAGAGTATGCCAACACCAAATCTGCTAACTTGGCTAACCTTTACTTAGGAGGGATTTACCTACGCAAAGGAGAGTACAAAAAAGCTGTTGATGCATTGAGTAAATACAGCGCTACCGGTAGCCCTGTGGTTGACCCCTTAGCACTTGGCCTTTTGGGTGATGCCTATAGCGAGCTGAAAGATTACAAACAAGCGGCCACCTATTATAAAAAAGCAGCTGATAAAGCTAGCAACAAATTTACTTCGCCCATGTTCTTAAAAAAATTGGGGCTTGCCAATGAGGCTCTTAAAGACTACAAAGCAGCAGCTGAGGCTTATAGTAAAATAAAAAGTCAATTTCCAAGTAGCCAAGAGGCACAAATGATTGACGAATATATTGCAAGAGCAAGCGCACAAGCCAACTAATATTTACGGAATGTATAAAAAGACTCTGTATGTGCAGGGTCTTTTTTATTTAAAACCCTTTGAAGCATGTCATCACAACTCAAAAACCTATCTGATTTTTCGCATACCACCATCCCTTCGGGCAAAGGTTTTAAAATAGCCATTGTAGTAGCCGAGTGGAACGCCAAAATTACCGGAGCCTTGTACCAAGGTGCTTTTGATACCTTGCTAAAACATGGTGTTGTAGAAACAGACATCCTCTCTTTGAGCGTACCCGGAACATTTGAACTACCTGGTGCAGCCGAGATATTGCTCGATAAAAGAAAAGATATACAAGCCGTTATCTGTATAGGCTGTGTAATACAAGGAGAAACCAAACATTTCGATTTCATTTGTGATGCTGCTGCCCTTGGTATTACCCAAGTAGGCATAAAACACAGCAAGCCCGTAGTTTTTGGTGTACTTACTACCAATGATGAGCAACAAGCATTAGACCGTGCAGGCGGCAAACACGGCAATAAAGGAGACGAAGCCGCCATTACCGCTTTGAAAATGATAGATTTTTCGCAAAATTTGTAATACACTATTATTTTTCTACTTTAGTAGTATAAAAGTTCATCATGAAAAAAGTAGCGATATTCTTATTGTTTAGCCTTTTGGCCATTACGGTTTTCGAATCTTGTTCAGATCGTTTGTGTCCGGCCTATAGTTCTTACCCAGAAGCAAAAGCCAGAAGAAGGTAATCATGAGCCAGCAATGGATTCCACTTGAATCAGTTTCACAACTGGATGAGATTAGAGCACAAAAAGGTTTCCAGCTCATTTTCAAACACAGCACACGTTGCTCGGTAAGTGCAATGGCAAAGCGCCGTTTCGAAAACGATTGGCATGTTATTCCTTTTGGCATTCATTTGTATTTCTTGGATTTGCTCCAACATCGTGATTTGTCCAAACAAATTGCCGAGCTTTTTAAGGTGCACCACGAATCGCCACAGATTTTACTTATCAAAGATGGAGAGTGCGTATTAGATGCTTCGCATAGCGAAATCTATGCTGAGGAAGTGAAAGAAGTGATGGAGAGCCTAGGTTTATAGCACAAAGACAATTACACTGTTGACTCTTATTCTTCAATAGCCAAATCTGGGTAAAGCCAGTTTATATTTTACTACCACCACTCGTAGTCCAACTATAAATGCAATTACGACTATCTTTGCCATATCTTCATCTACCCTAAACCTGAGCAAAGCAAAATAGATTAGACCTCCAACAATACAAGCTGTTGCATAAATCTCTTTACGAAATATCAACGGGATTGTATTGAGCAGTGTGTCTCGAATTACACCCCCAAAACAACCTGTAATAGTACCTAAAGCCACACAAATACCCGGCTCAAGTCCAAAAGAGATACCTTTTTGTACACCAACAACAGTAAACAATCCCAGTCCGAGCGAGTCAAAAAGAAAAAGAGTGACCTTAAATTTCTTGATTTTAGATCTATAGAAAAGGGTTAAAATCGAGGTAATTAGAATGAGTAAGCAGTAATTAACGTCCCTCATCCAGGCTACCGGAGTATCGCCAAGCAACAAATCCCTAACAGTACCGCCTCCTATCGAAGTTACAAATGCAATAATCAATACCCCAAATGGATCCAAACGCTTTTGTATGGCCGCAAATGTACCTGAAATAGCAAAGGCTATGGTACCTAGCACTTCAATAATCTCTGTACTGTTGATGGTCATTAGCGTTCTCCGTTACGTTTTCTTAAGAACCACTCTAGTGTTAGCAGTGCTAATATAGCACCAAAAATCCATTTTAAATCTATCAAAGCTTCGTAACGTCTTTCTTCGTGTACAATAGTTTTTAACTGCTGCCCCTGTTTAAGCTCATTTACTATTTGTAGCATTTGATCGGGAAAAAACATCTTCCCTCCTTTTTCGGCTGCCATGGCATACAACAACTGATGGTTGGCCCTGCTTTGCTGAAACTCGGCTGTTTGTTCCATCACTTCAAAAAAGCCATTATCCCGATAAGATTTATCACCCAATTGGCAACTGGCCTCATACCTGTACTGACCCGCAGGCAAAGCTCCCAAATTCAGCTGGTAACTATCGTTCCGCTTTGAGAAGGTATAGTTAAAAACTTTACCCTCAGCATTTCTCAAAACCAAAATAAGTTCGGGCTCGTTGGTGGCTTGGTAACTGTCATTATAAAGATTTGCATAAATAATCACAGGTTCATTCTCAAAAAACAATTGTTTAGCACCATATACCTTAAACTTGCGCTTATCATCTTTGGCCAACAGATATTGAATTGTTCGGTTTATGAGCTGATACGTTAATGCCTGACTCTGCTCGCTCTTAGCTTCTTGCAATTTCCATCGCCACAAGCCCTCACCAAGCAAAACCGCATATTTTTGATCATGCCCATTGCCATAAAACAATAAAGGATTTTGAGAAGCTGTATGCCCAATTTTTTGGTTCAAGGCAGCACTATAAATTCCGCTAGGCTGTATATTTACCGATGGAAATAACAAAGGCGGATACAGGGCAAACTGCTCAAGTTTACTATCAGAATCTAGCTGGAAAAGACTAAAATCTTTGTTGTAAACCGGATAAATTTCTTGTTGATTTTCGCTTCTTATACTGATGTTTACATGTTTCTGAAAACGTGCAAAAGCACTCAGATCACTCTGTAAACCCAAAATATACCAGCAAGGTATAGAAGACTGCTGTAGCCTACTCAACAATTTAACTGCCGTACTGCTTTTTGCTGGCATTTGATACAATACTAGCGCCTGATAGTTTTTTAAGGACAAAGTATCTAGCTCTTCACCAATCCGTACCTGCAACTCATAGTGCTCATTTTGGGCTATAGCTTGTTTTATTGTAGCCAAATCCGGATGCGGAAAAGCCGAGACCAACAATATGTTCTGCTTACCATCAATTACCCTTATTTGTGCTTGTAGCTTATTATTTTTTAGGTTATGCTCGCCAACAAGCGGTACAACTTGCACCGTATATTGATGCAGCCCCAAAGATTTTGCGTTAAGTTTAAACAATACTTGCTTTGCAAAGCTCGAACTACCAATAGTTAGCTTCTTTTCTTGCAAAAGTGTTTTGCCCTCAAAAACTTGTAGCATTACCTCTTCTCCTTTGCAGGCTTCTGCTTCCAACTCAGCCGTTAAAACAAAGTCATTACCTCGATAGACCAAATCATTATATTGCAAGGAGCTTACTTGCACATCTTTGCGAATAGTAGTATCACCCAATGCAAGGGTATAGACCTTGGTATTAAGCCTTTTAAGTTCGTACCTCGGGTCGCCACCCCGATTAAAAATACCATCGCTAGCCAAAATCAATGCCCCTAAATTTCGATTAAGCATCTCATCAGACAGGTATTTGATAAATTGGGTTGCATTGCTTAGAGGTTCGTCACCATCAAAAAAGAGGCCTTTCTTCACGCTATCGCCAAAGCTATAGGTCTGCACCTCATAATTCTCAGACAGTTTTTGCTTTAAATTTTCGAGTTCTTCGGCATATCGTTCTTCATTGAAATCTTTTGGCTGAAAAGCTTTTACCGATTGTGAATTATCAGTAGCAATAACCACAATTGGCCGTTCTTTCTTAAAAGACAATCTTTTTATCATGGGGGCAAATAACAAGAATGAAATTCCCCCTACTACTAGGCTTCGCAAAAAGAACCACCATGTTTTTTGTCTTTTGGGCAATTCGCTTTTCAGTCCGTACAGCAACCAAGCATAGAGCAAGCCAAGCAACAACGAGACGAATACACTAAGCACCAAGGAGGTGAGATAAGGTGAAGATTGCATATTGATTATGGTGGTAAAGATGCAAATTATGTCTGAAATTAACGAAGCTATCGACTTGTAGGAACTTGAGCAGAAAAGACCCTAGCGAACTTACCTACAAATATGATTCTAAAAAATGTAATTTTGCAAGCGTTCAAACAAAAAAAGGTTATTTCAATGGCAGACGTTAGCTGGCTTTCCAGATCTTCGATATTACTTGGTCCAGAAGGGATTACATGTTTACAAACTAAGCATGTTTTGGTTGTTGGTTTAGGTGGGGTAGGTTCTTTTGCTGCCGAATTTTTATGCCGTAGTGGTATTGGCGAAATGACCATAGTTGACGGCGATGTAGTAGATCCCAGCAACCGAAACCGCCAGCTACCGGCTTTGGCTACCAACCACGGGCAGAGCAAGGCCGAAATAATGAAAGAACGCTTGATGGCCATCAATCCCGAATTAAAGCTACATGTGCTAAAGGACTTTTTGACCCCGCAAAAATGCCGTGAACTATTGAGCAACTCTTTTGATTACATTGCCGACTGTATTGACAGCATCACCCCTAAAGTAACTTTACTCTCTACTGCCCTACACTACCAGATGCCAATTGTTAGCTCTATGGGAGCTGGAGGTAAACTGGACCCAACAAAGCTAAGAGTAACTTACCTTACAGACACTTATCAATGTGTTTTTGCCCAATATGTACGCAAGCGATTGAAAAAATTAGGTGATGCTAGTAATATTAAGGCTGTTTTCTCTATCGAAGAGGTGATGAAAGAATCACTCATCATGACAGATGGGTCTGGTTTTAAACGCTCTGCTTATGGCACGTCCTCCTACCTACCTGCTGCATTTGGCGGGGTCTGCGCTTCGGTCATCATCAGAGACCTATTGGGACTAAAAGTAGAGATTGAGAAAAGACCAGAAAGAATAAGCAAAAAGAAACTGGCTAAACGTAAAAAGCCAGAATAATCCGTCATTTTGGTTATATTTATCTCTACTAAATTAGACTTACAAAAATAAAAGATAAAATTATCTGCATTTCAATAACCTAAAACAACAGCATGCAAACAACTGAATATCTGCATGATAAACATCTAAAACCCACAAAAAATTAATCATGTTGCGCTAGATAACTTAAATTTGTGACTTTCCTCATTTTTTTGAAGCCTTACTTACTCTAATTTGGCTGCATGAAAAGTGAGAGAATAAGAGTTTCCAAAGAATTTACATTCGATATGGCGCATGCCTTGTTCAACTACGATGGGCCCTGCAAAAATATCCATGGACACACTTATCGCTTGCAAGTTACCATTATCGGCTACCCCAACCAAGACCCGCAAAATCCTAAACAAGGGATGGTGATTGATTTTGGACAACTAAAATATCTGGTGGTAAAACAAATTATAAATAAATACGATCATGCGCTAGTACTCAACGAGCAAGTAGTAGCTACAATGGGAACCAACTTTAGCAATATTAGCGACAAAATTATTTTTGTACCCTATCAACCTACCTGCGAAAACTTAATGCTCAATATTAAAAACGAATTGGCCATACTCTTAGAAACTGAAGGATATCAATTACAAGCTATAAGACTATACGAAACGCCAAGTTCTTGGGCTGAATGGAATCTAGCTGATGATTAAAATCATTTTTTATAACATTTTAATGACAATCATAAACAAAAAAATTATCTTTACTGAAACAAACATTAATAACTAAAAAACCCTTTAAAAATGAAAAAGTTAATCTTCACAGCCCTATCATTAGCCTTAGTAGGCATATTTGCCGTATCATGCGGAGGCAACACAGAACAAACCGAAACAGAAGCTAGCGCAACAACAGAAACTACCGAAACACCAAGTGCTGACGCTAGCTCTTACGACCCTAAACGTGGCGAAGGAAAATTTGACGAAACCAACGTTGAATTAGGTCCACTTGATGCTGCTATGGCTAGCAAAGGCAAATCAATATCAGAAACCAAATGTTTCTCTTGCCACAAAACTACTGACGAACGCTTGGTGGGTCCAGGATGGAAAGGTGTAACCAAAAAGCATAATGCCCACTGGATTATGAACTTTATTACCAATCCTGACCCCATGATTGATAAAGACCCAGAAGTACAAGCCCAATTAGAACTTTGCTTGGTACGTATGCCAAACCAAAACCTTGCCGAAAATGAAGCTCGTGAAATCTTAGAATTCATGAGACAAAATGACGGGGTAAAATAAAAAGCTATTAAGAAAACTAAAAAAGGATAACAACATGTTTAGAAGTACAAAAATCACCATGGGAGTGCTGGCAGTTGCCGCACTGGCCATCACATCTTGCAAGCCCAAAGGGGCGGGCAATGCTGTTAGCGGAAATGCCGCAGCAAAAACCTATGTTGCCCCCGGCAAGTATGACGAGCTGTATAACTTTGTATCCGGAGGCTTCTCTGGTCAATTGAGCGTATATGGCCTTCCGAGTGGGCGTTTACTTCGTGTAATCCCTGTTTTTTCGGTTGACCCCGAAAAAGGATGGGGCTATAGTGAAGAGACCAAACCCATGCTCAACACCTCGCACGGTTTTGTGCCTTGGGACGATTTGCACCACGTAGAAATGTCCATGACCGATGGTGTTGCCGATGGAAAATGGGTATTTGTGAACGGAAACAACACCCCTCGTGTAGCTCGTATTGATCTTAAAACATTCCGTACAGCAGAAATTGTAGAATTGCCTAACAGTGGCGGTAACCATAGCTCTCCTTTCGGTACCGAAAACTCTGAGTACATTGTTGCCGGTACACGCTTTAGCGTTCCTGGGGACTATGAAAATGGAGACGTTTCTATAGAAACTTATAAGAAAAACTTCAAAGGACACATCAGTTTTGTAAGTGTTGACAAAAATACAGGAGCTATGGATGTGGCCTTCCAATTGAGAACACCAGGTGTAAACTTCGACTTGGCTAGAACTGGTAAAGGCAAATCTAATGGCTGGTTCTTCTTCAGTACCTACAATACCGAGCAAGCCAATACGCTTTTAGAAGTTAATGCTTCTAAAAACGATAAAGACTTTATCATGGCTGTAAACTGGAAAAAAGCCGAAGAATACATTAAAGCTGGTAAAGGCAAAAAACAAAAGGTAAAATATGCACACAACACCTATGATGAGGCTACTCATACTTCAAAATCGGTCATCAAAAATGAAGTTACTGTTTTGGACGTAGCCGAGTTCCCTGATATTGTATATTTTATCCCATGCCCCAAATCACCTCACGGTTGCGATGTTGACCCAACTGGCGAATATATTGTAGGCAGTGGTAAACTTGCTGCTTTACTTCCCGTATTTAGTTTCGATAAAATCCAAAAAGCTATTGCCAACAAGGACTTCGAAAAAGAAAAATACGATGGTATCCCTGTAATCAAATACGAATCAGCACTTTATGGCGAAGTTCAAAAACCTGGTTTAGGCCCATTGCACACCGAGTTTGATGCTAACGGAAACGCTTATACCTCTTTCTTTGTATCATCTGAAGTGGTTAAATGGAACATCAAAGACTTGAAAGTATTAGACAGACAACCTACCTACTACTCTGTTGGGCACTTAATGGTACCTGGAGGTAACACTAAAAAACCTTATGGTAAATATTTAGTTGCCTACAACAAAATTACCAAAGACCGTTACCTACCTACCGGGCCCGAGCTTTCTCAAAGTGCACAGTTGTATGACATCAGTGGAGATAAAATGGAGCTAATATTAGACTTCCCAACTATTGGCGAGCCACATTACGCACAAGCTATTCCTGCCGAGCTAATTAAAGATAAACAAACTAAAATCTTTAAAATAGAGGAAAACAAACATCCTTTTGTAACCAAAGGCGAGACTGAGGCTAAGGTGGTAAGAGAAGGTAATAAAGTACACGTTTATATTACAGCTATCCGCTCACACTTTGCCCCTGACAATATTGAAGGTGTGAAAATGGGTGATGAGGTATATTTCCACGTAACCAATTTAGAGCAAGACTGGGATGTTCCACATGGTTTCGGAGTTAAAGGTGCAGATAACGGCGAATTGTTAATTATGCCTGGTGAAACTCTAACCCTAAAATGGGTACCTGATCGTGTAGGTATTTTCCCGATCTATTGTACCGACTTCTGTTCTGCTCTTCACCAAGAGATGCAGGGCTACGTGAGGGTATCTCCTAAAGGAAGTAATGTTCCTCTTACATTTAGTGTAGGTAAACAAGCCTCAAATAAATAATAAGTTTTAACAACTCAAAAAGTGGCGCCTAAAACGCCACTTTTTTATTTTCTGAAGGTCTTAACACATTTCACTACAGAAAATGACTTTAGTCACAAAAACAGAATCCTAAAAGTTTACCTTTGTTATAATAGCTTATTAGCATAAAAAAATCATTAAAACAAAACATCATGAGTACCAATAAAATATCAGGCCTATCAAAGATGCTTCTTTTTGGTGGAGCAATTTGTCTAGTCATTTCCTTGTTTACGCCAATATGGAACATCTATCTAGATGCGCCACAATACCCCGAAGGTCTTTCTCTACAAATTTGGGCCAACAAAATTGCTGGTGACGTGGACATTATCAATGGTTTAAATCACTATATCGGTATGAAGACACTACATACCGATGATTTTATTGAGTTTACTGTTTTACCTTATATTATTGCGGTTTATGCAGTACTTTTCTTGCTGTCGGCAATTATTGGCAACAAAAAACTACTCTACGGCTTGTTCATCGCATTCTTGCTTTTTGGTATTGTTGCAATGGTCGATTTTTGGAAATGGGAATACGACTATGGTCATAATCTCGACCCAAATGCAGCAATAAAAGTCCCAGGAATGTCCTACCAGCCCCCACTAATAGGTTTTAAACAATTACTTAACTTCGGTGCTTTCTCTATACCGGCAGTAGGTGGTTGGCTATTTATAACTGCAGGCTTGTTTGCTTTAAGTGCATCCGTAATAGAATTCAAGAAAAAATAACATGAAAACAAAAATAACCTTATTTCTATTAGGGCTCACATTCATATTTGCATGTGCCCCAAGTGGACCAGAGCCAATTGCTTTCAACAAAGATGCTTGCGACTATTGCAAGATGCAAATATCTGAACCTCCTTTTGCTGCACAGCTAATTACCCAAAAAGGAAGGGTGTACAAATTTGATGATGTGAAATGTATGATTGCTTATAGCAAATCAGAACAACAAGCCGTTAAGACATATTATTTAGCCGATTTCGAGGGTGAACATCAGCTTTTTGATGCTACAAATGCTTGGCTAGTAAAAAGTGATGATATCAAAAGTCCTATGGGCGGAAATACGGTTGCTTTTAGCACTAAAGAACAAGCCGAACAACATGCTAAAACATTACAAAATGCATCCATATTAACTTGGAGTAATTTAACAAGATAAACCCTAAAACACTTATTTTGATCAATAATAACTTCTCTATCTCGTGCTTAATTATTCTTTGTCTTAGCCTCTTCACATCCGCAGTAGGTGCCAAGACGATAAAAGTGGGTAAAGATTTTAGTGTTACCCATATAAAAGAGGCTATTCTACATAGCAATAATGGTGATACTATTTTAATCCACACGGGAATTTACAAAGAAGGGAATATTATTATTGACCGTCCCATCACATTGCTCGGGGTGGGTAAACCCGTGCTGGACGGTGAATTTGAATACGAAGTACTCTCCATAAAATCGCACCGGGTTACCATAAAAGGACTTACTATTCAAAACTCCGGACGTGCCGTAATGAGCGACCCTGGTGGTATAAAGGTCTATGATTCAAAATACGTTACAATTGAAGGAAATACTCTACTTAACAACTACTTTGGAGTGTACCTGCAATATACAACACACTGTAACATTAAAAACAACACCATCATCGCTTCACAAAAAGAAGAAAATCAATCGGGCAATGGCATACACTGCTGGAAAAGTGATAGTCTACAAATTGTGGGCAACAAAGTTTCCGGACACCGAGATGGGATATATTTTGAGTTTGTAGGACAATCGGTTGTTTGGCGCAACATTGCAAAAAACAACCTCCGCTACGGGCTACACTTTATGTTTTCGCATAAAAACGCCTATATTACCAATGTATTTAAACACAACGGATCGGGTGTAGCAGTAATGTTTAGCAAAGAAGTGGTGATGATGAACAATACTTTTGAAGAAAACTGGGGTGATGCCGCCTACGGTGTATTATTCAAAGAACTGTCAGATTGTTACTTATCTGGCAACAAATTTATCAGAAATACCACCGGAGTTTTTTTTGAAGGCTCTAGCCGTATCATTATCGAGCACAACCTTTTTAAAGCAAACGGTTGGGGTATGCGCCTACAAGCCAGCTGTATCGACAATCAGATTGTAAACAACAGTTTTATTGGCAATACCTTTGATGTAAGTACTAATGGCACACTCACCCTCAATCATTTCAACAACAACTATTGGGACAAATACGAGGGCTACGACCTCAACAAAGACAAAATAGGTGATGTGCCTTATCACCCCCTCAGTCTTTACTCGGTCATTGTCGAAAAAAATCCTCCTGCTATGCTGTTGTACCGTAGTTTTATGATTAGTCTTTTAGACAAATCAGAGAAGGTACTGCCCTCTTTAACCCCCGAAAATTTTGTAGATAAACACCCCCGAATGATAGCCCCAGCAATATGATTAGAGCAGAAAACGTTAGTAAGCATTTCAACAAATTCAGAGCCCTAGACCAAGTGAATATCAACCTAGAGCTGGGCGAATGTATTGCCCTAATAGGCCCTAACGGTTGTGGCAAAACAACTCTCATTAAATCTATACTAGGCATGGTTTTGCCCGAACGTGGACAAATCTTCTTTGACAATAAACCCATTGCCAACGATAAAGAATATAAAAAACAAATTGGCTATATGCCACAAATAGGCCGTTACCCCGAAAACATGACTATTGGACAGGTGATAGATATGATTAAGGGCATACGCGACTACAAGGGAACACTTGACCTTGAATTGTATGAGCAATTTGAAATAGAAAAGATGCTCTCCAAAAAAATGCGAACATTAAGTGGCGGCACCACACAAAAAGTAAGTGCCGTGTTGGCCTTCATGTTCAACCCCAAAGTACTAATCTTAGACGAACCCACAGCCGGACTGGATCCTATCGCCTCCGAAACTTTAAAAACAAAAATATTAGACGCCAAAAACAAAGGTTGCTTAATACTCATCACTTCCCACTTGCTTAGTGAGCTCGAAGACATTGTAAGCCAAATAATTTTTATGCAAGAAGGGCAAATTAAACTACACAAAGATGTTGAACAACTAAAGATAGACACCCAACAAAACAGCATTGCCAAGTCTATTGTACATCTTTTAAAAAACGATAAGCTATGACCAGAATATTACGTTACGTTATATTAGATATTTTTAAAAACAAGGTAGTATTGGCCTATACCATTATGCTGGCATTGGCCGGATGGGGCGCTTTTGGCCTTGAAGACAATAGCGCTAAGGGTTTACTTACTATCCTCAACATCGTTTTGCTGACCGTACCATTAGTATCGGTGCTGTTCTCAACCATATATGTGTACAACAGCAACGAGTTTATAGAGTTATTGGTAAGCCACCCTGTAAAACGTAGTAAAATATGGAAAGCTCTCTTTACCGGACTTTCGAGCAGTTTAGCAGCAGCCTATTTTATAGGTATTGGAATACCCTTATTGCTCTTTGCCGATTTTGGCACCGCAGTACTGATGATTTTGGCAGGTATGGTATTGTCCGTAGTTTTTGTAGCAGTAGCCTTTTTGAGTAGTATTCTTACCCGAGACAAGGCCAAAGGCATAGGACTTTCAATAATGTTGTGGTTATATTTTGCCCTTTTATTTGATGGGTTGGTACTTTTCTTATTCTTTCAATTTGCCGATTATCCTATCGAGAAAATAGTTGTTGGCCTTAGTGCATTAAGTCCAATTGACCTTTGCCGCATATTGATTTTATTGCGCTTAGATGTATCGGCTATGATGGGCTTCTCAGGGGCACTATTCCAAAATCTATTTGGCAACAACTTGGGCCTAATCCTTTCTTTTACTCTACTCTCATTATGGGCAATAATCCCCTTTTCGCTTTCGCTAAGAAAGTTCAAAAGAAAAGACCTTTAACAACTTTGCTTAAGGTTTGGGATAGGCATCAAAAGCATCAAACAATTGTTTCATGGCTTGTGCCTTTTCTGGATATTGGTCAATTACATTGTTACGCTCACTAGGGTCAAACTGCAAATTGTACAGCTCGGAAATGCCAGCTTGCGGCTTTCCCGATGACCTATTAGTACCTGCTTTTACCGAACGATATTTCCAGCCCTCAAATCGCACCGCTTCAACAATTCCGTTATTAACAATATATATAGGGCGATGATTGTAGTGTTTGGCATTACCCGTTAAAAGTAAACTAATATCTTGCCCGTCTAGTTCCAATCCTTTTGGGAGTTGCACTTTCGCCAAATTGGCCAAGGTTGGTAACAAATCCAAATTACTAATACTTTGACTCAGCATAGTATTATTTTTCAATTTGCCTTTCCAATACATAATAAAAGGGCTTCGTACTCCACCTTCATAAGATTCGCCTTTTGCTCCTCTAAAAATTCCGGCAGCTCCTACATCCCATGCCTTCGTTTGTCCGTCAGCAGCCATACGACTCGGGAAATTTATCCAAGGTCCATTATCTGATGAGAAGATAAAAATGGTATTGTCTGCCAGTTTCATTTTCTCAAGGGCTTTCCAAATTGCTGCCATACTGTCGTCCATTTCCCTAACTACCGCACTCAAATGTCCTTCTTCATTTGGCTTATACGTTTGTTTACTAGCAAATGCAACAGGTAAGTGGGGCATGTTGTAGGCCAAATACATAAAAAATGGTTTTTTTGTACTTTGTTGATTGATGTAGTTTATCGCCTCTTTGGTGTAAAGTGCGGTCAGGTTAGAATCAGCCGGAGCTATTATTTCTGGCTTGCGGTCTCTGAAAATTTTTATAGTGGTATCGGTCTTCACATAAGGATAACGATAATCATGGCTATACAACATCCCATAGTAATGATCAAAACCATGTGCCATTGGATGGTACTCGGGCTTTTTATCGCCCAAGTGCCATTTACCTATCAGTGTGGTGTTGTAATGTGCTGTCTTTAGCACTTTTGCCAAAGTAATTTCACTTGCAGGCAAACCTCGGTTGTCACCAGGGCCAATTGGCGAAGGCAATCTGTACCTTGAGGCGTAGCGGCCAGTCAGCAATGAAGCTCTAGAAGGGGTACAAGAAGGACTAGCAACCACATAATCGGTTGCTCTTATCCCTTTACTGGCCATTTGGTCTAAAAAAGGAGTTGCAATAATCGGGTTGCCGTAACAGCTCAAATCGGAGTAGCCCATATCATCAGCCAAAATCAAAATGATATTAGGCCTTTGTTGCTGAGCCCGAAGCTGAAAAAAAGCAATAAGTAAAAAAATACTGAGCAAATATCGTTTCATAAAACTCGAGCTACAGAATGAAATGCAACTTATTCTATTACCGTTACCTTCAGCATATTGGTGCGACGACGCTTGTGCAAAGGTATTGAACCTGTATTCACCACAACATCGCCCTTCTTAACCAATTTATTCTTTTTGAGCGTTCCGTTCACATCTTCAATAGTATTATCGGTACTCTCAAACTTATCGTAATAAAAGCCTCTTACACCCCACACCAAACTCAAGGTATTCAACAACGATTCGTTACTGGTAAAAGTAAATATAGGAGCCTCCGGCCGATGACTAGCAATTTCAAAAGCAGTATAGCCGCTCGATGTCATAGTGATAATACCCACGGCATTGGTTTTTTCAGAAAGATTACAAGCTGAGTCGCAAATTGCATCAGCCAATGGACTGTCTTGCAAAGGCTTGACACCTTTTGCCGCATGGTAGTGGTAACCATTCTTTTCGACATTGCAAATAATCTTTTGCATGGTTTCAATCACAATAAGGGGAAACTCGCCAACCGATGTTTCGCCACTAAGCATTACCGCATCGGCTCCATCAAGCACCGAATTGGCCACATCGTTCACTTCTGCACGAGTTGGACGAGGAGTGGTAATCATGCTTTCGAGCATTTGAGTGGCTATAATTACCGGTTTTGAAGCGGCACGGCATTTCTTCACAATCATTTTTTGCAACAAAGGTACCTCCTCCATCGGCATCTCAACACCTAAATCGCCACGGGCTACCATTACAGCATCGGTAGCTGCAATAATTTCGTCAATATTGGCAATAGCTTCTGGTTTCTCAATTTTTGCTACTACCCGAGCCGTTTTACCTTTCTCTTTTATAATTTCTTTTAGCTCTACAATATCGCTGGCATTACGCACAAAAGAAAGACCTACCCACTCTACATCACTCTCTAACACAAAATCAAGATTTTTTCTGTCTTCGACAGTCAAGGAAGGTATAGAAACTTTGGTATTAGGTAGGTTAACTCCTTTTCTCGAGGTTAGAATACCACCGTGCACCACCTCACAAAGTACTTCATCTTTATAATTGGTTTCAAGCACTCGCATTTGTAATTTCCCATCGTCCAACAAGATAATTTCTCCGGCCTTTACATCCTTAGGGAAATTCTCATAAGTAATATAAATACGTTCCTCGTTTCCAATACACTCATGCGTGGTAATGATAGTCTTACTACCGTTTACCAGGTTAATTCCACCATCTTTCACCATCCCAATTCGTATTTTGGGCCCTTGCAAGTCTGCCAAAATACCTACATTATATTGATGTTTTTTATTGATTTCGCGTATGGTATCAATTACTTTTTGGTGGTCGGCTTGCGAGCCATGTGAAAAGTTTAGACGGCAAACGTCCAATCCGGCATTGAACATGCTATACAATACCTCGGGTTTTGCAGAAGCGGGTCCCAAAGTAGCTACAATTTTAGTTCTTGAAAGAAATGGTTTCATTGGTATAAAAATATTTTATAAAAATAAGCCTTAGTTATCACGATTGAAAACCCTTACCGATGTAAAGTTTCAACTTGCGGCTTCAAATATAGTGTAATTTCTACACTATCAAGCAATAACTACTGAGCCAAATTTTCTTTTGATTTCAATTTATTGACATCAAGTAAAGCGGCAACTTGTACTTCCGAGATCTGTTTCAGCCTTTTTAACAGTTCATCCAAATCTTCTTGATCAATAAACTGGTAGATGAGAATAAAAAAATCGACACTTGGTAGCTCATCAACCAGCAAAGATTCGGTACCACGATTGGACAAAACAAAAAACTCACGCTCAGTGTCTTCAAACAACTGATAATACCTCGAAAAATAGCTTATCTTTCGTTTTGCACCCAGAACTAGCTCTTGGTCTTCTATTCGTTGCAAGTCCAGGTTTAGGGAGGTATTCATCTTATGGCAGAAAACATAATCTTTCAGCGTAGTAGTAATGGCAATCAAGACAAAGTCTAGATCAAGCGAATCTTTTAAATAAATTTTGTTCAAAACGATATTTTTACTAGTATTACGAAGCGATAAATATTGCGATTTGCCAATACTTAACAGACAAAAATACAATCAGAAATAAAAACATTTGAAAAGTGTCAGAATTTTATTTTTCTTTGCACAGAATTATTTAACCATTAAATTATAAAATTATGTCGGATATCGCTTCAAGAGTAAAAGCTATTATCGTAGAAAAATTAGGGGTTGACGAAAGTGAAGTAACGCCAGAGGCTTCTTTCACAAACGACCTAGGTGCGGATTCTTTGGATACCGTAGAGCTAATCATGGAGTTTGAAAAGGAATTTAACGTAGCTATTCCTGATGATCAAGCAGAAACCATCGGTACCGTTGGCCAAGCTATCGCATATTTGGAAAAAAACGTTAAATAAAAAATACGTTTCAGCACAACACTTATAAATGGAACTAAAAAGAGTTGTAGTAACTGGTTTGGGTGCGCTCACTCCAATTGGGAATAGTGTTCCCGAATTTTGGGAAGCTTTAACAAATGGAGTGAGTGGCGCTGCGCCAATTAAGAGTTTTGATGTCGAAAAATTCAAAACGAAGTTTGCTTGCGAAATAAAAAATTTTAATCCAGAAGATTATTTGGACAAAAAAGAAGCCCGCAAGCTTGACCCCTTCGTTCAATACGCCCTAGTTTCAACTGCCGAGGCTGTAAAAGATGGAGAATTTGACTTCTCTACTTTAGATACAGACCGTATCGGCGTAATTTGGGGTGCCGGAATTGGCGGCTTAAAGACCTTTACTGACGAAGTAATCAACTTTGCCAAAGGCGATGGTTCACCTCGCTACAACCCTTTCTTTATTCCAAAAATGATTATTGATATCGCTGCTGGTCACATTTCTATGAAATATGGCCTTAGAGGCCCCAACTTCGCAACGGTATCGGCTTGTGCATCCTCTACCAATGCCATGATTGATGCCTTCAACTATATCCGTTTGGGTATAGCTGACGTTATTATCAGTGGTGGTTCTGAAGCCATTATCAATGAAGCTGGCATTGGCGGTTTCAATGCTATGCATGCCCTATCTACCCGAAACGACGATCCGGCAACAGCTTCGCGTCCTTTCGACAAAGACCGCGATGGCTTTGTAGCAGGTGAAGGTGCTGGCACTATTATTTTAGAGGAGCTGGAGCATGCCAAAGCTCGTGGTGCTAAAATCTACGCAGAAATTGTTGGTGGCGGTTTAAGTGCCGATGCCCATCACATAACTGCTCCACATCCAGACGGACTAGGTGCTAAAATGGTAATGAGCAAAGCATTAGAAGATGCCAAACTAAGTCCAAGCGACATCGACTACATCAATGTTCACGGCACTTCAACACCTTTGGGCGACATACAAGAAGCCAAGGCAATTGTTGACCTCTTTGGCGAACATGCCTACCAGCTCAACATCAGTTCTACCAAATCCATGACCGGGCATTTACTAGGTGCTGCAGGTGCAGTAGAATCGCTAGCTTCTATTTTAGCAATTAAAAACGGAATAATTCCTCCAACTATTAATCATTTTACAGACGACCCTGCATTTGACCCAAAACTTAACTTCACTTTCAACAAAGCGCAAAAGCGAGAGGTAAGAGCAGCCATTAGCAACACATTTGGTTTTGGTGGGCACAACGCTTCGGTGGTTTTCAAAAAATTTGAAGGGTAATTTTCCGTCAAAATGCTATTAAGTAGTGCAAGTTTAGACACGTTTGTCGATTAAGCCCCTTTACTGTTAATGTTGATAAAACGTTACTATCGGTTATACCTTTCAAACGACAAAGAATTTGTTAAAAAACTAAGGAATGTGCTCGGTTTCATACCGGACAATATTAGGCTGTATAAAATGGCCTTTCGGCATCGCTCTGTAGCTATTTTACTTAAAAATGGTAGCCGAAGTAGCAACGAACGTCTAGAGTTTTTGGGCGATGCTGTTTTGGGAGCAGTAGTAGCCGAACTACTTTTCAAAAATTATCCCTATAAAGAAGAAGGCTTTTTGACCGAAATGCGTTCTAAAATCGTCAATCGAGCCAACCTGAACCAGCTAGCCAAAAAACTGGGCTTTGATAGTCTCATTGAGTTTGATCACAAAACAATTCATATCCAGTCCAAACATCACGCTATGCTGGGCGATGCTTTCGAGGCACTTATCGGAGCAATCTACTTAGACAAAGGTTATAAATTTACTAAACAGGTCATTCTTAAGCGAATTATCAAACCTTATGTAGATATCCACACCCTCGAAATCACGGAAACAAACTTTAAAAGCCGTTTAATTGAGTGGTGTCAGCGTCAAGGTAAAGATGTTGCATTTGAGCAAATTGAAAATACCGAGGGCGACAGTTCAAAGCTCTTTACCATACAGGTAAACATTGACGGACAACAATATGGCGTAGGCCGAGACTACAGCAAAAAGAATGCTGAAAAACTAGCCGCCGAGAAAGCCTGTGAAGCTTTAGCTATTTAACGTCACTACTCATTCCCAATTCTTATTTCTTTTCTCCTTGTTGCCTTTTTTGCATTTTTTTCGAGAATAATTAGGTTATTTGCCGTTTTATCAGTAATATAGCCTCAAAATAAACCAAATTAACGCACAAACCTGCTAAACGAGAACTTGCAAAGTATATGAAACGATTATCTATCCCTAAAAATAGTTTACTATACATCTGTGTATTTGCAATTGGTCTATCGCTAATTGTATCTTGTTCTAAAAAGAGCGATCCCCAGCCTGTCAATCCCACTCCACCAAAAGAGAACACAAGCCCTTCGGCAGCAAAAGAAATTTCTAGTATTAATATACTAAAAACAGAAAACAGTGCTATCACCGGTGATGGTTACGTTTATAAATCTAGTGCAAAGATTTACATTACCCTACCTTTGGGTTCTAACCTCGGTGCGGTAAAGGTCAATTTTAATTTATCTCCCAAAGCCAGTATAAAGGTAGATGGCGTTTTACTCGAAAATAATTCGGGTATTTTGGATCTTTCCAAAACCTTAACAGCTACTGTTTATGCCGAAAACGGAAGTTCATCTACTTATACTATTTTAGCACAAGTAGGTCTGAAAGACATCGACGCTTTAATTTACCCTTTCATTGAGAAATATGCTATCCCGGCGGCAAGCTATGCCGTAGCAAAAAACGCTAGCGAGAGTATTGTCTATAAAAACGCCAGTGGTTTTGCAGTGGTAGAAAGTAAAGAAAGAGCCACGCCCGACCATTTGTTTCGATTGGCTTCTATGAGCAAGCAACACACTGCCATTGCCATTATGACTTTGATACAACAAGGTAAATTTGGCATAGACGATTTGGTTTTTGGCCCAACAGGTATTTTAAAAGATAGTTTCCCGAGCGTAGGGCCTAAATCAGCTAAAGTTACCGTTAAACACTTGCTTGAGCATACTGCTGGATACGGGGGCGACCCCATGTTCGACTCGGCTAATCGTGGAAAAACCTTGGACGAGCTGATACAAATTATGCTCAATTCTGCACAAGACGAGCCCGGCACTAAGTACAAGTACTACAATATGGGTTACGGTACATTAGGCAAAATTATTGAGGTAGTAAGCGGCAAAGACTATCTCTCCTACCTGAAAGAGATTTATGCCCCAGCCGGAGTGAGTGGGATAAAAATAGCTCCCGCTAGCGCAGCTGCAAGAGCCGCTAACGAAGCGGTATGTTACGCACAATCGGGTAATAATGCCTATGGGGCCGATGTCAATGTGTACAAGGCGGCAGGGGGTGTTAGTATCAATACCGATGAGCTCTTTAAAGTATTATATGCCGTAGATGGTGGGACAATACGCCCCGACATTCTCAATACAACTATCAGAACATTGATGTTTACCAAATCTGACGTATATAATTATGCTAAAGGCTGGCGCACCAACCACTCCTTATTTAAAGGCTATTACCACGGTGGTAATTTGGCTGGCACCGCTACCTTTTGGATTTTCGGCGAAGAGTATAGCGCAGCAGTGTTGCTAAATTCTAGAAATTATAGCGATAATTTTGATACCGACTTAATTGTACTCACCAATAACATCATGAACAAAGCTAAGTCATTAGGTTTATAAAAATTTTAAGGCAAAGCTTTGCACTACTTTCTTTAAAATCAATTAGAATAGCCGTATAAGCTTTTGGAGTGCGCATACAATAATTATGCGTGCATAAAAACCGCTTAATTAACCATAAAAGGGCTCAAAACATCTTTTTGTTAAATTAATTATCACATTAAGATAATTTTCTAAGACTACCAAATAGCTCTAAAATATTTGGATGTTGCACATACACTAAGTTAAAAAATGTTAAATAAAATTTGGTGGTATGCTTTTAATCTCTCTATATTTAGCTATTAATTAATTATTAACTAACCTAAATTTCAAAAATTTTATGAAAAAACTTCTACAGAGTTTGTTCATTTTGCTATTTGTGGCTACTACAGCCATGGCGCAAACTAGAACAATCACTGGTACGGTAAGCTCCAAAGAGGACGGCTTACCCTTACCAGGAGTGAGCGTAAAAGTGAAAGGTACCAATGTTGGTGTATCTACCGGAGCAAACGGTAAATATTCTATCAATGTGCCTGCTCGTGCAACAGCCCTTGAGTTCAGCTCAATTGGCTTCGTGTCACAAAGCATTAATCTAGGTGCTTCAAGAACTATTAATGTTGTTCTTGTTGCAGACTCTAAAGTGCTTGACGAGGTAGTTGTACAAGGTGCTTATGGTATTAAAACTACCAGTCGTGCTGCCTCTGCCAACACCCAAACTATTACCGGTGAAACCTTGAATACCGTTCGAGGCACCAATATCAACAATGCTTTGGCAGGTAAAGTAGCCGGGGTACAAGTGCGTAGCCAATCTGCTGCTGCTTTGGGTAGAAACACCCAAGTGAGGTTGCGTGGTGCAAGCGGCTTCGGTTTAGGAAGCGGTGCGCTTTATGTGGTTGACGGTACAATACTCCCCAATGCCGACGACCTTAACTTGGACGATATTGAAGACGTTTCGGTTTTGCAAGGCCCTGCAGCTGCTGCAATCTTGGGTTCACAAGCTTCGGCTGGTGCAATTTTGATTACCACTAAAAAAGGTAAAAAATTAGACGGTACTGGTATCTCGCTAAACTTGGGTGCTACTTTTGAAAATACCTATATTTTACCAAATTATCAAAACAGTTATGCTGGTGGTAACGCTTCAGATCTAATACAGTATAACTGGCAACCCGGTCAACCTGTAGAATGGCAAGCTTTAGATGGTAAATACTACCACAACTACAGCGACGACTCGAGCTGGGGTCCTAAAATGGTAGGTCAAGAATATATTCCATGGTATGCTTGGTATCCTGGTACAGCGTATTCTTTCAAAACAGCCAGTTTAACCCCACAACCCGACAATGCTCGTGATTTCTTTAGAACAGGTGTAACCTTAAACAACTCGGTAACATTCTCAAATGCAGGTGAGCGTTACAACATTAAGATGACCTATGGCAACCAAAGCACACAAGGTTTGTTGCCCGAATCGAGCTTGAAGAAAAATACCTTAA
>JBDHXL010000021.1:0-54448 GCA_039810685.1 Pedobacter sp. | reverse complement strand
ACTCACATCACTTGCCGTAAGGGTGCGGTTGGTAAGCGCTGTAACCATCGTAACATTGAAACTCGCCTCTCCTGCTACCATCGCCTGATCGGATGGCATCGTAGAATTCACATCATTGCTCGCCAAATGAATAACATCTGTAACAGTATTGATCGGATACCAAGAAGCATCTACTGCTCGAACCGTTACTGTAAATGGTGTACCTGCAACTTGTGCTGTTGGTGTGCCCGTCTTTCCAGTTGGTGTACCCGGAGCTGCCGTCTCACCAGGCATCAACAACTGAAGCTTAACAAAACCACTTGAAATAACATTCACACTTGGACTCGTATTGGCGGTCTTACCGCCATCACTAACGTCTGTTGCTGTAAGGGTAGAACTACCTAAGGTGCGTAGGGTAGCCCCATTGGCCCCGGTATAATTACGTGTACCATTGACAAGTGCCAAATTAGAAGGTAGGGAAGCGTTTGAATCTGAACTGCTAATACCTATAACATCTGTAATACCAGTAACCCTGTTCCAATAGGCATCTACCGCATTTACTATAAAGTTAAAGCGTATACCGGCAGTACGGTCAGTCGGACTACCCGTCTTACCTGATAGCGTGCCGGGTGCAGCAGTCTCGCCAGGCAACAAAATCTGAAGCTTAACAAAGCTCGAGGCAACTTCTGACAAATTAGCTACGTAAGTATTGTTTGCAAAACCGCTTATTGTTCCATTGTTAGCACCATTAACCCTACGAAGGGTAGCAGCCGTATTAACTGAAGTAGTGAGCGACTGAACTCTTAGGCCAGAAATGGTTAAAATATCATCAGCCGCAGAAGTACCTGAAACCGTATAATTAATGGTAACCAAACTACTAGTTACAGTAATGCTTGCCGCAGTAATATCAGAACCCGAAAAAGAGACTGAGCCAACTCCTGCTTCAAGTTGCCAATCTGCTGTAGAGGGAGCCAAATAAATATTACGACTAGTCCCGGCAGCGAAATCACCAGCTGAATTCTCGGCAATTACAACCGAGCCTAAATCGGTGTAGGCTGCCGCTGAACCTCCAACTGCCTTATCAACAGAAATGTTTTCACCTCCGGTAGGTCGGGTAATGCTTACCTGTGCCTGCGAAGTAAAACTCATCAAAAAAGCCATAACAAAAGCAGTTGTTACGGCCTTAAAAATATTTCTAGAACGTTTCATAATCCTTTTACTTGTTGGTTTCACCTATAAGCTTATAAACACATAAATTTACAAGACTATAAGTAATCAGCTAAAATACGTAAAAAGATTAAAATTTAAAGTTTTTTTTAAATTTTATAGCTCGTTTTGAATAGGTTATCCAATAATTTTAGAATTTAAGAATTTTAGTAAATCCTACTCTTTGGGCACTTTCAGCACATCTAAGCTCTACGGTATAAATTCCTTTTTGAAAATGCTCTATGGAAATCTGAGTGCCTTTGAGCAAATCATCACGACTTATCGTCACCTCTTTTTGCAAAGTACCAAAGCTAGAATAAATAAGAACTTGGTAAGCTTTTTCTGTTAAAGAAAGTTGAGGAACAGACACGTTAAAATTCGTTCTAACCTCGGTAGGAAATATATTCAAACTTTCTGATTTTGTATCCAACTGAAAACGAACAACAACTGGGTTAAAGCTGATCTTTTTGCCATCTTTATTGGCTTGTACCAACTGATAATAATTATTCCCTTCTACCGGATTCTTATCTAAGAAAGAATATTTTTCAAAACCATTTATCATTACAGTGGTTAATTTTTGAAAGTCTTGCCCGTTGGTAGAGCGGTACAATTCAAAATAATCTGAATGTTCATCAGGTGTAGCCACCCAGCTCACCACAACTCCCTGACTGGTTTTCTCTGCCTTAATACTATTTTGAACAATTGGTAAAGTAGATACAGGAGTAAACATTACTTCGAAACGACTAACACCATAACTAGCAGGTATTGATTTATCTATGGTAAAAGTATAGTAGGTGCTATCTGTAAGGCTAAGATCTACAGATACATTCAGATATTTGTCTATCAATATTGCACGGTATGCTTTAGGCAGGTCTTGTCCTTTCAATTTCAGTGAGAAACTACCGCTATCGTCGGCATTTACACCTAGGCTTACCTTAGTACCTTTTGCTATTTCCGGCATGTAATTGATAGCCATCTGTTTACCTTCGGCAGACAAGCTCGACATATATAGCACCTCGCCTCCGGCACGTAAAACATCGTCTTCGGTTACATTTGCATCATCGCCCTCGGTAAAAACAAGCAAGGTTTCGTCATCACTCTCGGTTTGGTCTTTAGACATGGTTATACGGAGTTTTGAAGGACGAATTTCGTTAGTGACAGTAAAAGATTCTGCCCCCATAATGTTGCTTACCAAGTTGGCCTCTTTACCAGCCATTACTTTATTGTATAGGGTAGCAGATTGCTGTACGGTACTTACCTTGTCAGATTCTTTGAAGGTAATACTTGCAGGCGCATTATCTTTTGTTTGGATGAAAAACGACTGACCAGCCCCAATATACCGAGAGCCTCCGTTTATGCCGTCTTTACCATTATAAACGGAATATTGACGTATACTTGGGTTCCAAACTTTTAATACTTTACCAATATTTTGAGGTTTTGAAACTTTGTGCCAATCAATAGTAGCGGCATAAGGATTGCCAAGTAAGGTAGTTTTACCTAAAGTAACCGTTACGTTTTGCTGATTCAAAACACCTTTAAAGGTCATAACAAGCGACTCCACATCAACAAAGGGAGCATACAATTTACCCGAAAAATTAGTCCTATCGCCACGGTAGAATAGATAAGCACCATTACCTACAGCAAGTTTGGTATTGATATTAGGAATTGCCACAAATTTTTTATCATAATACCAAGCACTTGGGTTGTTAAGCGGGGTGTCATCAAATCCATTTTTTGAACCTCCTGTTCCGCTAACAATGATATCATCAATAAATTGAGTAAAACTATAGGTACGCATTCCGTTATCAGTATTGATAAAATCTGTAGTATTGTCATATACAGGTGATGATAACATACGATTGGTACGCCACATGTCTTTGCTACCACCTTTTATAAATCTTTCAACAACAACCTGGCCTTGAACTGAGGAACTAACCGGAACACTAGCCAAAGAAGCTGAACCATTTTCATCGGCCTTAAAAGTAAAATTATCTGCGGTAAACAATATTGCATTTTCATCGAGACTAAGCACCGATTGGGGCAAAATTGCAAATTTGCCTGTTGTTGAAAGGTGTTTTGTACCTTCGGCAATAAGCATATCGGCAAAATAAACTCCTTTACCGGAATCGCTACCCAAATCGTTAATCTGCTGGTTCTCGCCGTTGAAATTAACCTTTGTGCGGTTAGTCTGAAAATCTACCTTAGCACCTGCCGAGATCCAGTTACCAGCAACAAAAAGCTCTCCTGATGCTAAAATTTTCTGTCCATTTCCTTCAAAAGCGATATCACCATACTTAATATTTACAGGTATATTTTGGGTTGTCTCACCATTAAATACAAGTTTAGCTTTTTTAAAGTTGATATCAGGATTACCACTTATTTGAATTGGATTTTGACCACTCAAAAACAAGGTAGTTTGGTTACCAAAATTTATCTCAGTATCATCTGTTCCGTTTACAATTAGTGCTTTCCCAATCCTTACATTTTTACCCAACAGATTGAGCTCAAGCTCTTCGCCTTGAGCATTAACCTTCAAATCGTTAACAAGAATATCATTCACAGTCAAATCTACCTCAACTTCATCATCGTTTGATTTGAGTTCGATACTTTGTGCACTCAACAGCCCTGCTCCGTCAACACCCATGGCTCCTTCGCTAAGTAGTTGACCGCTCACCTTCAGTTCTGCATTATTGTCAATAGTTAACTGTACCTTTTTTGTAGTTCCGATTTGCAACTTACCGACATTTATCTGCCCAGAAACTTTGGGCTGATGATTAAAGTTTACTACCCCAATTCTAACGTGGTCATTTATCCCTGGTTTGCCACTAGGCGACCAATTGGCATCACTATTCCAATTGGATGACTGAGCGCCTTTCCAATCTTTAATTTGGGCTACTGACTTATCACCAGTTGAGGTATTTGAAGTTACCTGCGAATCGACAGCGTAATTAATGTTACTGTCATAACTTTGCAAATGCTTCAAGCTTTTAACCTGGAAACTACCAGCAGCATCAGGACGCACATCAACTGTAAAGTAGTAATAGGTAGGCTGTGATTCGCCTTGCTCATTACCTGTTGAGAAAATGTATTCTGTATTGAAACCATATTTCTGGATTGCCGAACTGTACACATCTGTAGTTGTTACCAAAACATCGTCGGCATTACCGAAGTAGCTATCGCTCGATCTAAAAAGTTTACCTTTATTACTTCCTGTTACCAATACATTATACGCATTACCTTGCAGTTCTAATACCAATTGGTAAACCTGAAACAAACCCCTCGTTGCAATCTTCAAGCCGTAGATTATGGCATCTTTTTGGTTTGCGCTAAGCGAGTTGCTAACACCGTTTTCGGAATGGTTTGCCCCTATAATTTGCATATTCATGCTATAAACTTTCAACTCGTCGAATACAAAATTGTGGGCAGCTTCGCTTTTTAACTCCAAACGAGATGCATAGTAATCCGCATTGCCATCGGGCAAATGACCTGTTTCTTTAACAAATACGGTAGCACCTTTTGCGGTAAAACCATTGTCAACAAAAACCCACCAGGCATTATTGCTGATGCGCTGAACTCGAATAGAATAGGTGTTTCCTTTGGTTATACTAGACAATTCCCACGAGCGCACATCATAAGCACTTGCGTAATATTTGAGATAAAGTTTTGTTCCTTCTTGGGTTAAATAAATTCCTTTTGACGATTCCGAATTACTAGCTCTAGTCAACCAATATTTCCACGAGTTGTTGGCGTTTGCCGAGTTGATGTTGCTACGATATACGAAAGTCCATTCCCAGCCAAATTTTTCATTGCTAAGTTTGGTATTCTCTGCCAGTGCATTCAATTCATATACTCCCCATTTTCCGCTACCGTTACTGGCTAATGAGGCTGCTCCAACTAATGGAGAGGAGCTACTAATCATTAACGACGCGTCAGAGCTTATTTTGTTGAAAGCAGTTCCTATTTGGCCGCCATCAAAATTATTGTAGTAAAAATTATTGCTTTTATATTCTTGCGCCAAAAGCGTATTGATAGCCAACGCCAAAAGCGACAGCAAAACAAGACAGGTACGAGATATTAGCTTCATCATACCTCATGCTAGCCAAAAGCTGTACCATGTTAATAAAACTGCAAATATCTGCGTTTTGCCTTAAAAACCTCTAAACAACATGAGTAATTTTGGGCAATTAATTACCCAACATGCCTCCCATTAACAAATCAGAGTAGCTTGATTCCCCATCTTCCATATGTCCGGCATAGTGTCTGGCAAAGTTATCGTAGCCTATTGCTTGCACATTCAGGTTGTACCAATTGTGGTGCTTAGACAGGTCAAACTCTAAAAACTCTTTGGAGCCTCCAGCCAGTTCAATAGTTTTTTTATACTGAAGGTAAACCTCATCCTCTACCAAGACTTGTAGATTTTTCTCAGCAAGATTCTCTAACGAAAGAATCAATATTATACCCTTGCCAGATGGACGGGTACTACAAGTTACCCTTAAATTAGGCTCATCTTTCGAACCCAAAAAACGTCTATAAAAACCATTAGGGCCGTGTACGGCTAAATCATATTGCTCTTTTTGAAAAGCAGCCAGTTCCCATTTATCGGTCAATGAATCTCCTGATTTGAGGGCAATATTCCAATTTTTACCCGATTCGTTTTGATAATCACGCAAGGACTGCACAATGAAAGGAACGCCACAGCTTTTATCAGCAGCCGAAAAACTGAGCACTACCGAAGTTCTTTGAGGGTTCAGTTCTGCATCGACATAAAAATCATAAGGAAGTGCACAGGCCGGTTTTACTCCTTTTTCTTGCTGAAGATGTTGGTTTCTTGCTTCGTTAGAAATATTTGAATTGAGTGATTCGATAACCAACTCAGATAAAGGACTTGGACGAGCTTGGCGAGGCTTGTTTTTTAACGTTTGGATATGGCCTATCACTTTGTTGCGTTGCAAAGGCCGAGGCTGCTTAATACGTCCACCATGATAAGGCCTAAAAACCGATGTAAGGTCGCCACAAATAGCCCTACGCCAAGTGCTAATCTGCTCTGATCTGATGGATTTATTGAATTTCTTTTCAATAAAATGTTCTAAAAACATCAAGGTACTGGTGTGGTCAAACACCTGCGAGTTTACAAAACCTCCGCGGCTCCAAGGCGAGGCTACGAGCATGGGTACCCGATAGCCCAGTCCAATGGGGCTATTGTCTTGTGTATCGAAGTCTGATCGGGTATCAATGCCTTCAGAGACTTTACCACTCGACAAGTCTTGATAGCAAGGTACTACAAATGGAGGGATATGATCAAAATAACCATCATTTTCATCATAATTGACTATAAAAATGGTTTTCTTCCAAACCTCGGGATTTTCTGTAAGAATTTTCATGGCTTCTGAAACGTACCAGACCCCGTAGAGTGGCGAGCTGGTGTGATCGGAGAAGCGTTGTGGGGCAACCAACCACGAAACAGTAGGTAAGTTCCCTGAGTTGACATCTTGACGAAACTGGTGAAACAAATCACCTTTGGGTAGGTTTATTTTTTCCTTTTCGCCTTTTTCATTCACTAGCTCATGGCTCTCCAGCTCGAGGTAGTTTTCTTGGCTGATATTAGTTGTAAAAGCCTTATCAATTAGATTTTTTTCTTTTGTACTTAAACTATTGTATTTTGCAAGCACCTCTTGTGGGCTCAACGGAGGCTTCTCTCCAGGATTGCCGTGCGCCCTAAAATAGGCCGACAACTTCACTTGGTGCCTTTTTACATACTCTAAGGCATTGTCGCCGTAATTACCGCACCAATCATCCGTCTCTGATTTCAACTTTGCTGTCCACAGTTCATTTTGATAAACTCGCCACGAAATACCATTATCTTCTAAAAGCTCCGGGAAAGTAGTCCAATCTACAAAAGTATTGGTGTGCGACTCGGCTTGGCTGTTGTTGACTACAGCCCTTTGTTGGTTATCATTAGGGTGTTTTCTGACATTACCCGACCAAAAGAACAAGCGATTAGGTGTTGTGCCTGTAAGTGAAGAGCAAAAGTAATGATCGCAAATGGTAAAAGCATCAGCCAAGGCATAGTAGAAAGGTACATCTTCCCTTTTGTAATAGGCCATGCACATGGGAGTTTTATATGGTATCCACTTATCGTACTTACCTTGGTTTCTGGCCCCGATTTGATCTTTCCAAGAGTGTGGTAGCCCGCCCTGCCAAGTAATTTTGGTACGATTAAAATCGATATGGAAGGGAGCATAAGCGTTCCCTTTATCATCACGCTGTACCCAAACCTTATCTTTATTGGGTAAAGTATAGGGACGTGGGTCATTAAAACCTCTAACACCTTTTAAAGAACCAAAAAGATGATCGAAAGATCGGTTCTCTTGCATCAAAAACACAATATGTTCGGCATCATAAAAGGTGCTTCCCTTTGCAGGGTTAATAGCCATAGCTTTTTGAATAATATCAGGAAAGGCACTTGCTAGTAGGGATGCTCCTGTTAAAAATCCGGCTTGTTTGATGAAGTCTCTTCTGTTGTTGCTCATGTTTTGTATGTTCTTCTTGTTAGGTATTAATAGCAGGTAACTTTCCACTTGGCCAAATAGCTAGCTCCGGGCAAAAGTTGAACCATCCCTTCTTTCTCTTCAAGTTGCTGGTTGTGCTGCAAATCATCCGCAACTCCACTCCAAGGCTCAAGGCACACAAAATTGGCATCAATGGCTGCCCAAATACCAAAATAAGGAAAACCTGCAAACTCAAAATCGAGGCCTTTATTGTTCAAACTATTTTTAAGCTGTATCTTCTTGCTATTCAGCTTATCAAACACTAAGGCGTCTTGATAAAAAAGGGCATGATTCAGTCTAAGCTTACCTTGATCCAGTACAATAGCCCGGGTGTTTTTTGAAAGTAAATTATCTTGTATTAGTCGTGTTTGCAAATTGGTATCGTTCTCAAATTGCAGGTAATAATCTTGGTACTGTCCTTGCTCTGCCAAAGGCACTGCAAATGCCGGATGTGCACCTAGTGAAAACCACAAAACATCCGTTGCTGATGGGTTGTTTACTTCATAAGTACATTTAAGGCTTGGCCCAAGCAATTCGTATTTTACTTTTAGCTCAAAAGCAAAGGGGTAACATAATCGACTCTGTTCGTCATCTTTCAATTGAAAAACGACTTGTTGTGGGCTAGTTTCTAGCACATCAAACACCCTGTCGCGAGCAAAACCATGACGACTGAGTTGATACACTTTATTGCGGTAGTAATAGGTATTTTGCTTTAGAGCCCCCACAATTGGGAAAAGAATTGGACTGAACTTCCCCCAGAATTGAGGATTGCCCGACCATAGATAATTGGTTAGGGTATGTCGCAATTGTAATTGCTGTAGCTCTGCCCCAAGCGCCGCTATTTTTACCGACAACTCATCGTTTTGTAAATTAATCATCGGCGGTAAAATTATAAAATAAGCTACAAAGACCAAACCTAATGGGTCTCGGCATATTCGCTAGGTGAGAGCTCGAATTGTTTCTTAAACTCTTTACTAAAATATTTTCGGTCTGAAAATCCTACCATATAGGCGACTTCAAAAACGGCAAAATTTTTGGTTTTTAGCAATTGTGCAGCACGTTTGAGCCGGATAGACTTAGCGAAATCATTGACCGACATATTGGTGAGGCTTTTGAGCTTTTTATTCAGTACCGAATAGCTCATACCTATATCTGCTGCAAGGTGTTCTACTCCAAAAATCTCATTTTCCATATTGGTTTCGATGATGGCAATAATCTTAGCTAGAAATTGTTCATCCTTATTTTCGATATGAGCCGAACTGGGTTCGAGTAAAAATTTTTGGCTGTATTTTTCTTGTAGTGATCGTCGGCTTTTCAGAAGATTATGAACATGTTGTAGAAGTATTTTTTTGACAAAAGGTTTCCGGATATAGACATCGGCACCCTGCTCCAAGCCTTGCAGCTCATCATCAAGCTCGGTTTTGGCTGTCAATAAAATCACAGGGATGTGGTTACTACGTTCATCGTTCTTTATTGCGGCACAAAGTTCGGTACCGCTCAGCATAGGCATCATCACGTCGCTAATCACCAAATCGGGTAATTCTATTAGAGTTTGCTCCAATGCTTCTTGTCCATTGCTTGCAGTAATCACTTCGCATTTTGTTCGCAATATCTCAGCTAAGGCTTGTCTTAGTTCGGGATGGTCTTCTACTACTAAAATTCGGGATGCCCCAAAATCTAAAGCATCAATAGCACAATCTGCTATACCCTCTTCTGCAAGTAAAAAAGCTTTCTTGGGTTCGGCTGTTTCAAAGCTTGGCGCTACATTTTCACAAACATTATTTAGTGGTAGCACTACACAAAAACTTGTGTGATTAGTGGTTTCGGTATTAATTTTACTCTCTACCTCTATCTTTCCTCCGTGTAGTTCAACTATTTTGCGAGATAGTGCCAAGCCAATGCCATAGCCGGTCTGTTGAACATTGTAATCATCCACCTGAAAATAATTATCAAACAACTTATCGAGATATTCGGGAGCTATACCTCGTCCCGTGTCTATTACCTCTATCTTAAAGTAATTGGCCTCTTGTTTTAGGCTTAGTTTTATCTTTCCGCCCGTAGGGGTGAACTTAAATGCATTGGACAACAGATTAAAAAGTACTTTCTCCAGTTGCAATGGGTCAAAGCACTGCAAGATCTCGTTATTGGGACCATCAAAACTTAGCTCGATTTTGTTTTGTTCGGCAAGTGCTTGGAAAGCATCCACCAAATTCAGGCAAAATTTTCGCAAATCAGCCCTTACCAAACGAAGTTTTAGGTGATCTGATTCTATCTTTCTGAAATCCAGCAATTCGTTTACCAGTCCAAAAAGCCTATTGGTTTGGTTTTTTATGTTCAATAAAAGTTTACTGGTAGATTTATCTTTGGTTGGTGTTTCGAGTAACTGCTCTACCGGCACATTAATTAAGGCCAAATGTGTGCGAATTTCATGCGAGATATTGGTAAAGAAATTGAGCTTTTGGCTGTGTAACAATTCTTCTTTTTTAAGGATATTTTGAAGATAGATGTAACGGGCAATACCAAAAACCAAGAGCCCCAACAAAGCAAAATAAAATACCCAAGCCCACCATGTACTGTAGAAGGGTGGCATAACCTCAATATTCAGCACCTTAGGTTCTCCCCACAAACCATCATTGTTTGCCCCTTTTACCAACAAACGGTACTTGCCCGGCGAAAGACTGGTGAAACTTAGCTCGGGCGATTTGAGTTTTACCCAATCCTTATTTAGTCCCTCTATCATATAAGCATAAGAATTTTTCTCGGGCTTAATGAAATTGAGCAATGCGAACTGAATGGTAAAGGTGTTTTGCGAACTTTTTAGGCTTAGCTCATCCAAAAACTGAAAATCTTTCTCAAGAATATGCAAACTATCGTCCACATGTACCATTTTATCGCCAAACAATAAATTGGTAAATACCAACGGTGATTGAAGCCTATTTTCTTGGATAAGCGGTGGAGCAAAATTTACCAAGCCCTCGATACTGCCAAAAAATAGATTCCCAGTACTATTAATTGCAACCGAACGGTAATTAAACTCTTCAGACGGTAAACCATCCGTTTTTTTGTAATTGATAAAACGTTTGTTGGGTATATCTAGCTTGGTCAACCCTTTCGATGTACCCATCCACAAAAAGCCTGATTTATCCGCTTGTATAGAAACCACATTATCATCTGCCAAACCATCTGTTTGATTATAGTGTGCTAGAACTTTTAGATTTGTTGCATCCAATTGTACTAAACCAGCTTGATAGAGCCCTAACCAAATATCGCCTTTGTTGTCCTCAAGCATACAGTTCACATAGGTATCTTCGCCGTTTGTACTCCAATTATTCAAATCAACACGGTCAAGCTTTCCTTTATGATGCTGATAACGATATAGTGAGGATCGGACTGCCAACCACAAATCACCTCGACGGTCTAAGAACAACATTCTTATCCCCGACTTTGCAAAAACTTGCAACAACTTTGGCAACGGCTTCGGGTGTAGTTGTTTTCCTATTCTATCGAACAAGCGGAGCCCCAATTGACTACCCACCCAAAAATTACCAATACGATCCTCTAGTAAAGACACTATTTCCGAACGAGACTGGACAGCTATATCATCATCTACCTGAAAGCGTACAAATTTTTTGTGCTGTCGATCTAGCAAATTTAAACCTCCTCCGTGAGTACCCAGCCACAATTGACCATCACTGTCTTTATATAAGGTTTTTATCAGGTTAGATCCCAATGAAGTGGGCTGGTCCTTATCGTATTGGAATCGAGTGATGGTATAACCCCTGTTATCCAAATAAAAAAGTCCGCCACCTTCGGTTCCCAACCAATAATTGGCACCTTCGGGCAAAATACCACTAATGGCAAGATTGGTTAAATCGCTGCTACCTGATGGCCAAGCCTTAAAAGATGTATTAAATGCATAACAAACGTTCACACCTCCGTAATACGTTCCTATCCAAACACTTCCCGAACTATCCTCGCACAAACTATAAATAGAGTTCTGACTCAAAGAATTGGCTTGATTTTTCTGACTAACAAAATGCTTAAACTGAAGTTGCTTTGGGTCTAAAACACTCAAACCCTCTTGCGTACCAATAAAGATATGACCATTATTACTTAACAGCATTTTACGAACTGCTGGGTGCAGTAAGGCATTGGTATTATTTTTGGCTATAGGTATTCGAACAAACGAATCTGAAGTAGCATCATAGCGATTTAGTCCGCTATTTTCAGTTGCCACCCACAATTGTCCCAATTTATCTTCCAGCATGTCGCTGATTGAATTGCTGCTTAAGCTTTGTAGGTTTTTGCTCGATTGGTAGTGTTTTAGTCCTTCTACTTTTTTACCATTAAAACCAAAGGTCAACAAACCATGGGTTGTACCAAGCCAATATCTTTTCTTAGAATCTTGATACAAGCACATAGCGTCAATACCTTTCAGTACTAGAAATGAGCTATAAGCACTAATATTGATAAACTCATTATTACGTGAAGAAAAAAAGAGTCCTTTATTGGTAGATAGCCAAATTTGCCCCGACTTATCTTCGTAAACATTTCTTATTACCACCTTTTTTTGTAATAAGCCCGGCAGTTTTATTCGTAAAAACTTCTTGTTTTGAGGCAAATAACGGTTCAGACCATTTGAAGTACCTATCCAAAGTACACCTCTGCTATCGGTAAACAATGAAGTGATATAATTATCGGACAAAGAAAGACTATCCTGATCATTGGTCCTAAAATGCTGAAACTGCACACCATCATAACGATTAAGGCCGTATTGTGTACCAAACCACATAAAACCTTGTTGATCTTGAGTTATAGACAGAACCGAGTTTTGTGACAGTCCGTTTTCAGTATTTAGCCGATTAAAAACAAGCGATTGGCCCCAAAGATTAGGTAATGCTAACCAATAACAGCACAAGGTGGTGATTATTTGGAGTAGATATATTTTTCGCCCAATCATAAAATCCGCAATAGCAAAAAAACAAATTTTACCCCTATTTAACAAGAATAGTAACCCCTAAAGGAACAAGCAAGTACCGAAATTTACATTTTGAGATAGTAACCAGATTTTAAACTAAAAACCATTTAACCATGAAAAAACTACTACTAAGCGTGTTTTTGGCTGTACCAACTATGGTTCTTGCCCAACAAACCATTGTTTTTGACCAAGCTTTCGACAAAAACGTATCGAGCAATCCTTACGATTACAAACTTAGCACAGCAGGAGGAGCAGTAATAGCAGATAGCAAAACCGTTCGTTTTGATAGTTTTGGCGCTACCACACCGCCTGCAAATACCACCTATGGTATTGATGTCTTGGGTTTAAAGATTAGTAAGGCTTCTAATTCAACGGCTCAAGCAGTTGCACAGATTAGCGACCTATCACCCGTAAACGGAGCCGATGCTGATGTTGCTTTTGTACAATTTGATTTTTCTGTAAGCACCAATACCGCATTTGCACCTGCCAGTTCTAGTCCAGTCTTGTTTTTTGTTGGTCAGGGTTTCCCATCCAACTCAAATGCCGACGATCAGAACACTAAAGCATACACCAATTTAGGAGTTTACTACCCAGAGGCCAACAGCAATAAATTTGGACTAAAGGTAGGTACAACAGCCGTAGGAACAACCTATGACGGCACTCAAAAAATTACTTGGGTAATTAACCGCAAAGCTAGTTCGGTTACTTATACTGGACCAGGTGGTATATCTTCTACTGTTGATGCTGGCTCTTATGATGTATGGGTAGGAACAGACAAATTAGACATATCTGCAGCCACAGTGCCTATCACTGTTGCCGGCAACGAGCTGAAAGACTTTCGTTTCAGAACTGCTGCCACCTGGATTGGCTATGCTGCAATGAAAAATGTTGTAATGGGCTACTTGCAAAGCGATGGAAGTGGCGTGATAAATAGTGCAAATACTGTTTTTGAACAAGCTTTTGACGAAAATATCTCCAACACCTTGTTAGACTATAAAGTAACAAAAAATGCAGGAAATGTAGCTCAAGGTACTGTTGGTGGTCCTATAGCCGACAACAAAACAGTGCGTTTGAGTAGTATGCCCAATCATACCGCACAAAACGCTGGTTTTTATTACAGTGTTGGCGACAATGGTTTTACCATGCATCGCACCAATTCTGACGTTAAACAAACTGCCCATGTCGGTAATTTGGATATCCCAGACAATTCAGTAGTTTTTGCTCAGTTTGATATGACTGTTAATGCAAATACCAACAACGGCACTTACACTCCTGTTTTCTTATACCTTGGTGAGGGCTATACCAACAGCGCAAGCGATCAAGGCACAAAACATTTCCAAGCAATAGGTTTCAAATTCCCCTCGGCCAATAGTTTTTACGTCAACTCCAACGACGCTAACTATACTTTCACAGGCACACAGCACATTACTTGGGTGGTTAATCGTACTGCTGCTCCGGTTAACTACAAAGGTCTAGACGGTTCTACCTACACACTAACTGCTGATGGTGGTTACAATGTCTGGGTAGGTAATACCCGCTTAGTTTCTACCGGCAGTGTAGTATTGGGCGAGGGAGCTACCAAATCAAACGATGTTCAAATTAAAGACTTCCGTATCAGGCTAACTACATCTTGGAGCGCAAACAGCTCAATTTCTTTCAAGAACTTGGCCATAGGCTACATTCCAAGTGATGGTACTGGCGAGGTACTTCCTGTAAAACTTAGCCAATTTCAAGCTAAAGCCAATCACAGTAATATCCAACTCAATTGGCAAACCGAGTCGGAAAACAACGCTACCTACTTTAACGTTACACGTTCTACCAACGGAATTGATTTCAGTAAAATTGGTCAAGTTGCTGCTGCCAACAAAGCATCATCTTATAGATATACCGATTTCTCACCTGCAAAAGGTCTCAACTATTACCAATTAGAGCAGGTAGATCGTGATGGAAAATCAGAAAAATCAGCAATTGTTTCTGCTTATGCTGCCTTACGCACTTCAGATTTCAGTATTACCAACAGTAATGCCAACGAAATAGGTCTGAGTATTTTTACCGAAAAAGCCGAGACCGCCCAAATTACCCTAAGCAATATTAGCGGTCAGCTTTTGGCTAACAGCAAAGTCCAACTCAGCAAAGGACAAAATAGTGTTAGTATTCCTTGCAGCTATAAAGGCTTGGTATTGGTTAGTGTTAGTACCAACGAAGGCAGTAGCACCAAAAAAACAATAAAATAAACCCCTTATTTACCTTATTGTAGGGCTTTAGACCTACAATAAGGTAATCCATAAAAACCCTACCTCAGTTACACTATGAAATTCAAAAACACTATTCTTTTTATGACGATGGCCAGTTTTGTTGTACTGGCCATTTCTGCTAAGAATTTGCCTAAACAAACTCAATACAAAGCATTAAACGCAACATCACAAAATGCTCAAACAAGTGCACCAGCCAAAACACTTGTCGAAAGCCAAACCACAATTCCGGTTCAAAGTGATACCTATATTTACGGGGCTAGTGCCGGGAAAAACAGCAATTACGGTAGCAGTACAAGCATGGTTGTGAAGATAACCAATGCCAGCAACAACGATTATAACCGAATTAGCTTGTTGCGTTTTGACCTATCGGGAATTGACCAAAACAAAGGCCGTATCACAAAAGCAGAGCTAAAAATGTTTATCAAATCTACCGATGGATTGACCAATGCTACCAAAAAGAAAAATTTTGAGGATACACCGCTTATCATTTCCTTATCTAGAGATGATTCTTGGTCAGAAAGTGCAGTAACCTGGAACAACTATGCTGGCGTAGCACAAGCTGCCGGAGAGATTGCTCGAAAAATGGGTAATACCATTCCTATCAGCCCAAATGGAAGCAGCTGGATCATCAACGACAAAACCGAAGTAAGCTGGGATATTACCAATGGCTTAAGAAAAGATTACCTTAAAGACAATGCCCATCAGCTTTCGCTAAGTCTAAGCCAAAGTGCGGTTAGCGCCAACATGGGAGTAACATTTTACTCACGTGAGAACGGAGATCCTACATTGGTTCCATACCTGGTTATTACTCAAGAATCGAGCCTTGCTTTTACCCAGCCCGAAGACAGTGAACAAACCGTCTTTGAGAAAATTATGAGCAATATTAGCAACGTGCTATACGATGAGGCCGGCAACTACACCAGTATAGCTATCAATGCACAAAACTACAGCAATAGTCAAGAAGTTGATGGTTCATGGTCAGATTTAACTTATACCGGTGATGTGCCTACTGCCCACTTGGACCGGCTTAAAACCATGGCTTTGGCCTATACCAACAACCAAAGCTCGGTATTTGGCAGTACTGCAATTTACAATTCAATTGTAATGGGCTTACAGAAATGGTATGATGCAAACCCCGACCATAGTAACTGGTTTTACGATCAAATTGCCTACCCGCAACGCATAGGACAGGTATTGGTATTGATGCGTAATGGTTCACAACAAATACCTGTACCTTTAGAGCTCAATATCGTATCTCGTATAAAATCACAAGGCGGAGCACCCGACCAAGGTGGCTCACAAGGTACCGGAGCCAACAAAATCAATATAGCCCTACACTGGATATACAGGGGTTGTTTGGTGGAAGATAAATCCGTACTAGACAAAGGGGTGCAACAAGCTTTTTACCCAATGCAGTTCACCACAGGCGAGGGACTACAACACGACTATTCCTATCTTCAGCACGGTTTGCAGGTTTACATCGGAGGCTACGGCTGGGATATTGTGAACGGTATAAGCGGTGCAGCACTCTATACAGTTGACACCGAATATGCCAACTCTAGTGCAGAGCTCGGTTATTTGAGCAATTTTGTCCGAAATACCTACCTCAGAGTAATACGTGGCCAACATTTTATGTTCAACGCATTTGGCCGTGGTATTGCCCGTGAAAATGGATCGAGCCAAGCCGGATTTGGCACTATGCTGGAGCGGATGAAAATCATCGACCCTAGCAACAATAGCACCTATGACCAAGCTATACAACGACTTAAAAACTTACAAAACCCAAGTTTTGGGGTAAATGCAGTACACAGTCATTATTATAGTAGCGACTATACCTTACAAACAAAACCCGGTTATACATTTGAGTTGAGAAGCGTATCAAAACGTACATTAAGAAACGAGAACGGCAATGGAGAGAACCTCAGAGGCTATTTCTTAGCAGATGGAGCCACCTCAATTGCCATTACCGGTACCGAATACGTCAACATTTACCCCACTTGGGATTGGTCCAGAATACCCGGTGTAACCGCCCGCCAAGGTACTATGGTAACCCCCGCCCAATGGGGAACAGCAGGCAATACCGAGTTTGTAGGCGGCGTATCAGACACCTTACGTGGACTAAGTGTTTACGAATTGGACAATAACGCCACGAAAGCACATAAGTCGTGGTTTTTCTTTGATGATGAGGTGGTTTGCCTTGGCGCAGGTATAAGTACCAGTGCAGGTACACAAGAGGTAAATACCACCCTCAACCAATCATTATTGCAAAGCGATGTCATTACCGAAACCACCGATGGCACCGTGAACACCTACAGTGGCAACAATACCTCAATAGATTATACGGGTAATCTAAAATGGGCATTACAGGCCAATATTGGCTATGTGCTACCCAACGGAGGCAATATTGGCCTAACAGCACAACCCCGCACCGGCAAATGGTCAACCATCAACTCGGGTAGCTCTACCAATGATGTCACCAAAGATGTTTTTACCCTTTGGTATAAGCACGGGCTTAACCCAACAAACGGTAACTATGCCTATATTGTAGTGCCCAATAAAGCCAATAGCAGCGAGATGCAGAGCTATGTGGCCAAAAATGATATCCAGATTTTGGAGAACAGCACCAATATACAGGCTGTAAGACACAAAAGCCTCAATCTACACAGCTTTGCTTTTTGGGCCAACAACCAAACCTATAGCAATGACAGTATTTCGGTAAATACCAACAATGCTTGCCTGCTAATGATACAGCCCTTGGCCAACGGAAAAGTAAAAATAAATGTAGCAGACCCGACCAAGAAACTGAGTAGTGTAGTGCTCAATATCAAATGGACAGGCCGATCTACCCCTGAGCAAATTACGGTTAATTTACCTAGTGGTGTATATGCCGGCAAGTCAGAAGTTGCCTATATTGCACCAGTAGTGTTACCCGTAGTACTACAAAAAATTAGTGCCAAACGAAATGCACAGGGTGTAAACATAAATTGGACTACAGCCTCTGCCAACAATCTTGATAAGATAGAGATTTGGCGTAGCTCTAGCAAAAACAGTCCGGCCCAATTAGTTGGCTCGGTTAAAGCCAACAATACAACCGGCAATAGCAGCTATAGTTTTACAGATCGGCAAGCAGGCAACGAAGCTTATTATTATTATCTACGATTTATTGATAATGATGGCAGCAGTAGCCTAAGTGAACAAGTATTTGTAGCCGCCAGCTTACAAAATACAACTAGTCGTATATACCCTAACCCGGCAAAAGACCATTTGTATATCTCGGTTACTGAAGCACAACACATTGAGCTTTACAACAACATGGGCAAAAAGCTACTCAACAAAACAATAAATGGCACAGAAAGGCTAGAGCTTGGCCAACTGCCCAATGGCCTGTATCTATTACGTACAAAAGACCAAAACCACAAGGTTTTGATAAAACGATAACAAATCTTAACCATCATCAACAAAAGCCCGGTACAATACAAATACCGGGCTTTGTTGCTAAACAGCAATGCATTACAATCTATAAAAAAAGCCAACTGTAAATCAGCTGGCTTTAGTACATTATTTATGGTTGAATAATTGCTTACGAACGTCTTCTTCGCTCTCCGCCACCACCATTTCTAGACGATGATCTGGACTCCTTACTTTTGCCTGAGAAATCTCTGAAACCACCTCCATTATCACGACGTGAGGAGCCTCTTCTCTCCGAACCGCCCCAGTTACCGCCATCTCGATCACGTCTTCTTTCAGAGCGGTTACCACGTTCTTCACGCCCTGAGCTTCTAGCTGGTTCTCCGCTCATTTCTACCCTCACCTCACGACCATTGTGTCGGATGTCCTTAAACTCACGCAAAAAGGTATCAACTGAACTGTTTTGTATTTCTACAAATGAGAATACTCCTTTTAGGTCAATTTTCCCTACCGAGCGACCGCTAATATGTCCGTTGTTGCATAAGAAACTCAACAAATCGCCACGACTGAAATCATCTACCGAGCCTACGTTGATGAACAATCGGGTATAACCCGCTTCTGCTCCCCTACGCTCTCTACCTTCACCTCGGCCACGGCCATCTCGCTCTCTGCCCGAACGCTCGAAGCCCTTTTCATCGGCACTTATATTCAAATCGGGAGCATTCTCGTAATATTTCAAGAAACTATTAAACTCTAAAGAGGCAAATTTCTTGATCACTTCTTCTTTGCTCAAATCAGCAAAAGCATCGTTTATTCGCGACATATATTGCTCAATCTCTTCCTCATTTACCTGAACGGTTTTAACCCGATTTACTAGATTAAACAATTGCTTCTCGCAAACATCAAAGCCCGATGGCAGCTCGGCCTTGGTAAATTTCTTACCAATAATACGCTCTATTTGGCGGATTTTTCCCAGCTCTTTCGAGTTGATAATACAGATAGAAGTCCCCGATTTACCGGCTCTGGCTGTACGACCACTACGGTGGGTATAGCTTTCTATCTCGTCCGGTAAAGCATAATTAATTACATGGGTCACATCGTTTACATCAATACCTCTTGCGGCCACATCGGTAGCAATGAGCAATTGCATGTTTTTCTCGCGAAAGCGTGACATTACCTTGTCGCGTTGTTGTTGTGATAGATCGCCATGTAAGGAATCAGCATTATAACCGTCTTTTATCAGGTGCTCGGCCACTTCTTGGGTGTCCATTTTGGTTTTACAGAAAACCACCGCAAAAATATCGGGGTTATAATCTACAATACGTTTTAGTGCGGCATACTTATCACGAGCCCGTACTACATAATACTCGTGGTTAATGTTCTCGTTACCTGTGTTTTTGGTGCCAATGGTCAACTCTTTGGGGTCTTCCATGTAGTTTTTGGCAATACGTCTTACCTCTGGCGGCATAGTGGCCGAGAAAAGCCAAGTACATTTTTCATCAGGTGTGGTGGACAAAATATCATTGATATCTTCCTGAAAGCCCATGTTCAGCATTTCATCAGCTTCGTCCAAGACTACATAACTCACGTCAGAAAAATCAATTGCCTTGCGGCGAATGATGTCTAACATACGTCCGGGTGTGGCCACTACAATTTGTACACCGCTTTTAATCTGTCTAAGCTGCTGTACGATATTGGCACCGCCATACACCGCAACGGTACTGGCATTGGCAATATTTTTTGAGAAATTTTTGATATCGTTTGCAATTTGCAAACAAAGTTCACGTGTGGGGCACAATATTAGTGCTTGTGGCTTATTGCTTGAGAAGTCAATAAGCTCAATTAGCGGTAAGCCAAATGCGGCTGTTTTACCTGTTCCTGTCTGGGCCAAACCAACAAAATCGTTGTTGCCCTCTAACAGTACAGGAATGGCTTGCTCCTGAATTGGCGTAGGTTTTTCAAAACCTAGCGCACTAACGGCATTAACGACATCATCACTTATCCCCAATAGACTAAATGGGTTTGTTGTCATAAAATTTTATAAAATGAGGCGCAAAGGTAGGGTTAATTTTTGGCATGTCGTAATGTTTTTTAGACAAAACCAAAAACAACTTACTGAAAACAAGGAAATTGCAAGAATAAAAAAAGCTACAAAGAGAGTATGTAGGCTTTTAAGCCCAGCAGAAGCCCACATGTAGGATTTCTGCCGGGCATATAATTCAAATGTAAATTAATTAATAATTTTTTGGCTCAAACGAGTATTGTCCATATTTAGCACCAAAATATACATGCTTTTAGCAGACAAAACTGGCAAAGACCATGTATTTTGACCTTGCTCCAATTTCAACTCGCTAGACCACACTGTTTGTCCACTCAAATCATAGATAGTAGCTTTGGCAATACCGTCTTTAACAGCATATACTTGCGCTTCATTAGTACCGTTCAGACTTTTTGTTATCGTCAACAAATTGCTATTTACTGTGCTTGTAACGGCTATAGGAGTTGAGTATTGCTCCTTGCCGTCATTATCTATATGTTTTATTTGATAGTAGCTAGTACCCGATAACATTACTCTATCAGTATAGAAGTAACGTAGTACACTGGCACTTTCTCCTTGGCTGACTACTACAGCAATTTTTGTAAATGCTTTATCCGAACCGGCACGCAACACCTCAAAATGCGAACTGTTGTGGCTTGATGTCGTTTGCCAAGTTAATTCAACTGTCGAGCCCGAAACTTTGGCATTAAAACCTCCCCAAGTAATGGGTAGTGGGGTCTCTGACCAAGAACTGGCCATTTTCACACCATCAATACTTCCGGTAATCCCCTTGTTACTTCCGGCTTGACGAAAACCAAAACCGTTGATACTCGAATAATCTGAACTCACCGCAATATCTGCAACATCGGGACTAGGCTGTGCTCCAACCAAACTGGGGTTAATCCAAAGATTCACCTTATCATCATTGGCTCCTGGGTTAAAAGTATAAGAAACCACCACCAGATAAGTGGTGTTAAAATCTAATTTAGGTGTCGCAAAAGTGGGACTAGTACCGTCGCCATCTATTCCCAGCACAAACTGGGCACCATCATTCTTTGCAAATAGTCTGGCTTTTTGAGTAGAACCACTCAAAAAATGAGCAAAATAATCGGCAGAATTGGCACTTGCAGAAACGTTTAACAAGAAACTGTAATACACCGTACCGCTAGAAACTGCAGTAAAATTTGTCTTAATATCCTCAGTATCTGAAAGTGAAAGGTTTATTTTATTGCCATCTGCACCAGCAATAAAATAGTTGGCATAGGTCAAACTACCAGTGCTTACCTGTATTTGCCCGGCAGTGCCTGATGAGGTTGCCCAAACGCCGCTGCTAACACTGTTTACACTACCCGTGCTGTAGTCAAACTTGTCTGAGAAAATAAGCTGTGCCTTTACTACACCCGAAAGGCCAATCAATAGCAAAAGTGAGAGTAGATTTTTTTTCATATCTATGTTATTGTTTTGTGACTAAAACTTTTACTAATATAAGATTTTTTTTTAACGCAACCTATCTGCCGAACGGATAAGTTTCTCATCAAATTGTATGCCCTTTATGGCCAAAAAACTAAACAAGATTGCTGCCATAGGCAAAAAGATACCTATACCTATTTTGCTAGCTTCGAGGGTTTTACCCAATTGGAAATACCAGAAAAGCAAAAGTACCAACAATAGCATATTTAAAATTGCAATACGCTTTTGTAAGGAACGATTTCGATAATTGAAGATATTGATAAGACTGATGACCGCTGCCATCAAAGTACTCATCAGCAACAATAAATTCTGTTGCCCTCCAGTTTTTAATTTTATTCCGGTAGCATAAACGGCGGCCTCTACACCTTCTACACGCCCGGTAAAACTAGGCAATAAAAACAATCCCAACACCAAGAGTGCTGCCAACAATAACCATAATGATTGAATTCTTTGTATCATATTCTTGTTAATCTTGTACAAAGCTAGAAATTTTGGAAGGATTTAAAAGGTGTTTTATTGCGATGTAATTGCACAAGCCTTACTTTTGTGTTATTGAATACGAAACGTTACTTTGTTGAACTGGCTTATGACGGCACTAATTTTCACGGTTGGCAGATACAACCGAACGCAAATACCGTACAAGCTTGTTTAGACCGAGCATTAAGCACTTATTTTAGGCAAACTGTAGAGACGGTAGGTTGCGGCCGTACCGATACGGGAGTACACGCCTCGCAATTTTATGCCCATTTTGATTTGCAAGATGTTGTATTACCTGCCTATGAGAAAAGTCTGAACGGAATAAACGCCTTATTGCCCTACACCATCAGTGTGTATCGATTTTTTGAGGTCGAACCCAATGCCCATGCTCGTTTTGATGCCCTGTCTCGCACCTATCATTATTTTTTTCATTTTCAAAAAAATCCATTTCTGCACCAACGCTCTTATTTGTATCGTGGCCAGCTAGATCTAGATAAGATGAACCAAGCAGCCCAGCTCTTGCTCAAATACGAAGACTTCTCCTGTTTCAGCAAGGCCGATACACAAACCTTTACCAACAACTGTAACATTAGCTATGCTTATTTTGAAGAAACTGCCAATGGAATAGTATTTCGCATCAAAGCCAATCGGTTCTTGCGCAATATGGTACGGGCAATTGTTGGTACACTCATTATGGTTGGCAAAGGACAGTTGATGCCCGACGAGATAGAAAAAATTATTCTTAGCAAAGACCGTAGCCAAGCCGGACAATCGGCTCCTGCCTGTGGCTTGTATTTGGCCCATATTGCTTACCCATACATTAGCGATAATAAGTGCTCAACCCAGTTGATAGAAGACCATGGCAGTTAGCGGAGAGGCATTTAATTTTAGCTTGTTAAAAAGGGTGTTGCGCTATGTACGTCCCTACCGGCATTTGTTTGCTTGGTCGGTATTGCTGACTATACTTTTGGCCTTAGTTGCACCCGTTAGGCCAATGCTAGTGGGCTACACCCTCGACAAATACATTATGACGGGCAATTACTCAGGTTTGCTCTACATGTCTTTGGCCATGCTCTTGGCTTTGGTATTGCAAACACTCTTTCAGTATTTGCATACCATGTTAACCAACTTGTTGGGCCAATCAACAATTAGAGATTTACGTATAAACGTATTTAAACACATCTCTAGTCTAAGGCTCAAGTTTTTTGACCGCACACCAATAGGCCAGCTCATTACGCGTACCGTGTCTGATATTGAAACCATTGCCGACATTTTTACCGAGGGCTTAATTGCCATGATTGGCGACATGCTTCAACTACTGGTCATTATCGGTATTATGTTTTGGATGGATTGGCAGTTGAGCCTGGCCGTGCTGATACCATTGCCCTTATTACTGTTTGCAACCAGGGTGTTTCAGCAGGCTATCAAAAAAGTATTTCAGAAAGTGCGTACCGAAGTAAGTAACCTCAATACTTTTTTGCAAGAGCACATTAGCGGCATTGCCATTATCCAGTACTTTGCCCGCGAGGAGCAGGAGTATCAAAAATTCAAAAACATCAATGCCCGCTATCGCAATGCCAACATCAGGTCAAACTGGTACTATTCTATCTTTTTCCCGGTGGTTGATATAGTTTCGGGGATGTCGTTGGGGTTGCTGATTTGGTTTGGAGCAAAATCTGTACTACACAACCCCAATATAGAGCCCGGTATCATTACTACTTTTATCATGTTCATCAACATGCTATTTAGACCTATACGTGAACTGGCCGATAAATTTAACACCCTGCAAATGGGTATGGTTGGAGCCGATCGTGTTTTTAAGGTGCTTGATACAGATGAGAAAACACCCAACACGGGCACACTTACCCTAGCCGAACTAAAAGGCCATATTGTCTTCAAAAACGTGTGGTTTAGCTACGACCAAGATGATACCGAAAATCCCAATTATGTACTCAAAGACATCAGTTTTGAGGTAAAACCTGGGCAAACGGTGGCTCTAGTTGGTGCAACGGGTGCAGGTAAATCATCCACCATCAATATCCTCAATCGTTTCTACGAAATCCAAAAAGGCAGTATTGAGATTGACGGTCATCCGCTGCAAGCCTATAATTTGGAGTACTTACGCCGCCAAATAGCTACCGTACAACAGGATGTTTTCTTGTTTTCGGACACTATCCTCAACAACATTACCCTGCAATGTGCCGACATCAGCCCCGAAGCAGTAGAACAGGCCGCAAAAACAGTAGGTGCCGATCAATTTATCAGACGATTGCCGCAAGGCTATCAATACAACGTAATGGAACGTGGAGCTACACTATCAGCAGGACAAGCACAGCTCATTGCATTTATACGGGCATTGGTGCACCAACCCAAAATTTTGGTCTTGGACGAGGCCACCTCATCAGTTGATACCGAAAGTGAACTGCTTATACAACACGCTACCGAGAAAATGATGCAGGGACGAACTGCTATTGTGATTGCCCACCGCTTATCTACCATACAAAAAGCCGACCTAATTGTGGTACTAGACAAAGGAGAGATTAAGGAAAAAGGTACTCACCAGCAATTGCTAAAGCTAAACGGATATTACAAACGATTGTATGACTTGCAATTCAACTCGAGCGGTATTAATACGAGAGCTTAGTAAAAACTCGGCTAATCTCATATTGGTATGTGTTTCCCATCAAAGTATCTTTGCGAGTATGCACCAATCTAAAATTGGCCTTGCGTAGGTAATCAATGCTCCACACGCTATCGGGCATTGCTACAAAACGAATGCTTGCCCCCATCTCATCGACCTGAAAGGCTTGTACCAAATTATGATGTAAGAAATAAAGGTCTTTGGTAAAAGCAGTGGTATCATTAGCCAAGCTTATAGTATCGTTGCGTAAGGTGTCGTTGTTCTTCTTGTCGATATATACCGTAGCATTAAGTCTCCACAAGCCTTCCAAATGTCTTTCTACAAAAACCTTGCTATCAACCGGAGGCTTCTTACAAGCCTGCAAAAAAACAAGAATAATTATCAAGGTACCTAGCCCTGCTCTCATGTGCCAATGTTTTGTACAAATATACAAAGAACTTGAAACTAGCAGTACAATACCATTTTAAAGCTAAAACAAAAACCTGAAAATACTTTGCACTAAAAAAGGCGACACCAAACTGTATCGCCTTTATTTGGGCCTTTTATTTACCTTGGCCAAAACCACCCATTTGCCCACCGCCGCCCATACCACCGCCTTGTTGGTCGCCTTGCTTTAAATCGTCATTCTTGATTTTTGTTTTTTCGCTGAACTTTAACTTACCAAAATTGTAAGTAAAATTGATACCAAAAGATCGTAGTGGGTAATAAATATTTTGGGTTTGATAACTATCCGTTGAGTTATTAATCATTTCTATATGTAAGTCTCTGTTAAAGGGATTCAACATATTGATGCCAAGGCTTCCCTTGTTGTTGAATATGCTCTTTTTAAGTGCCGAGCCATAGAAATACATAGCACCTGATTTTCCTTGGAAAGTATATTTCGGAGAAATACCTACACCAAAAAACTCTAAATTCCAACCCTTTTTAAAGGCTGTTGCCGAGCGAACAAAGGCCGTATAATTGTATCGGGTAGCCGTTTTTACATTCAGTACCGGATTTCTGAGTTCATAGCTGTTCATAGACAAATTGCCCATCAAAGTCCATTTGGGGAGTAGGTTGTAGGAGCCAAAAAGATTAAAACCATAACTATCTGATGTACCAACATTTCTAAACGTAGTTAAAATTTTGGTAGGATCGTTAGGATAAGTCAGGTTAAATTGTTCGATAATACCTTGTGTACGACGATAAAACACCGAAGCATTGAGCATGGCTCCTTTCTTAAAAAAAGTTGAGTAGCCCAATTCTACATTATTACTCAGCTCAGGATTTAGGTAGGGATTTCCTTGAAAAACACTATATTGATTGGTTTCGTTCAAAAAGGGATTCAGGTAGCTTAAGCTAGGTCGCTGTACCCTTCGGTTATAACTTAATTTGATAGAACTCATTGGACTAAAGTTATGGGCAATAACAGCACTTGGGAAAAGATTGAGGTAATCGTTGCGGTTGTGTTGTGCATTGGCATCTAAAAAGTCGATAGCGGTATATTCTGCCCGCAGCCCACCTTTGAACGTCATTTTCTTACTCAAGTTGAAACTAATGGTGCTGTAAGCTGCCGCCACATTTTGCTCATAATCAAAATCTTGAGCTACGTTCTGAGCAAATTTACTTTGTATATTTCTGAAAATACCTTTGGCTCCAGCTTCCAAAATTAACCCTTTACCAAAAGGGTAAGTATAATCACTTTGCAAGGTATATTCTTTGTTACGCCCTACGTTTGCACTGGCAACACTACTTTGAGGTAAATTGGGTACAAAATAGGTATTTACAAACTCGTTGGTATTTTTACCCGAGCTCAATTGCCCTGATACTGAAAATTCTTCACCAGCTTTTTTACTTGTTTTTCTATAATCTACGTTCCAATCCAAATTGCCATTGCTCATATCAGTTTTAGATTGGGTTTGGCTGCTGATGCCATTGGCCAAGAGATGTCCTTTACCTGGCCCACCGTTGTAAAACCAGTTGTATTTCGCGGTGGTACTCAAATTGTTGTATGCATTAAAATCATAATCAAGTCCGGCAGAACCGTTGTACATTTGCCTGCTCCAATCGCTAGTACCATCTTGGTTTACCTCACTTGTTATGGTGTTGCCCGGCAAAAAAGGATCGGGTATTTGGGTACGGTTATAGATAACTACCCTAGAGCTTTGCGGAAAAGCAAACATTGTACCCAGTGCAGTATTGGCACTTAAACGACCTGTTTTAGCTGTTAGGTTGAAGCTCCCTGTGTTTTGGCGTGTACCAACTGTGGCATTGACATTGCCGCTAACCCCTTGTGCATTACTCTTTTTGGTGATGATGTTGATGATACCCCCAGTGCCTTCGGCATCGTATTTGGCCGATGGACTGGTAATAACCTCGACACTTTTTATTTGGTCGGCAGGCAGCATTTTTAATGCATCGGCTACGCTATTGGCCATAGTGCCTGATGGTTTACCGTTTATCAATACCTTTACGGAAGAACCTTTTAACTGTACATTGCCGTCGGCATCAACCGAAAGCATAGGCACTTTACGCATTACATCGGTAGCATCGCCCCCGGCATTGGTAGCGTCTGCTTCGGCATTATACACCAAACGGTCAATCTTATTTTCAACCAGATTTTTTCTTCCTTCAATTTTCACCTCTGCCAATTGTGCAGCAGTACCACTAAGCAACACCTCACCCATGTTATGATCGGGTTTTTCGGGTGTTGTTTTTACATGTACCTTTTTGTTTTCATAGCCGATAAAACCTATTAAAACATTGTACTCTCCGGGTGTAATATTTTGCAAAACAACTTTACCCTTTTCATCACTCACAGCACCGCTCACCACTTTATTGGTTTTGGGATTTTGTAAGCTTACAGTAGCATAGGCTATGGGCTGCTTGTTCAACGAATCGATAACACTTGCCGTAATACGACCGGTAATTTTGCTCCCCGAGGCAGCACCTCCCATCATTGGGAATTGTGCTTTTGCCGATACAATGCCTAAAGAAATCAGTACGAATAGTAAAAGTTTTTTCATCTAGTTAATAATGTTATACACTATTTAGTAAGCAAAAAAAGATTTTTGTTACAACGCTGTGACATTTTTTTGTGCAATAAAAAGCCCCTAGACGTTTTGCCTAGGGGCTGTACCTAAAATGTAGTTGATAAGCCTAAACTACTATATTTATAATTTTACCTTTTACAAAAATGATTTTCTTAGGCTCTTTACCATCTAAATAGCTTTGTACCTGCTCATTGCTCAGCACTAAGCTACGTACAGCAGCCTCATCGAGGTTGAGGCTAATGGTGAGGTTCATCTTCATTTTTCCGTTTACCGATATGGGGTAGGCAAACTCGTCTTCAATCAAGTATTCTTCTTTAAACTCTGGATAAGTTGCAGTTGACAAATCTTGATTTCCCAACAAAGACCACAACTCTTCACAAATATGTGGGGCATAAGGAGCCAACACTACAACAAAGTCTTGCAAAATTGCCCGCTTATTACATTTCAACTCGCTCAGCTCATTCACAGCTATCATAAAGCTAGACACCGAGGTATTGAACGAGAAGCGTTCAATATCTTCTTGCACCTTTTTTATAATCTTGTGTAGTGCTTTCAATTCGGCTTTGTTGGGTTCGGCATCACTAAGTACCAATTCGTTAGCTTCATTGTGAAACAAACGCCAAACTTTACGCAAAAACTTAAACACCCCTTCAATTCCGTTAGTGTTCCAAGGTTTGCTTTGCTCTAGCGGACCCAAAAACATTTCGTACATGCGTAGGGTATCTGCTCCGTATTGAGCAATGAGCACATCGGGGTTAACCACGTTGAATTTAGATTTCGACATTTTCTCGACCTCTACACCGCAAATGTATTTGCCGTTTTCGAGCACAAACTCGGCATCTACAAACTCGGGTCTAAATTTCTTAAAGGCTTCGATATCCAACACATCGTTCTCCACTATGTTGACATCAACATGCAAAGCAATAGTTTTGTATGCTTTACGCAAGTTAAAAGAAACCAATTTGTTTGTTCCTCGTCCATCCTCGTCAACCACTCGGTAAACAAAATTGCTACGCCCTTGTATCATCCCTTGGTTGATGAGTTTTTTAAAGGGCTCTTCTTCATTTACGTAGCCCAAATCTTTCAAAAACTTGTTCCAGAAACGACTGTAGAGCAAATGGCCAGTAGCATGTTCTGAACCGCCAATGTACAAATCAACATCTTTCCAGTAGGCAATTGCCTCACTAGCAGCGAAGTCTTGTGTATTTTGAGCATCCATATAGCGGTACCAATACCAACTACTACCCGCCCAACCCGGCATGGTAGAAAGTTCGTACTCGTATTTATCTTCATATTTCCATCCTTCGGCACGACCCAATGGGGGTTCTCCGGTTTCGGTAGGCAAATATTTGTCTATCTCGGGCAATACTAAAGGTAATTCTTCTTCTTTCAGCAGGTGAGGTAAATTATCTTTAAAATATACCGGAATGGGCTCGCCCCAATAACGCTGACGACCAAAAATAGCATCACGCATACGGTAATTTACTTTGGCCTTACCTATACCCTCATCCTCCAACCATTGGTTGAGGTGCTTTACCGCCTCAGCATAATTCATCCCGTCTATAAAACCAGAATTGATGTATCGGCCTTCCTTGGTAGCATCAGCTTGTTGATCGATATCTTTTTGGCTATCCAATATTTGCACAATAGGCAAATTGAAATGTTGGGCAAAGTTCCAATCGCGTTGGTCGCCGCTGGGCACACCCATAACAGCACCTGTACCGTAACCGGCCAATACATAGTCGGCTATCCAAATAGGTACTAGCTGATTGTTTGCTGGGTTGATGGCATAAGAACCTGTAAAAGCTCCCGAAACCGTTTTGGTGTCGGCCATACGATCCAACTCTGATTTTTTCTTGGTTTGTGCAATATAGGCCTCTACCTCTGTTTTTTGTGCCGCAGTAGTCAATGTTGCTACCCACTCATGTTCTGGAGCTAACACCAAATAAGAAACACCAAAAATGGTATCAACACGGGTGGTGAACACCTCTATTTGTTTATCGCTGTTTTGTACTTTGAACCTAACCGATGCCCCTATGCTCTTACCAATCCAATTACGCTGCATTTCTTTCACGGGTTCGGGCCAATCTATCTGCTCCAAACCTTTTAGTAGTCTTTCGGCATAAGCGGTAATACGCATGCTCCATTGCATCATTTTCTTCTGCTCTACCGGGTGGCCACCACGTTCCGAAAAACCGTCTTTTACCTCATCGTTAGCCAAAACAGTTCCTAAAGCCGGACACCAGTTTACGGTACTTTCTTTGAGATAAGTCAATCGGTATTTTAACAATTCTTCTTGCTGCTCATTGTCTGGTAACGCTGCCCATGCCTTGGCATCAAACTGCAAAGTATCCTCATCACATACGGCCACAACACCCTCGCTTCCTGATTGCTCAAATTTTGCAATCAAAGTGCTGATAGGCTCGGCACGATCACTTTCTTTGTTGTACCAAGCGTTAAACAATTGCATAAAAATCCATTGTGTCCACTTGTAGTAATCGGGGTCGCTTGTACGTACTTCTTTGCTCCAATCAAAAGAGAAACCAATTTGGTCCAGCTGTCGGCGGTAGGTATTGATATTGGTTTCGGTAGTTGCTGCCGGGTGTTGCCCAGTTTGTATGGCGTATTGTTCTGCCGGCAAACCAAAGGAATCATAACCCATAGGGTGCAACACGTTGTATCCTTTTAAACGTTTGTATCTTGCAAAAATATCAGAAGCGATATAGCCTAGTGGGTGGCCAACATGCAAACCCGCACCCGAGGGATAAGGGAACATATCCAAAACATAGTATTTCGGTTTATTAGGGTCAATCTCAGCCTTAAAGCTTTGTTTCTCGGCCCAATACTTTTGCCATTTTTGCTCTATCTCTCTAAATTGATAATCCATGAAATTAATATGCTGTTTAATAAACGATTTGCAAAAGTAAGGAAAATTATGCCAAAGGCATTCCTTCAGAACGATTTTATCCCACACGTATGGGAAGGGCTTTAGATTTGAACAGCCTTAACCCCAAAATCTTTAAAAAAGATGGAAAAACTATACCGAACAAACCGCCAAAAAACCATGTAATTTTAAAAGCAAATTTTAATTTTGCATAGTTTTAACACCTAATTATGCTCCTAAACAGATAGATAATAAACAAGATAAACGAAGCACTGGAAAGTGTTCCGGTTACTGTTGTTTTGGGTGCACGGCAAGTGGGGAAATCGACGCTAGTAAGGCAAATATTACAACGTGAAAACAGCGTGTACTTAGATTTGGAACGCCCATCTGATTGTAATGGTTTTGTACAACAAAGTGTATGCTATTGAGTGCAAAGCATCACTTTCGCCAAAACTTTCGGTAGGCAATTTTAATGCTCTTGAAGATATAAGCCCAATGCTAACCTTTGTGGTTGTACCTGCTAGCGGTAGCGAAAGTTGGCCAATGAAAAAGGATATTGAGGTAGTTTCACTTACCGAACTTATTGCTAAAATTGGGGCAACCCTATAAGTTTGTCAAAATTAAATTCACTTTTCGTTAAAGAATGTTAAACCTCATTAATCAAACCTCGGTTTTTTCGCAATTTTGAATAGTGTAGTTCATCGTTCAAACAAAACAATAGCCCTATAATTTAGGTTTTAGCTTATCTTTGCTTATTTTCGCACAAATAAAATTGTTAGATGGAAGAATTTGAAGTCAGCCAATCGGCCAAGAAGACAAAAACAGTCTATGTTTCAACCATATTTAGTATTGCCTTGGTTTTGCTGATGCTGGGTATGCTGGGACTGATATTGGTACATGCCAAGAACCTTTCTAACTACGTGAAAGAAAACATTGTGCTCAATTTGATTATTGACGAAGGAGCAAAAGAAACTGATATTTTGGCTTTTAAGAAAGACCTCGATGGGCGTCCAGAGGTAAAGCAAACCCAATACATCAACAAAGAGGTGGCACAACATAACCTTACTAAAGATTTGGGTGAAGATTTTGTCAATTTTTTGGGTTACAACCCTTTGTTGTCGTCAATTGATATTTACCTGAAAGCCGATTATGCCAACAACCAAAATATCGAGAACTTAAAAAAGAGCCTCGAAAAAAACCCTTTGGTCAAAGAAGTTGTTTACCAAAGCTCTTTGATTGACATGGTAAACAAAAATATCAATACCATCGGCATCATTATACTGGGCTTTGCAGTTATCCTTATGGTCATAGCCATTGCCCTCATCAACAACACCATCCGTTTGGCCATCTTCTCGCAGCGTTTTCTGATTAAAAGCATGCAATTGGTTGGTGCAACAAAAAACTTTATCCGCAAGCCTTTTATACTGGTAGCGGCACTACACGGCATTATTGCAGCACTTATCGCTATCATCATTTTACTGGCTGTGCTTTATTATGCCCAGCGTGAAATACCCGATATTCTTATCTTACAAAATGTTAGCGAATTTGCAGCCGTGTTTCTAGCATTGGTGGCATTAGGTATCTTTATTACAGGTATTAGTACTTGGTTTGCTGTGAGTAAATACCTACGACTAAAAATTTACGATTTATACAGATAATATGGAAATCGAAAACAACAAAAATAAGAAGGCCGACATGGTCTTCTCGAAAAAAAACTATCAATTGCTCCTCATCAGTATGGCCATTGTCTTAGTGGGTTTTTTATTGATGATGGGTACCGAGGGCGATATTTACGATACCCGTAGAACACTTATTGCTCCAATGACGGTGTTGTTTGGCTTTGCTTTTAGCATTTATGCTGTTTTGAAAAAATAAATAGAGGGCTGGTCAAATGTGGTAGAGAAATAAATTTGCTACCCTATGCTATCGAAATCCTATTCTTCTTTTAATGAACTACCTACAAGCAATTATATTAGCTATTATTGAAGGCCTAACTGAATTTTTGCCCGTTTCATCTACCGGGCACATGATTATTGGTACCGCCCTCATGAACATGGAGCCTACCCCCTTTGTTAAGCTTTTCACAATCGTAATTCAGTTGGGAACTATCCTGTCGGTACTGGTTTTGTATTTCAAACGCTTTTTCAAATCGCTCAGTTTCTATTACAAACTTGTCGTTGCGGCAATACCTGCATCCATTTTAGGTGTTTTACTCAATGATTTTATCGACTCTTTACTAGAAAGTCCGCTTATGGTGGCCGTTATGCTAGTTGTTGGCGGGCTAATACTTCTTTTTGTTGATAAGTGGTTTAACCAACCAAAATTAGACAACTCAGACGATATCAGCTATAAACAAGCCTTTGTAATTGGTATGTATCAATGCTTGGCCCTAATACCCGGCACGTCTCGGTCGGCAAGTACTATTGTGGGTGCAATGACCCAAAACCTTACCCGCAAAGCTGCGGCCGAATTTTCCTTCTTTTTGGCTATCCCCATGATGCTGGGTGCCTCGGTTGTAAAATTGTACAAATTTCTTAAAGAGGGTCATACTTTTACAGGTGAGGAAATCAACCTATTAATTATTGGCAATGTAGTCGGTTTTGTAGTGGCCATCATAGCCATAAAAAGCTTCATTAACATTTTAACCAAACACGGTTTCAGGGCTTTTGGCTGGTACCGTATTGTGATAGGTCTCATTATCTTGGCTTTATTACTAACAGGCCATGAGCTATCTATCATTTAATCTGTAAATTTGCAGCCAAATCAATTCGTCTTGCAAGAAAACGTTTCATTCCCCAATTTCAACTTTGCTGAGGGCGAGCTACTGCTCATCAACAAGCCCTATCAATGGACTTCATTTGATGTTGTAAACAAAATTCGCAACAGCCTAAAACCACAAAAATTAAAAGTAGGACATGCCGGCACTTTAGATCCATTAGCTACTGGTTTGCTCATCATCTGCACCGGAAAACTCACCAAACAAATAGACACTTACCAAGCCGAAGAAAAAGAATATACAGGCACAATGGTGCTTGGAGCCACAACCCCATCTTTTGATCTGGAGACCGAGGTTGATGCCCAATTTGACATTTCTGCAATTACGGCAAGCCAAATTTATGCAGCAACCGAGCAGTTTATTGGTGAAATATCGCAATACCCCCCGGCACACTCTGCCGTAAAAGTAAACGGCGAACGCTTATACGTGAAGGCAAGGCTAGGTGAAGAAGTAGAGTTAAAAAAACGTTATGTAAAGGTTAGCGAGTTTGAAATTACCCGCATAGCGCTGCCCGAAATTGAATTTAGAGTGGTGTGCAGCAAAGGGACTTATATTCGCTCGTTGGTATCCGATTTTGGCAAGGCACTACAAAACGGTGCCTACCTCAGTAAGCTTACCCGCACCCGATCGGGCAATTTCTTGTTGAAAAATGCCTTTGAACTCAACGAGTTGATTGCTTACCTTCGCCAACAGAAAACCTCCGAAGCGACATAAGCCAAGGTAAAATACAATTTAACAGCAATTGAAAATCTATCATCAGCTCTCCGAATTTAGTCCGCTTAGCCATGCCGTGGTTACCATTGGCACTTTTGATGGTTTGCATATTGGCCACCAAAAAATTATTAATCGATTGGTAGAGCTAGCCAAACAATCGGGTGGCGAGAGCGTGTTGATGACTTTTTTCCCGCATCCTAGAATGATCATCAACCCCGAGGATCAATCACTCAAAATGATTAATACAATTGACGAGAAAGCCAAAATGCTTCAGGATTTGGGGCTCGATCATTTGATTATCACACCTTTTACCCGCGATTTTTCTAACATGGATGCCCAAGCATACATCAAAAATATTTTGATAGACCGTATCGGCACCAAAAAAATCATCATTGGTTACGACCATCGTTTTGGCAAAGATAGACAAGGAAACATCCACACCCTTATGGCCAGTGCCACCCAATACCACTATAGTGTAGAGGAAATACCCGAGCAAGATATCGACGACGTATCGGTAAGTTCTACCAAAATACGTAAGGCCCTACTTAGTGGCGACATCGCCTTGGCCAACAACTACTTGGGCTACCCCTTCTCTATAAAAGGACCTGTAATAAAAGGCGACAAAATTGGGCGTACCATTGGTTTCCCTACAGCAAATATTTTTGTTGCCGAAACTTACAAGCTTATTCCCTGCGATGGAATTTTTGCTGTTAGTGTTGAGATGGAGGAAAACAATAAAATAAACACCTACAAAGGGATGGCCTATATTGGGCAACGCCCTACCATAAACGGAATGACCCGAAATATTGAAGTCAATATTTTTGATTTTGATAGGGAAATTTATGGGCAGGACATTAAAATGAATTTTTTAGCCTTCTTGCGTCACGATGTAAAGTTCTCAGGCCTCGAAAGCATGACCGCTCAATTGCACCAAGACAAGAAAGATGCATTGGCTTTCTTTAAAAAACTAAACCAAGCCTAATGGGTAAAACCACCGCTAACACTGGTAATGATAATTCCCAAAACCAATAAACAAATAAAAACATACAGGTAGTCACGTTCCATAAAGAAACTTACTGCCGACATCAGTACCCGGGCAATAGGGGTAAAAACCAATAGTAAAATACCAAACTGGATAATAGCAGCTCCTTGAAAATTCTTTAGCTCGACCAATATAGTACTCACAGCCTTTAGGTTAACCTTGGCCATATCAAACTCTGCATAATCAACCCTTTCGCTACCATGATTGTACAGATAAACTATAGCTCCCAATAGCACTATCGACATTGAAATGTAAACCCCACTTCTAAGCAAATTACCCAGAAGTTGTTGAATATCCTTGTCGTTAATTTTGTTATGTTCATCCATCAGAAACCTCCGTTTATTGCTTTATAGGCCATTTGCAAGGCTAAAATCAATACTACAGCCGCAAAAACCAGTTTTAACCGATTGGTTTTGGCTTTCACCAACACTTTTGCTCCTATACTTGCCCCCAGCAGCACCCCCAAACAAACGGGCATGGCTACCCCCGGGTCTATTTGCCCCCTGTGCAAATAAACCATAGCACTTGCCGCAGCAGTAACCCCCATCATAAAATTACTGGTAGTGGTAGATACTTTAAAAGGCAAACGCATGATATTGTCCATAGCTATCACTTTTAGGGCCCCACTACCTATCCCCAACAAACCCGAGAGTGCTCCGGCAAAAAGCATCATAAAAAAACCACCTGCAACATTTTTTACCGCATAAGCTTGTTCTACCCCATTATGCGGATAAGAACCATTAAGCTTAAAAATACGAGCCAACCGACTTGAATAATCCAAGTTACTGTAATCTACCTTCGCCTTTAAGGCACTTAGAGCCGAAAACACAAGAATGGCACTAAAAATGAGTGCGACATAATTGGCATTGAGAAAAACAGCAATAAAAGCACCTACGATAGCTCCAACCGTGGTAGCAATCTCCAAAAACATTCCAATACGCATATTGGTAAGTCCCTCTTTTACATAGGCTGCTGCCGATCCCGTAGAAGTAGCAATAACCGAAATGAGCGATGCACCGATGGCATAATGCAAATCTACGCCTAAGCCCAAAGTAAGCAAAGGAATAATAATTACCCCACCACCCAGCCCAGTAAGCGAGCCCAAAAATCCGGCTAATATCGCCCCAGCAAGCACAATCAGGGTAAACACAATAACACTCATGCTAGCAAATATAGACTTAGCTCGGGAGCTTTTAGCAGAAAAAAAGCAATAAAATAAAGTCTATGGATTACTTAGATTTTGTAGATTTTAAACACAATCACCTAATATCCAAAATATTAACTACAATTCTTTACAAAACATCGGTATAGATAGAGCTAAGCTATTTTTTTTGTATTGCGAGCTAGTTTTGATAACACATAAGGTATTCGCTATTAACCAACAAAACCCACATCGCTAAACAAGCAGAATGTGTAGAGGCATTTTCAAAATTATTTCCATTTCAAAAAATTATTCATACCTTTGCAGGCTAAATTTTAGGTACAATTGAAAGCGTTGAGACAATTCTCTATTCCCTTTACCGGGTTGAAGTTGGGGAAGCATCAGTTTGACTTTACTATCGACAAAAGTTTTTTTGATGCTTTCGAACATTCTTTGGTAAAAGATGGAGAGTTAAAAGCTTCGGTAGAGCTCGACAAGCAAGAGACCATGTTGGTGTTGGCCATTCATATTGATGGCACCATCAAACTAACTTGTGATACCTGCCTGTCCGAATTTGACCAAGCCATAGCGCTTAACGAAAGACAGATTGTTAAATTTGCTGAGGAAGAAGAGGTAGAGCACGATGATTTGGAAATCATTACCCTACCCCGAAAAGAAACAGCCGTAGATGTATCGGGTTTAATATACGAATACATCACCGTGTCTGTGCCTTTCATCAACAAATGTGAACAAGCGGGACAAAGTTGTGACCCGCAAATGCTTGAGACCCTCCGCAAGCTAGGAGGCGAACAAGCGCAAGAAGAAGAAACAAGCGACCCACGTTGGGAAGCACTAAAGAATTTAAAATAAATAATTAAAAAATCAGGCCATGGCACATCCAAAACGCAAGATTTCTAAACAAAGAAGAGACAAAAGAAGAACACACTACAAAGCTGTAGCCCCTTCATTGACAACTTGCCAAACTACTGGAGCAATCCACGTACCTCACCAAGCTTACAACGTTGATGGTAACTTGTACTACAACGGTAAACTTGTGATCGAAAACACTTCCATCGGGTAATTTTCTGAAAATTTTTTGTGTTTTTCTGTAGGTTTAGGCCTACCTTAGCTCTACAGAACAAAACTAAACTATCGTTTTGCACAAACAATTTTTACTATGAAAATAGGTCTCGACATTATGGGTGGAGACTATGCTCCCAAAGCTAACGTTTTGGGAGCAATAGAAGCCCATCAATCTCTCAACGCTGACGAGCATTTGGTGCTTATTGGCGATACCGAACAAATAAAACCACTGCTTGCCGAAAAGGATTTTAACCCTGACCACTTCGAGTTTATACACACCGAAGAGGTAGTTGGTATGGGCGAGCACGGCACCAAAGCCATTCTGCAAAAACCAAAATCAAGTATAGCAGTAGGTTTTCAGCTGCTAAAAGAAGGCAAAATAGATTCATTTGCTAGTGCAGGTAACTCTGGAGCAATGCTAGTAGGTGCTGTTTTTAGCGTAAAAACCATTCCTGGTATCATACGTCCCTGCTTATCAACCCATGTACCCAAACTTAAAGGTGGTGCTGGCCTATTGCTAGATGTTGGAGCTAACGCTGATTGCAAACCCGACACCCTATTACAATTCGGGATGCTAGGCAGCCTTTATGCCGAGCATATCATGCAAATAAACAACCCTAAAGTAGCCTTGATGAATATTGGCGAGGAAGATGAAAAAGGGAATTTACTCTCTTTAGCAACTTTCCCTCTGATGAAAGAAACCAAGTTATTTAATTTTGTGGGTAACGTAGAGGGACGAGATCTTTTTAACGACAAAGCCGATGTAATAGTTTGCGATGGCTTTACCGGAAACATCATCCTAAAATTAGCCGAATCGTTCTATATGCTTTCGGTGAAAAAAGGGATGAGAGACGAGTTTTTTGACCGATTTAATTACGAAAACTATGGGGGCAGCCCCGTACTTGGAGTGAATGCTCCTGTAATCATAGGACACGGCATATCAAACCCAAAAGCAATCAAAAACATGATTTTCCAATCGCGAGACATGATTAACACCCGCTTGGTTGATAAGATAAAAGCCGCCTTTCAATAAAAACAATAGAAATGAATAAAATTCATGCTGCAATTACTGCGGTAAACGGTTATGTCCCCGAGTATGTGCTCACCAACAAGGAACTAGAAACCATCGTAGAAACCTCTGACGAGTGGATAACCACCCGCACCGGTATCAAAGAACGTAGAATACTCAAAGGCGAAGGCCTTGGCACCTCAGACATGGCGGTAGAAGCCGTGAACGGATTGTTAAAAAAGAGAGGAATTGACGCAAAAGAAATAGACCTCATTATTTTCTGCACCACTACCCCCGATTTTGTATTCCCTGCTACTGCCAATGTTTTGGCCGATAAAATTGGAGCTATTAATGCCTGGGGTTATGATTTGCAAGCGGCCTGTTCGGGCTTTATTTTTGGATTGAGCACAGGAGCCCAATTCATCGAGTCGGGCAAACACCAAAAAGTACTCGTAGTTGGTGGCGACAAAATGTCCTCTATTATCAATTACGAAGATCGTACAACCTGTATCATCTTTGGCGATGGTTGTGGCTGCGTACTCCTTGAGCCCTCGACAGAAGGTTTGGGTGTACAAGACTCTATACTGCGCTCGGATGGTTCTGGAGGTAAATATTTGGGCATGAAAGCCGGCGGATCAGTAAAACCCGCCACCCACGCTACTATTGATGCCAAAGAACACTTTGCCTACCAAGAAGGGCAAACCGTATTTAAGTTTGCTGTGACTAATATGGCCGATGTGGCTGCCGAAATCATGGAAAGAAACCAATTAAGTGCCGATGATGTAGCTTGGTTGGTGCCGCACCAAGCCAACAAGAGAATTATTGACGCTACTGCATCACGCATGGGTGTTGGTGCTGAGAAAGTAATGGTAAATATAGAACGCTACGGCAACACCACCAACGGCACCATTCCGCTATGCTTGTGGGAGTGGGAAAAAGACCTTAAAAAAGGTGACAACATTATTATTGCTGCTTTTGGTGGAGGATTTACCTGGGGTTCGGTTTATCTAAAATGGGCCTACGATAGCCAATAAAAAAGCATAGGATTTTTCAAATAAAAAACACTAACTTAGTTAGTTCAAACTTTAACAAACATTTTATTTATCTATAAGCACAAAAGAATGGATATCAAACAAATTCAGGAACTGATCAAATTTGTTTCTCGTTCGGGCGTGAATGAAGTTGCCTTAGAGCAAGACAATTTCAAAATCACCATCAAAACCAACCAGAACCCGGTATATGTACAAGCTAGTGTCCCTGCACCGATAGCAGCGGCTCCTGTTGCAGCGGCTCCGGCAAGTTCAGCAGCACCCGCTCCAGCACCAACTAGTGCTGCTCCGGCAAAAGCTACCGAAGAAGACAGTTCTAAATACGTGACCATCAAATCGCCTATGATTGGTACTTTTTACCGCTCATCAAACCCCGACAAGCCAGCTTTTGTAAATGTTGGTGATGAAATAGGACCAGGCAAAGTGGTATGCATTATAGAAGCCATGAAACTTTTCAACGAAATTGAGAGTGAAGTTTCTGGTCGTATCGTTAAGATATTGGTGGACAATGCTAGCCCGGTAGAGTACGACCAGCCGCTATTTTTGGTTGAGCCGATGTAATTGTAAACCTGTTGAACTCTTACTAGTTCAACATTTTTTGTTTTAAACCATCTACCGTCCATTTTGTTTGGATTGGGAACATAAAGACAATATGTTTAAAAAAATATTAATTGCAAACCGAGGGGAGATTGCCTTACGTGTAATACGCACCTGTAAGGAAATGGGAATTAAAACCGTTGCAGTCTATTCAACTGCCGATCGTGAAAGCTTGCACGTACGTTTTGCCGATGAGGCAGTATGTATAGGCCCGCCGCCCAGTAAGGACTCTTACCTGAATATTCCTAATATAATTTCTGCTGCCGAGCTGACCAATGCCGATGCAATACACCCGGGATACGGCTTTTTGTCGGAAAACGCTAAATTTTCTTCTGTTTGTCGCGACTATGGCATTAAGTTTATCGGAGCAACACCCGAGCAAATCAATGCTATGGGTGATAAATCATCGGCAAAAGAAACGATGAAGTTGGCCGGTGTACCTACCATTCCGGGTTCTGAGGGATTATTGGAAAGCGTAGAAAAAGGTATCCAATTGGCCAACGAAATTGGCTATCCGGTAATACTGAAAGCTACTGCCGGTGGTGGTGGTCGTGGTATGCGGGTGGTGTGGAAAGATGAAGAATTTGAGCATGCCTGGGAAAGTGCTCGCCAAGAATCGGGTGCTGCTTTTGGTAATGACGGTCTTTACCTTGAAAAATACATCGAAGACCCACGGCACATTGAAATACAAATTGTTGGCGACCAATTTGGCAAAGCCTGCCACCTATCAGAGCGTGACTGTTCTATACAGCGTCGCCACCAAAAACTGGTAGAAGAATCGCCTTCTCCGTTCATGACCGATGAACTGCGCCAAGCTATGGGCGAAGCAGCCATAAAGGGTGCAATTGCCGTTAGCTATGAGGGAGCAGGTACCATCGAATTTTTGGTGGATAAACACCGCAACTTCTATTTCATGGAGATGAATACCCGCATACAGGTAGAGCATCCGGTAACCGAAGAGGTTATCAATTACGATTTAATAAAGGAACAGATTAAAGTAGCTGCTGGTATCCCTATATCGGGCAAAAACTATTTCCCCGACATGCACGCTATCGAATGTCGCATCAATGCCGAAGACCCTTTCAATAATTTCAGGCCTTCGCCTGGTCGTATTACAACATTCCACTCGCCTGGTGGGCACGGTGTGCGAGTTGATACACATGTTTATGCCGGCTACCAGATACCACCAAATTACGACTCGATGATTGCCAAATTAATTACTGTGGCTCAAACTCGTGAAGAGGCAATTTGCACTATGGAACGTGCCCTGAGTGAATTTGTGATAGAAGGTGTGAAAACAACCATTCCTTTTCACCTGAAGCTGATGAAAGACCCCAACTTTAGGGCAGGTAATTTCACAACCAAATTCATGGAAACTTTTGAGTATTCTGAAGACTAAGCGCAATGATTTGCGCCCAACACATAATCGCTATCGTCACCTCTAGTAATTTAGGTGACGATATTTTTTTTGAGAACCTATGCAGGGCCTAGTCATCAAATCAACCGGAAGCTGGTACCAAGTACTTACAGACGATGGTGCTACCGTAGCCTGTCGGATAAAGGGTAAGTTCAGAATAAAAGGCATACAAAGCACCAATCCAATTGCTGTTGGTGATCGGGTTGATTTTGAGCTAGAACCGATAGACGACACCGGAGTGATACATCATTTGCACGACAGAAAAAACTATATCATTCGCAAATCCATCAACCTCAGTAAGCAATCGCAAATTATTGCTGCCAACTTGGATCAAGCTTTTCTTATAGTCACTTTGGCTTCACCACGCACCTCGTTAGGTTTTATTGATCGTTTTTTGGCTACTGCCGAGGCCTACGACATTCGCACCTCATTGGTATTCAATAAGCTGGACATTTATAATGCCGAAGGCCTGGAGCTGCTTAAAACCTACCGCAATATTTATGAGCAAATTGGTTACGCCTGTCACGAGGTTTCTGCATTAACCAAAACCAATATTGACGCATTAGCTAATTTATTGAGTGGTAAGATTAGTCTATTCTCAGGGCACTCGGGCGTAGGAAAATCAAGCCTCATTAACGCATTATTGCCCGGTATTGACCTCAAAACCGGAGAGGTAAGCGAATGGAGCGACAAAGGCCAACATACCACTACTTTTGCAGAAATGCACCCCTTGCCCCATGGCGGATTTTTGGTGGACACCCCCGGTATTAGAGAGTTGGGTATTGTGGACATAGAAAAACATGAGTTGGGCCATTTTTTTGTAGAGATGCGTGAGCGAATGAACGAGTGCCGTTTTAATAATTGCCAGCATATCAATGAACCGGGCTGTGCAATCTTAGCAGCTCTAGCGCAAGGCGATATTGCCATTAGCCGTTATGAAAGTTATCTCAGCATTCATCAAGGTAATGACACCCGAGCTTAAAGCCCTTCAACCTTAATTTCAAACAACTTAGGCCATTTTTTGCCTGTAACGTACAAATGACCGGTAATAGGATTATAAGCAATGCCGTTAAGTACATTGTTTCCCCTGTCAAAATCATTCTTAAAAAAATGCTTTGGCTCAAGTGCAGAAAGATCTATCTCGGCCTCTACCACTCCTGTTTGCGGGCTGATGACTACAATTTTATTGGTCTGATAAACATTGGCCAGCAGCTTGTCTTTTACAAACTCTAGCTCGTTGATGTTGTCTAGCTCTCTTTTTTGGTAATAGACTTCTAAATAACCCTCTTCTCTATAATTATCGGCATTCATGCGCCAAATGCGGTGTGTTCCGTCACTCCGCCAAAGTTGTGCACCATCATAGCTGAGGCCCCAGCCTTCGCGGCTCCCCTGATAGGGGAAGGTTGTCAATAGTTTTAAACTGTGTGCATCGAATACCAAGCCGACATTTTCTTGCCAAGTTAAAACCACAATTCGGTTGCCTACACGCACCGAGCCCTCTCCAAAATATGCACTATCCAAGGCAACGGACTGTAAGGTTTGTCCACTTTTAATATCCACATATTTGAGCATAGAGAAACCTTTGCGGCCAGTGCTTTCCAGTAATTTACCATCAACAAAACTCAAACCCTGGGTATAGGCAGAGGTATCGTGCGGAAAACTATTCACCAAAGTGTATTTTAACTTTTTGGGTTTAACCTTGCTGGCAATGATAATGTTGCTACTAATGGTGTCACACGGTCATTGTGTGCAACCCAGGCACTCAGTATTCGGTTGCCCAAGGCTACACCTTCTGTTGGCAAACTTTGCTGTCCTATACTTTGGGTCTTGGCAAAGACCTTACCGTCCAACAAATAAGTTATGGCTTGCACCCGGTTACTATCGGGCACATCGAGCTTTACAGCAATTTTATCGCCTTGCAAAATAGTCTCGCCCTCTAAAGGTGAGCTAAAAACTATGTAAGCTTTTTGCTCGGTTGCACAAGCCCAAAACAAGCATAAAACAAGGCCTAAGCCACAAAGTAGATATCTATTCATAGGACCAAAATGCATCTTCTATATGTTCTATTTCGTAGGTTTCATCACTTTTTATCAATATGGCAACAATATCAAAGCGAATTTCTCCTTTATAATCAACCGCCCGCAAATAGGCTTCGGCAGCGGTTTGCATGAGATTTTGCTTACGCTGATCTACAAATTCTTCTGGCCTACCGAAGGCAGAAGAACTGCGTGTTTTCACTTCCACAAATACCATAACCCCCTTGTACAAGCAAATTAAATCAACTTCACACTTACCAAAAGTCCAATTTTCATCCAATAGTTCGTAGCCTTTGGCTTGCAAAAAATGTGCTGCTTTTGCCTCGCCCCAAGCTCCTATTTGGTTGTGTATTGCCATAGCCTAACGAATAATGACGGTACCGAGTGCCTCCGTATAGAGGCGTTGCATGTCTTTGTATTTGGCATATTGTTCCATCAGCTCGTCTTGTACATTTGGCTCAGTAGCTTCGGCAATAGCCTGCAATAGTCCGTCCAATATTTGATCGGTTTTTTTCTTTTTCAGGTGATAAATACCGTTCATCATCATCTTCAATTTATCCTCGCTCTCTTCTTTTACATAAATTTTATGCTTTTTCACCCAGTTGGGGCTGAGCGAGTAAGACGATGTGGTGATACTGATAGCAAAGCCAGCTATTTCTTTATCTTCATGGTGCAAAAAAAACTGAATATCGGGTAGGCTACCCTTATCTTGCTCGGTAATGTAGCAATCAATAATCTTACTGCACAACTCATCCTCAAAACTTACATCGGCAATATTGGTGAGAATAAGTGGACCAATTTGCACGGTTGTATCGTTTACCGTTACAAAATCACTTCCATAGTTGAGAATAAGGCGCACAATTTCCCTTTCTTGAATGACACTGCTTCGGGCAGAATCGTCAACAGAGCCTACAGCTGTATCATGGGTAGTTGCTTTGTCTTCAAACAAATCCTCAGGTGGAAGCTCTATTTGTGTAGTTTTATTGGCCTTGTTAAGTTTGGCAAGTCTAATTTTGTGCAGTTCGGAGAGTAAGACCTTCTCTTCCATATTAAGCAAAACACTACACTCTTTCACAAATAACGAGGCCTTGATATTGTCGGGTATTTTGGCAATACTCTCCACAATATCTTTAATGACAGCAGCTTTTTTTATCGGGTCATTTGCTGTTTCTGCCATTAAGACTTGTGTCTTGTACAAGATAAAATCTTTACGCTGACCTTCGATATACGTTTTAAAAGCACTTGCACCTACCTTGTGCATGTACGAATCGGGGTCATCACCATCCGGGAAAGAAACAATCTTTACGTTGAGTCCTTCTTCCAATATCATGTCCAACCCGCGTAAAGAAGCCTTTATGCCCGCCGGGTCGCCGTCGTACAACATCGTGACATTGTCGGTAAAGCGGGCAATAAGTTTAATTTGCTCAAGTGTAAGTGAAGTGCCCGACGAGGCCACCACATTCTCAATATCGGCCTGATGCATGGCTAGCACATCGGCATAGCCCTCTACAAGGTAGCAGTTATCTAAACTACGGATAGCTTTTTTAGCCTGAAAAAGGCCGTAAAGCACATTAGATTTGTGATAGATTTCGCTCTCTGGCGAATTGACGTATTTGGGAACATTTTTTTCGGTACGCAAGGTTCTACCACCAAAACCAATGATACGCCCCGTAAAATTATGAATGGGGAACATAACCCGTCCCCGAAACCGATCATAAAGGCTTCCCTTCTCGTTGCGAATGGCTAGGCCTGTTTTTTCTAGAAACTCTTCACGGTGTTGCTTCTTGCTGGCCTCTTGGCAAAGAGCATCCCAAATATCGGGCGAGTAGCCTAGGTTGAACTTACGAAGTATATGCTCTGTAAAACCTCTTTCCTTAAAATAGCGTAGGCCAATGGTTTGCCCATCAGTAGTTTCCCACAATTGTTCCTGAAAAAAATCGGCAGCAAATGCCGAAACCACATAGAGGCTTTCTTTTTCGGTACCTGCTTCTCTTTCGACATGGGAATCAATCGTCTCTTCAACCTCTATATTATACTTATTGGCCAAGTATTTCAATGCTTCGGGATAAGAGTACTTTTCGTGCTCCATCACAAAATGCACCGAATCGCCAGCTACCCCACAACCAAAGCATTTGTAAATACCTTTGCTTACCGAAACGTGAAAAGAAGGAGTTTTTTCGCCGTGAAAAGGACAATTGGCCACCAAACTGGTACCTCTTTTTTTCAGGTGAATAAAATCCCCTATCACCTCTTCAATACGGGCGGTATCTTTAATCTTCTCTATGCAATCGTTGGTAATCATTGTCGTTTTGAAGATACAAAGATAGGACAGAAAGCTAGTCATTAGCACATAATTTTTTTGTGAGCTCGCAAATCAAGAAAAGACCGACATAATACGAGCTTTTACTATATTTGGGCTTCTAAACCTTATCACTTATGAGAAATATATTGCTCTTTTGCCTTGGGCTGATAGCTTTTTCGGCAAAAGCACAACAAAAAAAGCCCAATATCGTATTGATAATCAGCGACGACCACGCCTACCAAACTATTAGTGCCTACGACAGTAAGCTGATGAACACCCCCAACATAGACCGACTGGCCAAAGAAGGCGCCCGATTTGACGGAGCTTATGTTACCAACAGCATTTGCGGACCAAGCAGAGCCGTTATCCTAACCGGAAAATATAGCCACAAAAATGGTTTTAAGGACAATGAAAATTCACGATTTGACGGCAGCCAGAATACTTTTATCAAAGAACTGACAAAAAACGGCTATAATACGGCATGGATTGGTAAATGGCACTTGGAGAGCCTGCCACAAGGCTTTAGCTATTATAATATCTTGCAAGGGCAAGGCTGGTACTACAACAGCACCTTCATTTCTGAGAAAGAGGGTAAACATATCGAAAAAGGCTATGTGGCCAATGTGGTAGAAGACGATGCCGAAAAGTGGCTAGACCAGCGTGACCCCAACAAGCCGTTTTGCTTGGTAATTGGTCATAAAAATACTCATAGAGTTTGGATACCCGATACCCCGGATTTAGGTGCTTTTGATGGACAAGATTTTCCAATTCCAGCCAGTTTCTACGATGACTATAAGGGACGAAAAGCTGCTCAAATACAAGATATGAGCATAGACAAGACCATGCAGTTGGGTTATGATCTAAAAATGTGGGCCAGCAAAGCAGAAGAGGCCAAAGACGGTAGTGTACGCCGTATGGATTCGGCACAAAGAGCTGCATTTGACACCTATTACGACGGTGTACGTAAAGACTTTTTGGAACGAAAGCTAAGCGGCAAAGAATTAGTTGAGTGGAAATATCAACGCTACCTGAAAGACTATTTGGCAACCGCAAAAAGCCTAGACAGGAATATTGGTCGTACACTCGATTATCTAGACAAACACAATCTTAGCGACAACACTATCGTAATTTACATGAGCGATCAAGGTTTTTACATGGGTGAGCACGGTTGGTTTGATAAGCGCTTCATGTACGAAGAGTCTTTCCGAACCCCCATGCTAATGCGCTATCCTGGAGTAATTAAACCCGGCACAGTTGCCAAAGACTTTGTGATGAATTTGGATATTGGGCCTACACTACTAGCTGCAGCAGGGCTCACTGTGCCATCAGATATGCAAGGAAAATCAATACTTCCTGTATTTGACAACAAGTTTAAAAGAGATGCCATGTATTACCATTACTATGAGAAAGGAGAGCACAACGTTTCGCCTCATTTTGGCATCCGTACTAAGCGATACAAACTTATCCGCTTTTATGCAAAGGTAAATACTTGGGAGCTCTACGATTTGGAGCAAGACCCTCAAGAACTGCACAACATTTACAATGAAACCAAATCACAGAAAATAGTAAAACAACTAAAAAAGAAATTAAAACAGCAAATTACGACCTATGATGACCAAGAAGCTTTAGCTTTATTCAATAGTCCGCTAAACTAAGTAAAAGAGGCTACCCCACAAACGGAGTAGCCTCTTCTATTTTTTGCCTATTAGCTGTACTAATATTTAGCCTCCACGCTTACTGTTCATGGTTGCTTTTTTGGCTGGGGCACTGCTTTTAGCGCTAGGAGCCTTGGTACTGCTCGGTTTTGTTTTGGGAGCTTTTGCCTTAGACTCGGCTTTTTCTTCTAGCTTAGCAGCATTCTCAGCCTGCAATGCTTCTGGAGCAGGTTCTGTAAACAAAGGCAGCTCGCTCAAAATCAAATACCAAGAAATAATTTTTTTCATATCGGAAGCATAAACACGTTCCTGATCATGATCGGGCAATACCTCAACAAAGAACTTACGCAGTTCTTTAGGATCAGCTTTTACATCCGGCAAATTGGCCTTGTTTGCATCAATCTTACTAAATACGTCAACCAATTTTATTTCTTCAGTTTCGCCATACACGGTAATTTCTTCCAGAGCGGCTAGCTTTGAATTAGTCATGTTGGCAATTACCTTTAGTTTTTGGGCATCAAGGCTCTCAAGTATATACCCGGCCTTGTTTTGTCCAACTAGTTTGAACAATCCCGATTTGCCTGAAACGGCTACTACTCCTCTAAGATTCATCTTGTTGTTTTAAATAACTTTATTTACTCTTCAATAATTTCAATAGTCAAGATACGATCTCCCTGACGAATATCATCTACCACCTCTACATGCTCAACAACTTTTCCGAAACAAGTGTGGTTACGGTCTAAGTGTGCCGTGTTTTGACGACTGTGGCAGATAAAAAACTGAGACCCACCCGTGTTGCGACCGGCATGTGCCATAGAAAGTACACCCCTATCGTGGTATTGGTTGTCGCCGTTTAGTTCACAATCTATTTTATAACCTGGACCACCAGTACCGGGTATGCCGCTGGCACCCTCTCTTGAGTTGGGGCACCCCCCCTGAATTACAAAGTCTGGTATTACCCGATGAAAAGTTAATCCATCATAATATCCTTCTTTTGCCAATTTCTTGAAATTAGCTACTGTGTTTGGAGCATCCTTGTCGTAGAACTCCACAGTCATATCACCTTTTACGGTTTTAATTATTGCTTTACTCATGTTGAATTTTTAATAAACTGCAAAGTTAAAAAAATGCTTTAATATCTACACATTCTTGGCACCTAACTTACCTGTTATTGCTGTCCTAAAACTTATTGCAGAACACCAATGAGCACCACGACCCCACAAACAACACATATCATGCTTAGCTAGTTTCGGGCTTTTTAACTAACTTTGTAATTTATTTAAAAAACCAAACCATTGGTTGACGACAACATTATAAAAAACATGAGCAAGGTAAAGGTAGGGCTAGTACAGATGACATGTACGGCCAACAAACAAGAAAATCTGGATAAGGCCATAGCACAAATTAAGGTAGCCGCAAAAAAAGGAGCACAAATAGTATGCTTGCAAGAACTTTTTACTTCTTTGTATTTTTGCGATGTTGAAGACTACAACCAGTTTGATTTAGCTGAAGCTATTCCGGGACCTTCTACAAATGCATTGCAAGCAATTGCCAAAGAATTAGGGGTAGTAATTATCGCATCCTTATTCGAGAAAAGAGCAGAAGGACTTTACCACAACACCACCGCAGTAATTGATGCAGATGGCAGCTATTTGGGCAAGTACCGCAAAATGCACATTCCTGACGATCCTGCTTTTTACGAGAAATTTTACTTTACTCCAGGCGATTTGGGCTACAAAGTATTCAACACTAAATTTGCCAAAATTGGAATACTTATTTGTTGGGATCAATGGTATCCCGAAGCCTCAAGGATTACCGCACTAATGGGGGCAGAGATATTATTTTATCCTACTGCCATTGGTTGGGCTACCGATCAAGACGAGGAAACTAACCAAGACCAATACAATGCTTGGCAAACCATTCAACGTTCGCATGCCGTAGCCAATGGAGTGCCCGTTGTTAGTGTAAACCGTGTAGGTTTTGAACAAGAAGGCCGCATGAAATTTTGGGGAGGAAGCTTTGCAACCAACGCACAGGGCAAACTGCTCTACTTAGGCTCGCACGATAAAGAAGAAACTGAAGTAGTTACCCTTGATCTTAAAGAATCTGATTTTTTCAGAAAACATTGGCCTTTTTTGAGAGATCGCCGTATTGATTCGTACCAACCCATCACCAAACGATTTATCGACGAAGACTAACAAAAATCAATAAACTAGAAACAAGCAACGAACAACGAACAACAAGCAACGAATATCGAACAACAAACGAACAACGAGTATCGAACAACGAACAACGAACAACGAACAACGACAAACGAATAACGAATAACGAATAACGAACACCCTCCAACACATGTCATCCAAACCCTTATTTGACACCACACAAAGCCCCAAAGCCCTTGGCTATACCTTCCCGGCCGAGTGGGAAACCCACGAAGCCACCTGGCTAAGCTGGCCCCACAAAGAAGCTTCGTGGCCCGGGAAAATTGAGCGCATTTACCAACCCTATTGTCAGTTTATTAAAGCCGTAGCACAAGGCGAAAAAGTACGCATCAACGTAAATGATGAAGAAATGAAGGCTTTTGCCCTATCAGAGCTGCAAAAGGTTGGAGCAGATTTAGAACAAATCGAATTCTTTTTTAACCCGAGCAACGATGCTTGGTGTCGTGACCACGGCCCTGCATTTGTGAAAAAAGGAGAACAAAAAGCAGTAGTAGATTGGGCTTACAATGCTTGGGGAGACAAATACCCACCCTATGATTTGGATGATGTAATACCGACAAGGATAGCGCAACATTATAAATTGCCCTTGTTCAATCCACCTATTGTGATGGAAGGAGGCTCGGTTGAGTTTAACGGGGCAGGTACTATCTTAACTACCGAGGCCTGTCTTTTGAACCAAAACCGTAACCCACACTTAAACAAGGCCGAAATTGAGAGCTACCTAAAACACTATTACGGAGCCGACCAAGTACTATGGCTTGGCGATGGTATAGTGGGCGATGATACCGATGGACATATTGACGATATCACCCGTTTTGTGAACCAAGATACCGTATTAACTGTGGTAGAACAAAACCCAGCCGATGAAAATTACGAGCTGTTGCAAGAAAATCTTGAGCGATTAAAAACTCTTCGTTTGGTTGATGGACGACCACTGAATATCATCGAATTGCCTATGCCTGCACCGGTAATTTATGATGACACCCGTTTACCTGCCTCTTACGCCAATTTTTACATTGCCAACAAAGTGGTGGTAGTACCCGTATTTAACGACGCTAACGATCAAAAAGCACTAGAGATTATTCAAAACTGCTTTCCCGATCGCAAAGTTGTCGGTATCGATTCGGTTGATATTATATGGGGACTAGGTAGCTTTCACTGTTTAAGCCAGCAAGAACCTCTATAACAGCTAAAAACCAAAAAGAAATAATACATTTGATTGAGACATATTACATCCTCAAAAAATTAAAAATCAAGAAATGAAATTACTAGAAGGAAAAATTGCACTAGTTACAGGTGCTTCTAAAGGAATAGGCCGAAAAATTGCCGAAGAATTTGCTAAACAAGGTGCCCATGTGGCGTTCACCTATTTATCATCAGTAGAAAAAGGACAAGCATTAGAACAAGAGCTACAGTCCTTTGGCACAAAAGTAAAAGGCTACCGTTCAGACGCCTCTAAATTTGACCAAGCCGAGCAACTAATTAATGATATTGTGGCCGATTTTGGCACGATAGACATTGTGGTGAACAATGCCGGTATTACCAAAGACGGGCTTTTGATGCGTATGAGCGAAGAAAACTGGGACGATGTCATCAACGTGAACTTGAAATCAGTATTCAACGTTACTAAAGCAGCTTCTAAAGTGATGATGAAAAACCGCAAAGGGGTGTTCATCAATATGAGCTCGGTGGTAGGTGTACAAGGAAATGCCGGACAGGCCAATTATGCCGCCTCAAAATCGGGTATCATCGGTTTTACCAAGTCTATTGCCAAAGAACTGGGTTCTAGAAATATCCGTGCCAACGTTATTGCTCCTGGTTTCATAAAAACCGAAATGACCGAGGTGCTCGACCCCAAAGTTGTTGAAGGCTGGGAAAAAGATATCCCTCTAAAAAGAGCTGGCGAAACCGCAGACATTGCCAATGTATGTGTGTTCCTCGCTTCTGACATGAGTGCCTACGTAACCGGGCAAACCCTGTCGGTTTGTGGAGGGATGTTGTAATCAATACACAAAAAATGTAGAGGCCAACGACTCCGCTAAACAGCTTGTCGTTGGCCTTTTTTAAGACAAAGCCCAAAACAACTATGAGGATTTGGATTTTTTGCAGCCTAGTCTTGCTAGCAAATGCATCTGCCTACGGACAGAAAAAACTCATTAAGCAGCTTTTCTCAAAAGAAAAAGATACTAGCCGCTCGTCAAGTTATATCCCCCTACCGGTTTTTAGTATCTCGCCCGAAACAGGTGTAGAGTTTGGCTTGGGCAGTATCTACTCCTTCTATATCGACCGCAAAGACCCCAACAACCGCAGTTCCAACCTAAGGGGTTCGGCCTCTTACTCGACCAAAAAAAACTACAACTTTAAAGTCAACACCGACCTCTGGACCAAAGCAAACACTTGGCACATCACAACAGATACTCGTTTTAAGGATATGCCCTTCAGTTTTTATGGCCTGGGCAACCAAACATTGCAAAGCAACGAAGACAAATTAGAGCAACGCCTAGTAAAACTAAGTATTGAAGCCGAAAGGCAACTAGCTGCAAAGGTCTATACCGGACTAATATTGGGTTTTGAGCATTATCGGTTTAAAGATTTGAGGCCAGGCGGTATTTACGATTACGAGGCCAACCTGTATGGTAAGTCGGGTGGTTCTATCGCTTACCTTGGGCTCTCACAAAGTTTTGACAGTCGCAACTCTAACAATTACCCAAGCAAGGGGTTTTATGGCCGTGTAAGCTATCAATACAGCCCTTCATTTGCTAGCTCAAACCATGAAGCAGTGGGTATATTTAAATTAAACTTGCGCCAATTTATATCCTTAAGCCCTAAAATTATTTTAGCCGCACAAGGTGTATTTTATAGTACAAACGGTAAAAACCTCCCCTTCTACTTGCTTCAGCAATTGGGCAATGATGAATTGATGCGAGGTTATTACACCGGACGATTCCGTGATGAGAAATTACTTGCAGTCCAAACCGAATTACGTTATCGATTTGTTGACCGACTGGGCATAGTTGCTTTTGGAGGATTTGGCAAAGTATATCAAGGCAAGGAGAACCTACTAAAATCACTAAAACCAAGCTTAGGTGTAGGTGGCCGTTTTTTCTTCGATCCGGCCAAAGGTCTCAGTCTCAGGGTTGATTATGGAATTGGTGAAAAACGTCCATCAGAAAAAAGACAGAGCGGTTTCTACATTAGCTTCGCAGAAGCTTTTTGACAAAAAAATTACATTTTATTAGCTTTTCTCATTTACGATTATTACTTTTAGCTAATGATCGTAAAGACCTTTGGTATCATCTGCCTGTTGATTTTCCTTGTACTCTACAAAAAAAGTAAAGCACAAGAGCTTGATTACTATGATTTTGCTCAAACTACAAGTAAAGAAGACGACCAAGTCTATCATTACACTGCCAAAAAACTAACAATACCTATTGTGTTTTTCTCATTTGGGGCACTCTGCCACACCATACCCCCTCTTATCAACCTCAACCGCAACACTCGCGACGGAGTAGAACGAAGCATGAGTGGGAAAATTCACTTCGACGATTATTCGCAATATTTACCGGCGGGGATGGTTTATGGCCTCAATTTCATTGGCATAAAAGGTCGGCACAATTTTGAGGATCGTTCATTGGTTTATAGTACCAGTACAGCTATATCGGGTTTAAGTGTCACCCTAATGAAACATGCCCTGCAGAGATCTCGACCAGATGGTTCAAACGGTTTATCTTTCCCTTCGGGGCATACCACTACAGCCTTTGCCGCAGCTCATTTTTTGTTTCGCGAATACCAAGATCAAAACAAATGGCTTAGTTTAAGTGGCTACCCTTTTGCTATTCTTACAGGTGTGTGTCGGGTGCTCAACAACAAACATTGGGTGGGCGATGTAGTGGCCGGTGCCGGACTGGGCATACTAAGCACCGAGGCCTCTTACTGGCTTTTGCCCAACACCAAAAAACTATTCAAGAAAAGGGTGTTTAGAGGGTTAAGTCTTGCTCCAAGCTATAATTATGGACAATTGGGTTGGGCCATACACAAACAACTATAAGGAGCGGCCAAACGTATCAAAATTTTGCTATTTTCGGTCCATTATCAATTATCAGGTGTCCTAATATAGAACAACCAACTAGTATAAACCTACAATGAAAAGTTTCTTTACTTTATTGATCGTGCTCCCCTGTATTTTGCAGGCACAGTCCTTAAAACCAGACGAGATACAGCGATTAGAAGCACAGGCTAAACAGGTAGAAATTATTAGGGATAAATGGGGAATTGCCCATGTGTATGGCAAAACCGATGCTTTAGCCGTTTTTGGGATGATGTATGCCCAATGTGAAGACGATTTTAAACGTATAGAGCGCAACTACATTGAAAAGCTTGGCGCTTGGCAGAAGTTGAGGGCGAAAGCCAGCTCTACAATGATCTACAAATCCGTTTATTAATTGACAGTACCAAGGCTATGCAAGATTACCAACAAGCCGCACCTTGG
>JBDHXL010000020.1:0-55885 GCA_039810685.1 Pedobacter sp. | reverse complement strand
GAGGAATATACAAATAGTAACTTGGAAAAATTATTGATGGAGAAGAAAAGAATAGAGACATTAATAAATAATATGAGTGAACCAGTAATTGGTATTGATGAAAATAAAAATATAATTTTCATAAACGAAGAAGCTTTGAAGGTTTCTGAATTGAATGAAGTAAATTGTCTAGGTAAACCAATTCAAGACATTGCAGTTTATAATGATTTAATTCGCTCCTTGGTTCAAGATCTATTTGACTCTAAAACTGCTAGCGATAAAAAATCCCCTTTAAATATTTACGCTGATAATAAAGAAAGTTTTTTTGAGAAAGAAATTATTCCAATTAAAATTATTCCTACCGGTGAGGATGAAATGAAGCTGATTGGTAATGTTATCTTACTAAGAAACATAACAACATATAAAGAGTTAGACATAGCTAAAACCAATTTTATAAGTACTCTTTCTCACGAATTTAAAACTCCAATTTCATCAATGAAAATGAGTTTACATCTTCTAGAAAATGAAAAAATTGGCCATTTAAATAATGAACAAAGAAACTTGGTCAACAGTATTCATGAGGATAGCAATCGTTTATTACGCATTACTGGTGATCTCTTAAATATGAGCCAAGTGGATAGTGGAATAATACAAATGGAACCACAATCAACACAGGTTGCTGAGATTATTCAATACGCTATTCAGACAACGAAACAATTTGCTGACCATAAACAAATTGAAATTCTTACTGAGGAAAATCATGATGTACCTTTTGTTTGGGCGGATAAGGAAAAAACAACTTGGGTACTTATCAACTTGCTTACCAATGCCATTCGATACTCCCATGATAATACAAGAGTAGTGGTTAGTACTAACAAAGAAAAAGATCATATAAGCATTTCAATTACCGATTCGGGGCAAGGTATTGCACCAGAATACCTATCTAAAATTTTTGATCGCTATTTTCGTGTGCCCGGGATTAACAAAGGTGGTACCGGACTTGGGCTCAGCATAAGTAAAGAATTCATGGAAGCACAAGGAGGGTCTATTTCAGTAAAGAGTGAATTGGGTATAGGTAGTACTTTTATGGTAAGGTTGATTAGAGTTGATAAAAAATCAAAGGAATAGGTTAAAGATTATAGTCCCTATTTAGTTAGATTTATACCAAAATTCTCAATGCTTCTACATACTCGATTTCTGTGTCTGCTATTTTTGGCAATACTAACCTTACCTAGCTGGGCACAGGTACAAGCCATCAGCACCGACAGACCCGACCAAAGCGATGGGGTATATACGCTGCCCAAGCGTAGTTTCCAGCTCGAAAGTGGGATTACAATAGCTAAAAATACTGCCCTAAGCAATACCATGCTGCGCTACGGTTTATTGCAAGGTACCGAATTTCGTGTAGCCATAGATGCCGGTACTACCACGGGTATAAAAGGCCTATTACCCCTCAACCTCAGTATAAAACAAAAAATTAATGCTGCTCAAGGCCTATTACCGGCTACGGCATTGCTGGCAGATGTAACACTGGGGCCTTTGGCTAGTCGCAACTTTAGCCAGAACAAACTGGATTATGGTCTTAAATTATCTTTCGAGCATGAAATATCCGATGCCTTATCTTTCTGTTATAACGTAGGTGGCAGCAATTCGTTAAACATCCTCAACCTATCGGGTAGCTTGGCTTTTGCCTCATCAGCAAAAACATCGTGGTTTGCTGAGTATTTTGCTGAACTAAACTCGCTACAAAAAGAGCACAATATCGATATAGGCTGGACAACAGCATTGGCTCGGGGCTTACAAATGGATTTTGCCATTGGTCATGCAATTTTCGACCACGATAAGCGTTTATTTACTACAATTGGTTTATCTTACTGTTTTGATGATAAACCCTAAGTACATTTACTAAACAGTAGAAGCCGTACACCGCTAAATAGTTAGATATGAAAAAATTAAGCTTACTTGTATGGGGTTTTGCTCTAGCATTACATGGCTATGCCCAAGATCGTTACCTCTCGGCTAACCAATATCCCGAGCCTATAAAAACTTATGTGGCCAAACATTTCCCCAAGCTTAAAATCAACTCACTAAAAGAAGATCGCGAACGCAACAAGATAGCGTATGAGCTGAAACTGAGCGACAGTACCGAAATCAAATTTGATAAAAGCTACCAAGTTAAAGAGATAGAAAGCCACAAAGCACTGCCAAAATCGGTATTGCCGCTGGCACTGAAAAAGTATGTGACTACCAATTATCCCTCACACACAATTGTTGCTTGGGAAAAAGAGCGCAGCAAACAGAAACTAGAGTTAAAGCCTAAAGTAGAGCTCGTTTTCGACCTAAAAGGTAATTTCTTGCGTATAGACCCTTAGGTTTAAACAGTAATTAATTGGCCTTTAAATATTTTTAGGTCAAATTAACAAAATATCGCTAAGAGGCGTTTTCTTTAACAGCCAATTGGCCACATGCTGCATCAATATCTTTGCCCCTGCTACGGCGAATATTGGTAGTTATCCCGTTTTTACGCAAGAATGATGCAAAGACCTCTATTTTATCGGCTTGTGCATTGGTAAAATCGGCAAAGGATATGCTGTTATACTCGATAAGGTTAACTTTGCAAGGCACATGCTTGCAAAAGCGCAGCAGCTCTTTGGCATCTTCCAACTCGTCGTTAAAATGATTAAAAACAATATACTCGTAGGTAACGGGATTTTTTGTTTTTTGGTAATAATACTTGAGTGCTTCTGCCAATGCTTCGAGACTATTGTGCTCGGTTATGGGCATAATTTGATGTCGCTTCTCATCGTTGGCCGCATGTAAAGAAAGTGCCAAATTAAACTTCACTGCATCATCACCCAGCTTCTTAATCATTTTGGCTATACCTGCTGTTGATACCGTAATGCGCTTGTAAGACATGTTTAGCCCATCGGGAGCAGTAATACGTTCAATAGACTTCAATACATTGGCATAATTGAGCATTGGTTCGCCCATACCCATGTAAACAATATTGCTCAAAGGACGACCGTAATGCGCTTTGGCTTGCTGATCAATCAACACCACTTGGTCGTAAATTTCATCGGCATTGAGATTACGCTTGCGCTCCATATAACCTGTTGCACAAAATTTGCAAGAAAGGCTACAACCCACTTGGCAACTTACACAGGCAGTCATACGATCATCAGCCGGTATCAGTACCCCTTCTACCACATTGCCATCAAAAAGCACCATCGAGCTTTTTATGGTTTGGTCGCTGCTAATTTGCGACGAACCCACCTTTACGACCTGTATGGCAAAAGCTTCATTCAGCTTTTGGCGCAGGTCTTTAGAGAGGTTGCTCATTTCATCAAAACTACGGGCTGCTTTTTCCCATAGCCATTGATAAATCTGCTTGGCTCTAAAACCGGGCTCGCCCATATTTTTAAGCTCTTGGCTCAATTGTTCAAGGCTAAGCGAACGTATATCTTTTTTTTTCTGATTTGCCATTTGGCTTATACCGATTAAAAAGGGGAAAGTATTAAGGTTCGGAGTTACGGGCTTTGTCGCCGTTAAATATGTCTTGCATCAATCTGCCCCAGCTAAAGGGGTTGAGCAAGGGATTGGTCTGGCGCATATTGGCGTTCACCATCCGATCAAAATTGTAGCGATAATTACTATTGCTGATTTCCTGTGCGTCCCTTGGCAGGGTCAATATCATACCATTGATACTGCTTCGTGATAGGTTTTTCTTGGCAATAGCCATATCGTCATCAGCAATGCGTAGCGAAAGAAAGTCTTTGGTAAATTCCTCTACCGTGGCCCAGGGGTTCACCCTTACGGTTTGCAGATAAATCACCTCCGATTTCATCTTGATCATGGCTGTGTATTTGTTGTCATTGATTTGTTGTGGTAAAACAAATTTTTGACTAGCAAAACCTACGGCCGTAAAAGACAAAGTATCGCCGGGATGAGCTACAAAAGAAAAAAAGCCTTGGTAGTTGGCCGCATATTTCTGCCCTCTGTTGCTCAAATTGGTGATGGTAACATAAGGCACAACCATATTGCTGTCCACATCGGTTATCAGTCCCGAAAATTGAACCAGCTTTTCTCGTTCAAGTTTTTCTTGCGAAAATGCTTGGTTGAGTACAAAAAAGAGGAAGAAACCTAAAATATATCTCATCAGCCCACAGTTGTTCACAAAAGTAACACGAAATTGGCTTGTTGCAGGTTAAATAGTGTTAAAAGCCCCTATTCGCTTAGGTTAATAGCTTCTACGGCTTTAATCTGGGGCACCGCTTTGATGATTGCTTGCTCTATCCCTGCTTTCATAGTCATGTAGCTCATTTTGCAAGAACCACAATTGCCCAACAGCTTTACCTTTACCACATTGTCAGGTGTAATTTCTTCGATTGAAACGTTACCACCATCGGCCATTAAATAAGGTCTAATGGTTTCTAGGGCTTGCTCCACCTGCTTTATTAAGTCCATATCGTTCAAAAATTAAAACCTAAAATTAACAAATTTTCTGAATATTCCTTACTTCATCACGTTGCTTATAGAAACTTGCTGGGCAATACGACCGGCAATCTCCTTGAAAGCAATAGCCTGTGGATGCTCGGTATTCAAAGCAATAGGCTTACCCCGATCTCCGGCTTCAGTAATTCCTTGTACCAAGGGTATCTCGCCCAAAAATGGCACTTCATATTTGTCGGCAAGGGCTTTACCTCCGTCTTTGCCAAAGATGTAGTATTTGTTGTTAGGCAATTCTTCGGGTGTAAAATAAGACATGTTCTCTACTACACCCAACACCGGAACATTTATACCAGCCATACTAAACATGGTGAGGCCTTTGGTGGCATCTGCCAAGGCTACCAATTGCGGCGTAGTTACCACCACTGCTCCCGAAATGGGGAACGATTGGCAAATGGTAATGTGAATATCGCCCGTACCCGGAGGCAAATCAACCAGCAAATAATCCAGCTCTCCCCAATCGGTATCGTTAAACAATTGTTTTACCGCATTTGAGGCCATAGGCCCACGCCACGGCACAGCCTGCTCGGGATCAGCAAAGAAACCTAGCGACAACAATTTAATACCGTAACGCTCCATGGGCAAAATCAAGGTTTTGCCATCTGGGGTTTCTCTGGCACTAGGCTTGGCTCCTACCAAATCAAACATGGTGGGTACCGAAGGCCCGTAAATATCGGCATCAATAAGTCCTACTTTGGCGCCGTCTTGGGCTAGGGCAATAGCCAAATTGCTACATACCGTAGATTTGCCTACCCCTCCTTTACCCGAAGAGATGAGTATAATATTTTTAATGGCTTTTAGCTGTGTAGTATCCATCGGTTTGGTTACTCTCGAGGTTACATTGATATCCACCTCGGCATCGGCAGCTACAAAGTGTTTTATGGCGTTGATACATCCATTGGTCAACATGTCCTTCATTGGGCATGAAGGAGTGGTCAGTTCAAGTGTGAAAGCGATTTTCTTCCCTTCTATTTTAACATCCTTAATCATTTTCAGGGTCACCAAATCTTTCTTAAAATCGGGATCCTCTACATGGCTAAGTGCTTCTAATACTTTTTCTTCGGTAATCATCATTCGCCAAAATTAATAAACATAAACTATAAAATATTTTTATCTCTCTTTTTATTGTGATTTTAACACGAAACAAACAATTAGCTACTCAATTTTCATTTTTTTCGCCCATTTTTTGTAACATTGGATTATTAGAAAGGTCAAATATTTAAACCAAAGATTATGATAGTAACCACTACCCCTTCTGTAGAAGGACACAAGATTGTGAAATATTTAGGAATTGTAACCGGCGAAACCATTATTGGAGCCAATTTGTTCAAAGATTTTTTTGCCGGTATCCGTGATATTGTTGGTGGCAGATCGGGCACTTATGAGCAAGTATTGAGAGAAGCTAAAAATTCGGCTATGGCCGAGTTGCAACAATATGCCAAAGCACTTGGAGCCAATGCCATAGTAGGTATAGACCTCGATTACGAAACTGTAGGCAGTGGTGGTAGTATGTTGATGGTTACAGCCAGCGGTACTGCCGTAGTTATTGAGGCCGAAGCCTCGCACTAAATCAGTAAAAAAAACAAGCCATAGGCAAATGATAAGCTTTTTGCTTATAAATTTGTACTATGGCCGTTCAACGTATTGCTATCGATGAGCTGTTGGCTTTTAGTGCAAGCCATCCAATTATTGATGTGCGTAGTCCTTCAGAGTACGGACATGCCCACATCCCTCAGGCTCTGTCTATCCCAATTTTTGATGATGAGCAACGCAAAATCATCGGCACAGCCTACAAACAACAAAGCCGAGAACAAGCAATAAAGCTAGGGCTAGATTTTTTTGGCCTCAAAATGCGAAGCATGGTTGAGAGTTTGGAACAAACACTAAACGATTCTAATAAAAAGACTATTGTAGTGCATTGCTGGCGGGGTGGTATGCGAAGTGCTGCTGTTGCTTGGCTGTTTGACCTTTATGGCTATAAGGTCTATACCTTACAAGGCGGCTACAAGGCCTACCGCAATTGGGTGTTACGCCAATTTTCCTTGCCCTATCAACTCAGGGTATTGAGTGGTTATACCGGCAGTGGTAAAACCGAGATTTTAAAAGAGCTGAGTAAGGAAGGCCAGCCTGTAATAGATTTAGAAGCACTGGCCGGGCACAGGGGCTCTGCTTTTGGGCAATTGGGCTTACCACAACAAGCCAGCAACGAGCAGTTTGAGAACCAACTGGCCAATGCCCTAGCTGCAATCCGTTTACGTTTCCCTAAGCAAGCAACTATTTGGGTAGAGAGTGAAAGCAGCCGTATTGGCAACCTCAATATCCATCCCGACTTTTTTGAACAAATGAAAAAAGCAGAGCGTATACAACTCAACATTCCCTTTGCCCAAAGGTTAGCTTATATTATGGCAGGCTATGGCGCCTTCCCTACAAACGATTTAATAGCCGCTACCGAAAGAATAAAGAATCGTTTAGGTGGTTTGGACACCAAAACCACTATAGCACACCTAACAAACGGAGCTACTAAAGAGGCTTTCGCCATATTATTACAATACTACGATCGCTATTACGATAAAAGCAAAACCTTGTATGAAAAAGCTGCCCAAGTCATAAATTTAGACAGCACCGACACAACCATAAATACCCAATACATTCTGAAACAGTTGAATTTAAAATGAAAGACGATATTAAACTAACCCAATTCTCGCATGGAGCAGGCTGCGGATGCAAAATTGCTCCCCAAGTACTCGAAGAAATTTTGGGTAATTCAGCCCATCCGTTTTTAGACCCATCCCTATTGGTAGGCAACAGCTCTAAAGACGATGCCGCCGTTTATCAATTAAACGATAGCGAGGCTTTGGTAGCCACTACGGATTTCTTTACACCAATTGTTGATGATCCTTACACGTTTGGTCAGGTAGCAGCAGCCAACGCTATTAGCGATATTTATGCCATGGGTGGTCAACCTATTTTGGCGCTTGCTATTTTGGGATGGCCCATAGAAACCCTGCCTGCACATATAGCCCAAAAGGTGCTTGAAGGAGCCCGAAATATTTGCGAACAAGCCAAAATCAGCTTGGCAGGCGGACATAGTATAGACAGCAAAGAACCCATTTTTGGGCTGGCTGTAAACGGTTTAGTAAAGCTAAAACACCTCAAACAAAACAATAAGGCCCAAGCAGGCGATGTGATTTTACTGACCAAGGCATTAGGGCTTGGTGCATTAGCTACGGCTGTAAAAAGAGCTAAGGCAAACGCAGCAGATATAGCAATACTGCATCACGAACTAACCCAGCTCAACACAATTGGCAAAGAACTTGGAGCACTAGAGGGTGTACACGCTATGACAGACGTTACTGGCTTTGGACTGGCTGGCCACCTGATAGAGATGGCCGAGGGTGCAGCACTCAGTGCACATATCGTTTACGATAAACTGCCCAAACTTGCGGCAGCAATAAACTGTTTTGAGCAAAATATTATGCCCGATGCAACTTTCAGAAACTGGAAAAGCTATCACCAAAAAATACAGCTAGAACCCAGTGCCAATGCAATGGAAGCTTTTAAATTGCTGCCAGATCCGCAAACTAACGGAGGACTGTTGATTGCGCTGAACCCTGAGGCTTTGCCACAAGTACAAGTGTTGTTACAACAAAAGGGTTATGGTAGTTTTATTGAACCCATAGGGCATTTTACACCAGCAATAGAAAAAGCACTTTATGTGAGTTAGACCTATACTAAGCCTGTAACTCATCTTTTTTAAATTGCGATAGAAACAACAACAAAGCACTGCTAAACAATACTATCGCTGCAAAAAACAACATGCCGTTAATATGGGGAACCGGAATATAAAAAAATCCAGTAAAGCCCTGAACAGCCAAAAACGACTCGTTGAGAATTACACCCAACAAAAAGCCAAAGGCTGCAAATTTGGCCAGCTTATTAGTTTTAAGTATGCGAGTGTAAAAAAGAAAGCCAATAATGAACAAGCTGTAAACTCCTAGCAGTACCAAGTGCAAATAAGCAATTACAATTGGCCGAAGACCAAACACCAACTGACTCAACGATGGTAAAACCGAAATTGCCTGAAGTACAAATTTAATACACATAGCAAAAGTGGCTGCGTAAAAGAAAATTGCAACCCAGCCCAAACCATTGCCCAATTTTTGCTGTTTAAAATAGGGTAAGGATTTTTTTAGCAGCATAAACCAAGCCACCAGTTGTATCATCGCTGCCACTACCGTAAGTACATATACCCATAGCGGCAATTTAGCCCACAAGATTGACAAAAAGAAGGTGATAACAGCTGTAACAAAGAACACATAAAAATAAGTGCGTAAAGAAGGGAAGTCCTTAGGCAAAATCATAGAAATCAGAGCCATAGCCGCCAAAAAAAACCAACCACTGTACTGAAAATGTAGGTAATAATAGATAGAACCCAAATAAGAGTTGGGTGTAACTGTATGGTTTATCATGGTGTAAGCCAAGAACAAAGGACCCGCTGCCGATACAACATTTAAAACTAAGCCTCCACTTGCCCAAATCCAAAATCGGGTGTTTCGCACCAGCTTACGATCAGCTAAGAAAGAAATTAGATACAGCACCGCAACCACTATAGACAGAGTAGAGAAAGCTATAGATACCGCCTTATATCCTTGTACGGTAAAAGCAACGAGCATACCAAAACCACAAAGCAAATTAAAAATTACCAATGCATTGTATTTTCTCATACCTTTCGCTCCCACATAGGCAGAAGCTACAAAGGCTAAGCCACTGTAAAGTATGTGGCTAATCCAAGCACTGAAAGCAAAATGAGAGTGAGCATGTAAGAGGTTTTTTTGGTTGAAAAAGGGAAAGTCAAATGCAATCTTATAGCGCATCAACGAACCGTATAAAGCCACAATAATTAGGTTAAACAAACCCCATTTTGCCCATTGTTTTGCTGTTTTGGTAATTATCATAGTTAGAAAATACTAAGTTTAGTTGTTGGGTTTCAGATTAGCTTCCAATGCAATTGCTGCCGGAAAAAGAATATTATTTTCCAGGTGGATATGTAAGTGCAAGTCTTCTTCAAACTCTTTAAGCAGCGCAAATGTCACCTTGTAAGTACCACATGCATCAACCGGAGGGGTGTATTGATTGCTTAGCTGGGCTATTTTCCGAAAACGCTCACCTTCGATATTGTGCTCGTGGTGCATCATCGATATAGGATTTTTTACGGTTCCGAAATGTGGTTTATTTACGGCCTCACCTTGTTCTACCAAACTGCGAATGTAGGGGAAAAGCACTTGCTCTTCTTTGTACATGTGGCTTGTCAAATCACTGGCCGATTCGGCAAAAAGTTCCTGAATGTTCAGCAATTCGGGATGCCGATCGCCATGTACCTTCATTATCTTATTGAGATAAGGGGTAATCTCTTCAATCTTTTTTCGGACGTAGCGGTGATGGTTTTTCTCAATATAATCGGCCAATAAGTCTAACGGCCATGAAGCATAGTCTATAGCTCCCTTGCTGCGCTCCTGCAAAGCTGCATTCAAAGTACCGAGCACCTTATCACAGTTGATATTGGCCTGATTACATGCCTCCTCTATGCTTCTATTGCCGTTACAACAAAAATCTATACCAAAATCTTTAAATACTGCCGCCGCCCGGTAATCATCCGAAACGATTTGCCCTAGCACTTGTTCTTTTGTGATGACCATAACCTAATTGGTATTAAGATTCAAAAATGTAAGTTGTTGGTCCAAAGATTTGCTAAAACTCTCTAAGGTAGCATTCTCGAGCACACGCTCCATTTGCGATTTAATTTTCTCAAATTCGTGGTGCAAAGGACATGGTTTTTCTTTTGAGCAGTTACCCAAGCCAAGGGCACAGTTTTTAAATATCTTATCGCCATCAACAGCAACAATTACATTCATTAATGGTTGTCGTTTGCTCGCTGCATTGAGGTAAAAGCCTCCGTTTGGTCCTTTTACTGATTGTATAATACCCTTACGGCTCAAATCTTGCAAAATTTTTGCAATAAAATGTACCGGAGAGCCTATAGCCGCAGCAATATCCTTAATACTTATTTTATTCTGCTCGTCTGTTTTTTGTGCAACGTAGAGTACGGCTCTAATTGCATATTCACAAGTTTTTGAAAACATAGTTTAATTTTGTGTTACAAAAATAAAAGATATTCAAGATATTCCAGTCCTAAATTTGTCAGAATTTGATAATGAACAAGTTATAATCAAACTATTCGTGCAAAAGCCACTAACTACCCTTTGCTTGTCTGGTCATTTTCTCTAATAAGTCCCACATCTCATTAGGTACAGCCTCTAAAGCACTAAACTGGCCAGCACCCTGTAACCACTCGCCCCCGTCAATTGTAATGACCTCACCGTTGATATAGCCCGAGAAATCACTCACCAAGAAAGCCGCTAAATTGGCTAATTCTTGATGCTCGCCTACACGTTTCAAAGGTACTCGATTTTTAAAGTCGAATTTTTCGGCCAAATCACCCGGTAGCAATCGCTCCCAAGCTCCTTTGGTTGGGAAAGGCCCTGGGGCGATGGCATTGCTACGAATACCGTATTTACCCCACTCAACAGCCAATGAACGTGTCATTGCCAAAACACCCCCCTTTGCACAAGCAGAAGGCACCACATAGGCCGAACCCGTGAAAGCATAAGTGGTAACAATGTTGAGCAAACTTGCTTGTTGTTGTTGGCTTATCCAGTGTTTGCCAAAGGCTAGGCTACAGTTTACCGTACCTTTGAGTACAATGTCTATAACCGAAGAGAAAGCATTGGCTGATAGCCTTTCGGTTGGCGAGATGAAATTTCCGGCGGCATTGTTGACCAATACATCAACCCTACCGAAACGATCTAAGCTCTGCGCTAACAATTGTTCTACCTGCTGATAATCTCGCACATCACAAGCTACCGCCAACACCTGTCCGCCAGTTTCATTTTCCATTTCTTGAGCAGTTTGTTGCAATACATCCAGCTTGCGACTACAAATCACTAAGTTTGCTCCTAACTTTAGAAAATAAGTACCCATAGACCTACCCAAGCCGGTACCACCTCCGGTAATTACAATGGTTTTCTCCTTTAGGGCATCTTTGGCCAACATAGAATGATTCATAACATTATTATTTGGTTAGCTTGTTTTAACCAAATATAAGCAGAAAGTACTGCTAATGAATCTAAATGTCCAGAAATAAATATTTTATTTTAATAGATCGGGCCTACGGGACTTTGTGCGTTTAAGTGCTTCCTCGTAGCGCCATTCGGCTATTTTAGCTTCATGCCCGCTCAGTAGCACTTGAGGTACTTCGTGCCCTCGCCAATTGGCCGGACGTGTATAAACCGGAGCATCCAACAGCTCGCCCTGAAAACTATCAGATAAGGCAGAGGTTTCATCACCCAAAACCCCCGGTATCAAACGGGTCACAGCATCTACCAAAAGTGCAGCAGGTAACTCTCCGCCCGAAAGCACATAGTCACCAATTGATATTTCTCGGGTAACAAAAATATCTCTAATTCTTTGGTCGATACCTTTGTAATGACCACATAAGATCAGCAAATTTTTGGTTAAGGACAGTCCATTTGCTATTTCTTGATTGAAGGTTTCGCCATCGGGGCTCATAAAAATCACCTCATCATACTGACGTTGCGATTGCAAATACTCTATGCAATTGGCAAAGGGCTCTATGCTCATCACCATACCGCTACCACCACCATAAGGGTAGTCGTCAACACTTTTGTGCTTATTGTGGGTATAATCTCGCAAATGATGAACTACAATCTCTACCAAGCCTTTTTTTTGGGCCCGCTGCACAATAGAATGGGCAAAAGGGCTCTCCAACAATTCGGGCAAAACGGTAATCAGGTCAAAACGCATATTGCAAAACTAAGCTATTCTTTGGTGTTTTTATCCAAATAGATATCCAATAATCCTTCTGGCAACTGCAACAGTAAAGTTTTGGCCTGCTCATCAATTTCTACAATAAACTCGTCATTGAGCGGAAAGAGTAGTTCTGTACCATTATAGTTTACACTTGCCAAATACTGCTGTGGATATTCCATCACTTGGGCAATTTCGCCCAAGGTTCCTAATTGTTCGTCAATTGCTACAAAGCCTACTAAATCGGTAAAGTAGAACTCGCCTTCGGGTCTTTGAGGCTTTTTATCGAGTGGCAAATAAACTTTCTTTTTACAAAGAGCTTGTGCTTTGTCTATGTGGTCGATATCCTCAAAAAAGAAATAACCCGTTCTGTTTTCGTGTATTTTTGCCGCAGCAACAAAAAAAGGAACCAATTTACCGTTCAACTCTACAAAAAGCAAATCCAGATCAAGCTCTTGATAATCTTCAAAATCAAAATAAATCTGCAGCTCACCTTTTAATCCTCTAGTTTTGCTGATGTAGCCGATATAAAATGTTTCTTCTTTCTTCATTCTAGGCACTTTATCTAAAAAAAATAGCGTTTCGAGTAAATTCGAAACGCTATTTTTAATGAATTAAATCGATTATTCAGCACTTTCTTCGGCTGGTGCTGCATCCTCAGCAGTAGCTTCCGTGTTTTCTTCAGCTACTTCCTCTGGAGCTTCTTCAGCTACCGGTGCATTTTTAGCTGCAATAGCAGCAGATCTTTCTTCATTTTTCTTGGCTTCGGCAGCAAGAGCAGCTTTACGAGCTTCTGCTTTGCTAGCAGCCAATCCTTCTTTTTTGCCTTCAATTTTGGCGTTTTTGCTTTCTAGCCACTCAGCAAATTTTGCCTCGGCTTGTTCTGCTGTCAAAGCACCTTTACGCACACCTACTTCTAAGTGTTTTTTGTAAAGCACTCCTTTGTAAGAAAGGATAGCACGAGCAGTGTCTGTAGGCTCGGCACCGGTCAACACCCATTTCACAGCGCTATCGAAATTAAGCTCGATTGTAGCTGGATTGGTGTTGGGGTTGTAAGAACCCAAACGCTCAATGAATTTTCCGTCTCTTGGTGCACGCGAATCTGCTACTACCAAGTGGTAAAAAGGCTTTCCTTTTTTACCGAATCTTTGCAATCTAATTTTGGTTGCCATTCTTTTATAAGTTTATGTATTCAACATAGTTCCCGGAACTCCGTGTTGCGGGGCTGCAAAGGTAAATAATTACTTTGTTTTTAACAAGTTATTGTTGCTGCTATTTTTTTTGCTGATGTAAGACAACTTACACTTTTTTCTGCAAATTGCTGATGAGGCTTTCTAAAATTTGACGTGTAGGTGGCGACCACCATTGTTTTAACATTTGCTCTAGTTCATCCTCATTAGGCAAAACAGCTTGTTGTATCAAGGCTTTGCGGACATTGAGTTTACTTTGCTGCCAGGTATTGGGCTCAAAGCTCAGGTATTTTTTGGCCAATCGCTCGGCATCTTGCATCAAATGTTTGGTTTCGGTCAGCTCGTCTATCAGTCCTACACGTAATGCTTCCTCGGGCGAGAACAATTTGCCCTCCATCAAAAAACGATAGGCATTAGCTTCACCCAACCAAAACGAGAATAGTTTAAAAATACTTTGGGGTACTACAATACCCACCGGCACTTCGTTGAGACCTATTACAAACTTACCCTCGGCCATCACCCTTCTGTCGCAGGCTAGTGCCATTACACAGCCACCAGCAGGGCTATGTCCGTTAATTGCTGCCACCAATGGTTTCTTAAAAGCTATTAGCTGTGCCGAGAAAGTTAGAAACAGTTTCCAAAAATCACGTATTTGTGCTTCGTTGTATTGATATAACTCAATCAAATCCAAACCTGCCGAGAAAAAATTATCCCTCCCGGTAAGTATTGCAGCTCCTATCTGGCTATCGTTCTCAAGGTTACGAAACATATCCATCAACTCGGTGACCATCTCTTGGTTAAGTGCATTTGAGCGACCACGGTTGAGGGTAACTAGTGCAATACCGTCTTTAACATTGGTGAGTAGAGTTTTCATTTGTGTATTTTTTGGTGCGTGTTATACTTTTGGGATAAAACACAAGGTCAAAATAAGAAAAATGATTTAAACAAAGGCTACAAGCCAATACAGCAACTTTGTGTAGCCAAATATTTTGTTATAATTCTTCATCCTCAAACCGCTGTGCTTCTTTTAGCATCATTTCCATTTCTAGCTTTTGTTGATTGCTCAGCGGCTCTTCTTGCTCCTGTAGTTCAAAGATAGCAATCATGGTTTCTTCGTACTGTTTGGCATTGGTAATTCTAAATGGTTGTTCCATAAGAGAAGGGGCTTGATTAGGCAAAAGTAAAAATTTCGGTTGGAGTTATGCATAAATCCAGGCGTATATCTTCTGGATGAATATCCTCAATAGTATCGGTTGGGGCAAAAAAAGATAAGCCTACTTTTTGGGTTTCTATTTCGGCCAAGTACCTGTCGTAGAAACCTTTACCGTAGCCTACACGGTAGCCCCTACAATCAAAAGCTAATAAGGGTACCAATACCAAATCCGGCACACCGCTAAACTGCTCGGCTTGCTGCGGCTCCGGAATTCCGTGTGGGTCTATCTGCAAATTGTTGGGCCCTAGATAGGGATGTAAGCTCATGCTTCGTTGCTCGAAATTACTTTTTGACACCAGTAGCTGAATTTCGGGATGCTGTTGTTGTAACCAATCTATGAGTATGAAAGTATCAGGCTCTCGTTTTGGAGCAATAGGCAAGAAAACGTGTACTGTACGGATACCTGTAAAATCAAGACGAGTAAACTGGGCGAGCAATTGCTTGTTAAGTTCTTCAAACTCGGTATTGCTTAGGGCCATACGCATAGCTAAAGCATTTTTTCGCAAGTTAGATTTTAGCATACGCTAAGGTATAAAAAAAATGGCTTCGGGAACCACTCCGAAGCCACAATCAACCTAAACCTAAAACTAAACTATGAAAATTTATTTTACTCTTTCAATATAATCCCCTGTCCGGGTATCCACCTTTACGCGGTCACCATCATTGATGAACATGGGTACTCTTATTTCTACTCCGGTTTCTACCGTTGCATATTTTTGGGCATTGGTAGAAGTGTTACCTTTTACGGCAGGTTCGGTATAAGTAATCAACAACTCTACCGATGCGGGTAATTGCGCCATAATGGGCTCACCACTCTCAAAAGCTACAATTACGTTTTCACCTTCTTTTAAGAACTTAATACCCTCGCCAAACAAGAATTTGGGTACGTTATACTGTTCGTATGAAGTGTTATCCATAATCACCAAGAAATCGCCATCTTCATAAAGATATTGGTAATCATTGGTTTCAACCCGGCAAATTTCTACCTCTTCGTCAACACGGAAACGATATTCTACCAATTTACCGGTCTTCACGTTACGCATTTTTGCTTGGTAGAAAGCTCTTAAATTGCCCGGCGTACGGTGGATAAATTCTTCCACTTGTACCAAATCTCCGCTGAAGCGAAGAATGTTGCCGTTTTTTATTTCAGATGCTTTTGCCATTTTGTTAAGAAATCTTTATCTTTTTTTGGTTTTGATTTCGTGGCGCAAAGGTATGACTAATTTTAACACCACGCAATAGTATTTTTATTTTTTTTTAGACCTTTCGTTTTTTAGGCTTTAAAGCCTGTTTTTACTCGTTTTGTCGTTGATTTTTTTACAAAATCATCATGAAAATACACTTTACCTAGCTCCATTTTTCGGTACAATAATCAAAGGTCAGCTAAAATAATTGCTGACCTTTGATTAATTAGTATTATTCTTTGATTAGTTTTTGTAACAGCTCCTGCTCATCAATTTTTAGTTTCACTACATATAAACCTTTAGGTAAATCTTTTAAACTTATAGTAGGGTTTTCTTGTTCCAATCGAAGTCGTTTTACTGTTTTGCCCAAAGTATTGACAAAGCTCAGTTCGGCACCGCTCTTTATGGGTCCTGTGCTCACTTGTACTTGGTCTTTTGCAGGGTTGGGGCTCAACAAAAATGAGGTAAGCAAGTTGAGGTTAAGCGCAATCGTATTGCTATACTCCGAACTTCCGTCTTTATCAACTGATTTTAGCCGCAAATAAATCTTACTTGCCTTAAAAGGGCTGTTAAAGTAGGTCGAATACGTTTGTACACCCATTGAAGATTTTGCTTGACTTTGAGCTACTTTTACAAAGTTCTGGCCATCTTCAGAACATTCCAGCACAAAATGGCTCAGGCTTTGTTCGCTACTGGTTTTCCAATACGCATTGACCCTGTTGCCTATTTTCTCTGCTTTTGCACCAAAATCTTCTAGTTTTACCGGCAGTGGAGATGGCACATAAGTATCAGCACCATCAGTCAACCAACTCAAACTAAAATTAACGAAATACATTCCATACACATCACCATACTCTCCGTTCTCGTAATACATACCAATAGTGCCATCGGGCAATATGGTTAAGCTTGAATAGGCCGACGATGCTGGGAAAATGGTTTTACGAATAGGCCAAGTTGCCCCCTCGTCTGTACTCATCATCACGCTAACGTTTTGTCTTGATCCGGCAAATGGGATAGAGTGTAACAAACGGTTTTTGTCATAACCATCTATGGTAGAAGTGTATCGAATAAAATCGCCATTGCAATTGGGGTCTGTAATAGCGGGCTGATTATAGGCTGTACCCCAGGTCAAGCCTTTGTCGCTAGAAGTGTTGAAACGACGTGTTCCCGGGTTACGGATACTCATCATTAAATCACCATTGTTCAATTCAACTATTTTAGATTCGTCTCCGCCTAGTTCGGCCATACCAGCCGTAGCGATCCAGGTTACGCCGTGGTCGGTACTCTTTATCATGTAATTGTTCAACTTTTCTACCCCTTCTACATCTTCTCTTACAGTAATAGCCGCTACCAAAGTACCATCTCGCAATTGATTGGCCCTACCAGATGCTACAAAAAGCGCTTTCCAGCCGGGATTGGGTCCGTATATTTGTGAGGTGACATCAACTGGAGCACCCCAAGTAACTCCGTTATCACTGCTGCGAATTATCAAAACTTTGGCCGGATCGGCATGGGTAGAAGACCACAAACCTTTATCGGCAGATACCAAGCAAATGATATCATTATTGGTTTTATCTACAACTAAGGCCGCATCGCCTGCCCCATTTGGACCACCAAAATTAGCAATAACAACAGGCTCTGACCATGTTTTGCCTCCATCGGTACTGCGACGCACTACGGGGTCTATTTTTGCTGCCAAATCACCAGAGTGGTTCCAGCGTTTGTCGGTTACAGTTACCAAAGAACCATCGGCAGCAGTAACAATTGCCGGAATACGGTAGCTTACCGAACCGTAGTCGCCAGGTTTGAAAAGCAAGGAATGCGCTAATAAAATTGTTCTTGAGCCACTTACTGTACTTGAACTGAGTGTAGTAGTACCCGCATTGGTAACAATGGATTCGCAGGCAGCATCGAGCAAATTGCCCTCGGTAGCCGAAGCACTAACGTCATAGCTGATAAAGAAATAATTATCGCCCATAGTTAAACTTTGCGATCCGTTGGCCGTTAAAGTTCCCGAAGCAGGAGTTACTGTGGCAAACAAATTACTTGTATCAAAACGTGAATTAGCACCCGTATAATAAATCTTTATGCTACTCACATCATTGATATTGGTTGTGCCATTCATATTAAAATTTATCTGACTCAGGGTTAGGGGATTTTGTGTCCCTTCTGTTTTGACCTGCACAGCGATTATTCTTTGGTTGGCATTACCTTTACCAGTTGGAAGCTGAGTTTGAGTAAGTGAAGTTGAAACGACTTGCATACTACCAGTAGGAGTAATGATAGCATAACCACCGTTTAAGGTGCCGGGGTGGTTGTTGCCCGAAATATCGGGCACAGTATTTCCACTAACATTTTCAAAATCCCAAGCAGCAATTAGGTTGGCTTCTGATCCGTCAATAGTGCTATCTTTGTCGGCTAACACCTCTGCATCTGTCATAGCCATACGCCAAAATCTAATATCATCTAATTGAACATTCATAAAGCTTGAAAAGGTGTTTAAAGTTCCGAAAAACAAATCAGCACTGTTATTGACCGTACTTGTCATATCCAAATTGGTGCTGTTTTTGGTCTGTTGTAACACCCCATCAACATATATTTTGGTATTACTAGTACTGGGATCAACAACCATAGCTAGATGATGCCAACTATAATCAGCAATATTAGAGGTGCCATAGGGTGGACCAGCAGCTCCTTTATTGGTAGTTAGGTTAATACCAAATTGCCCATTCCCTGAGCTATTATTGATAAACTCATAACCTACCCCAGCCCCACCAGGTCTTTTACTTAAAATTCTTTTTGAGAAATCATTTGTTCTTACTTTGGCAGTAATGGTAAGGCTTTGTCCTGCAGCTAAATTAAGATCGGCATGGTTGCTCACCACCATATAGGCATCAGTACCATTTAGCAAAAGGTACTTAGAAAATACATTTTTTAAAGCTGGAGACCCAACCAGTGTACCATCATGACCATTTCCTGAAACATCAGGCACATTTGCTCCCGAAACATTCTCAAAATCCCAAGCGGCTACCAAATTGGGGGTACTGTTATCAACTGTTAAGGTTGATAAATCATTGGCAACTTCACTTGCCGTTAATTCTTTGTTGTAAATACGAATGTCATCTAGTAAACCTGCATATTTATTACTAAAATCACTGGCTGCACCAATCACTAAATTTACCAAATTAGCCGCATTATATACTCCTGTTGTGCTTTTTGAAGTATAATTTGCACCATCTATATACGTGGCATTTATGGTGTTTGCGCCATCATAAGCTACAATGAAAGCTGCGTGATGCCAAACATTGTCGTAAATCCCTGTTTTTGAATTATAAGCAGCACCTAGGTTGGGAGTACTAGCAGTTGTTCTTAAATTGGGCCCTAATTGTCCCGAATTACCACTATTTAAAAATGCCTCATAGCCGGTACCGCCTACACCTCCCGTGGCTTGATCTACACCAAAAGCATTTGCTCTTTTAGCGATAACCCTTGCGTTTGCACCTCCTGCCGAAGTTTTAAACCAAAAAGTTATTGTCAATGCGGTATTTCCTTTTGTGCCGTTTCCATCAAAATTAAATAAATTACTATGTGGCACAGTCATGTATTGGCTTGAACCATTGAGTACTAATGCTTTACCACTTTGGGCTTTAGCCCATTGAGCCATTAATAAAAGCGCAGCCGTACCTACGAAGAGTTTTGTGATTTTTCTGATGCTTTTCATATTCGATAAATTTATAGTAGAAGGGATAGTGCTAAAAAAAAATCCGACCAGAACATGCTGGTCGGAGAATTTATGGTTTGGTTTATTTTTATTTCTTCACCAATTTGGTGCTTTGCGTACCGCTGGCCGTACTCAATTTGGCCAAATATACACCTGCTCCCAACGTAGCCACATTGAAACTGTTGGCTCCCTTAGCTACACTAAATTGCTTAACAAGTTTACCAGCTGTCGTGTAAATACCCAATGTACCGGCACTTTCACTGTCCAAATGTAATTGGTTGACTACGGGGTTAGGCGATAGACTTAGCGAAGCTGATTTGTTAAAGCTAACCGCTATTACCGAACTGTAGCTACTGCTCCCATCTTGATCTACGCTTTTTAAACGCACATAGGCTACAGCCGCACCATTGGCCGAGAAACTGTAGTGATACGTGTTTTCTGTACCGGAAGCGTTGCCTTTGGCTGACACGCTACCCACTTTGGTAAAGTGTTGGCCGTCTTGACTGCTCTCGATATCGAAATGGCTAAAAGAACGCTCGTTGGCAGTTTTCCAGTTCAAATTTATCTGATGTCCTATGCCTGAAGCTTTTGCCTGGAAACTTAGCAAGCTAAGTGGCAAAACCGGGTTGCCTACCAAAGTACCGTCGTGATTATTACCCGACACGTCTGGCACTGTACTACCCGATACGTTCTCGAAATCCCAAGCGGCTACCAAATTAGGGGTAGTACCATCAACAGTTACCGTAGCCATATCAGTTGCCACATCACCAGCAGTAAAGGCTTTGTTGTAGATACGGATATCATCTAGTAAACCGGCATATTTATTATTAAAGCTACAATCAGCACCGATAACTAAGGTAACTAAGTTAGACATATCAAATGCTCCTACAGTACTCTTAGTGGTATAGCCCGATCCGTCAACATAAGTGCTGTTGATGGTGTTGGTGCCATCATAAGCTACAATAAAGGTAGCATGGTGCCAAGCATTATTGTACAAGCCTGTATTGGCATTGAAAGCTGCCCCTAAATTGGGATTACTAGCAGTTGTTCTTAAATTGGGCCCTAATTGTCCCGAATTACCACTATTTAAAAATGCCTCGTAGCCAGTACCGTTTGTACCACCCGTAGCTTTATCTACACCATAAGTGCTAGCTCTTTTGGCTACCACCCTGGCATTTGTACCTCCGGCTGCGGTTTTGAACCGAAAAGTGATAGTCATGTTTTGGATCCCCTTAACCCCATTAGCATCTGCATTGAAAGCGGTGCTGTGTGGTACGGTCATGTACTGGGTTGAGCCATCAAGGCTTAAGACATAGCCACTTTGAGCTTTTGCCTGTCCCCAGCTTAAGGCGGCTATTGCTATCCCGGCAAGGCCACCAAGTGTTTTTGTGTAGCGTTTCATCATATCTGTGGTTTATATTATGTATGACAATATTAAAAAACAAATAAGATTTTTCAAAATTATTTTATACACAAACGTTTGAATAGCAACTAATTTACAACTATTCTTAATAAAATCCAAATGCTGGAGAGAGGGGGAATCGTTTTTCGTTTTTCGTTTTTCGTTTTTCGTTGGTCGTTACTCGTTGGTTCGGGGTTCGTTGGTTCGGGGTTCGTTGGTTGTTGGTCGTTTTTTGATGGATGTTTTGGTTGGTTATTTCATGTCTAGAACAGAATTTGCGAAATCTTTCAATAAAAGACTAAAATGTATTATAATTGCGGTCCTAAGTTGAATAATGATGTCAAACAAAAAGATCAAATTATCGTGGGATTTTAGAGGTCCAGATGGAGCAAAAACTGCTGAACACTATACCCACCATCTCGAAGAATTTATTGCTGCAAACAATTTGCGCAACCGCATATATGGCACGGACGATCTTAAGCCCATGCACTCGGTCTCTTATCTAGTCGTTGATGCAGATGAATCGGATGCTGTACAAGCAGCACTTCGCCCACACCGGGTTGAGGAGATGGATTAGGGGTTTGGGGTTCGTTGGGTCGTTAATCGTTGGTCGTGGTTCGTTGGTCGGGGTTCGTCTTTCGTTTTTCGTCTTTCGTTTTTCGTCTTTCGTTTTTCGTTTTTTGTTGGGTCGTGGTTCGTCTTTCGTTGATCGTTGGTTCGGGGTTCGTTTTTCGTTTTTCGTCTTTCGGGGTTCGTTTTGGGAGATTATTTCATACCTAGAACGTCTATTCCTTGTTCAAAGACTACATCAACTGGTACTCCTTTTTGGGCTAGTTTATCTAAGTCGGCTTGTAATTCGGGTTTGATAATGCCTCTTTCTTTTTGTGCTTTTTCTACTTCGCTTTTATTGCCGTTCCCTTGTAGGGCCAATATTACTCCGCTCAGCTCGTTCATTGCTTTAGCAAACTTATCAAAATCGACCCGATAATAACCTTGTGCTTTGCGTTCAAAAACGCCTTGCTCTTGAAAGAAATTAAAACACTGCATATTGGCTTTGCCGTGTGCGCTTGATGCACCAAAACGCACAGACCTCAAAATACCCGCCATATAGGTGGTGTAGTAATCTTTTAAGTCTCCTTCTAGCTCTCCTTTTTTTAACAAACCTGTCACCATGTACAGGCCCAGAACATCGGCTTTGCCCTCTTCTAACCAAGAATATTGCTCTTGTAAGGCTGCTCTTACTGTCCCCTTACCGTTGATGGTGTTTTTAATCCCTAGTCCATGAGCCACCTCATGAAACATCACATTGGCAAAAAAAGCATCGAATTGAATGTGTTTTTGCTGCTCGGGATCAATTAATATTTTTGAAATTGGCAACAAAATTTTGTCGAACTTGGCTTTCATAGCGTTTTTAAGCTGTGAGCGTCGAGTGCCTTTTTCTTGTTGTATTTTTTCGTCGTTGGGTAGGTTCACGGCAATAGTTTTTGAGCCCGAATTGCAGTCGCCGGCATAATAAACCACGTCGTAAGCATTGAGTTCGGAGTCAATTCCGGGCTTCTCTTTTTTGTACTTTGCTGCTACCGGTAAATTATTTTGCAGTTCGGGCAGCATTTTCACGTATTTGGCCAGTCTTTTACTCCAAGCCTTGTCTTTTACCAGCACGTAGCTCTCAAAAGAAGCTCGGGCATTGAAAAGTTTGTCTTCGTAGTTTTCTATGGGCCCTATTATAATGTCGAGGCCATTGCTTTTCATATCCAACCAGGCGTAATCACTGGCCGTATATTTATCGTTCATCAAAGCTTCTGCCCGCAAGTTGAGGTATTTCTTAAATCCGGCATCATCGGTTAGTACCGCTGCCTCTTTCAATAGATTACTGGCTTTTTGCAAAGTAGCCGCATAATACACATGATAGGGAATGCTTTTTAGCTCTTTCCCTTCTCTTCTGATAACAGAATACAAACCGTATTTATCTTCAACTTTTGATTTTTCGAGCTCCTCTTTGCTCATATCGAGCGGATAAAAGGCTGCACCCAAAGGTTTCTCGCCCACGCCAGCAACAAAAGGTTTATCTCCGTTTAGTCGATCCCAAGGACCATAGTTGATTTGAACAAAACTGCGTGTTTTCTCGTCTTTGATAGTTGCCAAAAGGCTATCTCGCTGCGGATAGGCTTGTTGCCAAAACAGCTCGTCCATCAATTGAGCCGCCTCGATAAGCAAAGGTAACACTTGCCTTTCGTTGGGTGTTAGCAAATTTAAGTCTGTGCTTAGTTTAACCTTCTCATAAATGCCCAATCGCTCGTCAACATAACTTTGCAGACTATCCTTTTTCAGCACTTTTGCTGCCTCTTGTTTAATTGACCCTCCGTTGCAAGCTAGGAACAATACCGAGCTAACCCCCAAACCTAGTAGGGTTATACCTATCTGTTTATACGAGCAAATTTTCATCCGTTTATTTATGTGTTTGCAAAGTTAAATAAGCTTTTTAAATATTAACCATTTCTACATAATTCGTTTCAGCAAGCGCAAGACCCAATTTTTGCTCGTGTATGGAGGAAAAATCAGCTGGTTAAAATCGCTTATCCCTCTAAATACAACACTTCGCTCGTGCGAGAAGGACTTGAAACCAAAAAAACCATGGCTTGCACCCATGCCGCTATGCCCCACACCTCCGAAAGGCAAATGTGGATTGGCAATTTGCACCAGCACATCATTGACACAGCAAGAACCTGTAATTGTATCTTGCAACAAGCTTTGTATTGCTTTTTTGTTTTTTGAGAAAACATAAAGTGCCAAAGCCCTAGGTTTTGCGTTGATAAAAGCAATAGCCTCATCCAAATGCTGATAAGTAACCAAAGGCAGTACCGGCCCAAAAATTTCATCGTTCAATACGCTTGAGCTGAACGGCACACGCCCCAAAATAACCGGGTGTATCAGCAATTTATCTTCATTGGCTTCGCCTCCCCAATATATTCTTGCACCATCAGCAATAGCATCGGCTACCAAACTTTGTATTCGATTAAAGTGTTTTTTGTTGATAATAGTACCGTAACTTGCCGGGTTTGGTTTGTCTTGTATAAAATGTAGCTGTTTGACGGCAGCTTTATAGGCTGCTACAAACTCGTCCTCACGATCTTGAGGCAGCAACACATAGTCGGGTGCAATGCAAGTTTGCCCTACGTTGAGCAGTTTGCCCCATGCAATTTTTTGGGCTGCCAATTTTAGGTCGGCACTTTGATCAATTACACAAGGAGATTTACCTCCCAATTCTAAAGTTACCGAGCTTAGATGCTGTGCTGCAGCTTCCATCACCAATTTGCCCACAGCCGTACTGCCGGTGTAGAAAATATGATCGAATGGTAATTTTAGCAAGGCTTTGGCCAACTCGGCATCGCCATTTAAGCAGGCCACATGCTGCTCTTCAAAACAGTTATCGAGCAATTGTTTGGTTATTTGCGAAGTGTGTACACTAAGCTCGGAGGGTTTAACCAGCACACAGTTGCCTGCTGCTAGGGCCGATACCAGCGGCGCAAAAACAAGCTGAAAAGGGTAGTTCCAAGGAGCAATAATAAGGCAGCAGCCCTTGGCCTGGTAATATATTCGGTTTTTAGCAAAAATATTACTGAGACTAGCCCTTACCTTTTGCGGTCGCATCCAAGAGCGCAAATGTTTTATGGCGTGATCAATTTCTGCATATACAAAATAGATTTCGCTTACCTTAGCTTCAAAAGCTGGTTTGCCCAAATCATGGTACAATGCTTTGGTAATTTCTGGTTCCAGCGCCTGAATAGCTGCTTTCAATTTCTTTAGCATTGCGATGCGATCACGAGCCGTACTCTGCCTTAGCCGAATAGCATAGCTTTGTTGCTTGTTAAATAATTCTTGCAATTGTACATTCATAACAGCCGCCTAATGAAAGGTTAAATATCGTTAAAGAAGCGTATATTTTTGTATTTTTTGCACTTGTATTTGTTATTTTGCGAGTTGCAACCTTATTTGTTTTTTCGTGAAGAGACTATTTTTTTTCATTTTTTCCTTGGGGCTATCGCCTCTGTTTGCACAAAAGTTGCAACCCGATGTTATAGTATTGGGCAATAGCAATGCTGCCTTGGCCGCAGCAATACAGGCGGCACGCTCTAATGTCAAAACCTTACTTATTTTGCAGGCTGGAGGGCTTAATCTTTCGCCTTTTGCTGTGCAAAGTAACACTACAGGATTGGCCAAAGAGCTGGCCGAAAGGTATAGCGAGCAACCAAACACCAACTTTGACAAGCAAGCAGCCAGCTTAAAGGCACTTGCCTGGACAGATAGCATTAAAAACCTGAGTGTTATTAAAAACGTAAATTGGATAAAAGTAACAAAAAGTGGCAGTGCTTGGACCTTCAAACTGTCGGACAAACGAAGCGCTAAAGCCCGAGTGTTGGTGTGTGATACCGACCCACGATTGCAGCAGCACATTAAGCTAATTGATACTAACGGGGTATTGTGGCAAGATTTCCGTACGGAGCAAAACAATTATAAAACCGGTATTGCGGCACGTTTTGCAGAGAAAGGCTTGCAGTTTGTAACTTTATACCATATCATCAACCCCCAAACCGAGAATTATCTGGAAATAAAAGATCCCCAAAGTATGGCTCTTGGGCAAGCACTTGGTGCAACAGCTGCTTGGGCTGCTTTTTTCAAGCGCAATACATCTGAGAGCGATTTGAGGACAATACAGGCCGAGTTACTGAACTTCAATTCGGTTCTAGTGCCCCTAGCAGACAATGAACTGAAGCCAGCACAACAAAAAAATATCCAGATGCTTTTACTTAGCGGCATCATCAGGCCAAGCTACCAAAAGGGCAAATACTATTTTTACCCGAAGCAACTTATTGAAAAAGACGAGATTGAAGCCGGTATGATAGACCATTTTTACAAAGCCCAAATTTGGTTTGAGGATCATCCCGAAAAAGAATTAAAACTGCGCTCTTTCATCGAGCTAATCTGCTACATAGGCAACAAAGCGGTAGAGAGCACTCAAAAAGATATCGAGAAAAAATGGCAGAGCAGCTTTGGCTTTAGCAGCAATTTCGACCTCGACAGCAGGGTAAGCCGTGAGGTCTTTGCTACATTGCTTATCAATTATGCCAGTCCGTTTAGTTTGAGTATAAACCGAAACGGTCAAGTAATACATTAGGGACAGTTGGGTGTATATCAATTTCTTATCGCTTTGCTCTGCTGTAACATTCTTAAGAGGAAATTGTTATTGAAATCTAAATATTTAATTTAGCCTATAAGTAAGCATAGGCTCGAAATGAAAAAACTTCTTATTATCCCCTGTTTGTTGCTAGGTATGCTGTCCCAAGCGCAACAACTGGCTCCATTGACCGTTGAAAAAATTATGCGTGACCCGAAATGGATGGGTACATCGCCCGAGAATTACCAATGGTCGGCAGACAGTAAAACGCTTTTTTTTGACTGGAATCCCGAGAACAAGGCCCAATCTTCTACCTACAAACTAAGCATAGCTAGTGGTCAGCTCAGCAAATCGAGCCCCGAAGAGCTCCGCAAAAGTATAGCCCCCAACTACGTGTACAACAAAAACAAAAGTTTGGCGCTGTTTGAAAAAGGAGGTGATATTTTTTTAAAAGACCTGAAAACAGACCAAGAACGCCGACTTACCCAAACCATAGAGCGTGAAAGTGGTGCCCGTTTTTTAGCAGACAATCGTGTGGTTTATCAACAAGGCGATAATCTATTTAGTATAGACCTGGCGCATGCACAGCTTAGCCAATTGACCCATTTCATCAGAAAAAAAGAGGAAAAACCTTTGGCAAAGACCAAAGCCAGCGAACAAGACACTTGGCTGCAGGCACAACAATTGGAACTATTTGATGTACTAAAAAACAAACCTGCAAATAAAGCCCGATCATTTGCCTGGCGAAACTTTGGCACTAAGGAAAAATCCTTAAAACCCATCTATATTGGTGATGAGCGGATGAGCGGATGGAGCATTAGCCCCGATGGTCAATACATCAATTACGTACTTGTTAAAGCAGCCGAGCAAAATAAAGGAACCATTATACCCAATTACCTAAGCCGATCGGGATATACCGAAGATATTGCCGGGCGCACCAAAGTTGGTGAAAACCCTCGCCACTATCGTAGTTTTATGCTTCATGTCGGCACCGACTCGGTTTTTGAGATTGATATTAAGCAAATACCCGGCATAAAAGACATCCCCGAATACGTAAAAGACTATCCCAAACAATTGGCCGAGCTACAAAAAGAGAATAAAAACCGCCTTGTTCAATTGGGTGTAGTAAACTGGAGCGAGACAGGACAATACGCCATACTTGTAGCCCGGGCACAAGACAATAAAGACTTTTGGATACTGCAACTAGACCCAGCCAATGGACAACTTAGCCTTATAGACCGCCAGCACGATGAGGCTTGGATTGGTGGCCCCGGTATAGGTCGCGAACCTCGCTGGATTGACCAACAACGTTTTTATTTTCAGAGCGAAGCCACAGGATACTCGCACCTGTACACCTACAACATGCAAAGCCGAGAGAAAAAGCAACTGACCTCTGGCAATTGGGAGGTGCAATCGGTACAACTGGCTAAAGATAAAAAAAGCTTTTACCTAAGCGGCAATAAATCGCACCCGGGTATTACACATTTTTACAAGATTGATGTGAACGGAGGATCGCTGCAACAGCTCACCCAAATGAAAGGCGGAAACGAGGTTTTGCTCTCGCCCGATGAGAAATGGTTAGCCATCAATTACTCCTACATTAACCAGCCTTGGGAATTGTATTTACAAGCCAATAAAGCAGGGGCAAAAGCCAAGCAAATTACCCAATCGAGCAGTAAGGAGTTTAGTTCTTACGCTTGGCAAGAGCCCGATATGGTGAGTTTTAAGAACCGCTATGGCGACGATATTTACGCCAGGGTATATCCGGCCAAAAAGCAATTAGCCAGCAAACCTGCGGTGGTATTTGTACACGGTGCCGGTTATTTACAAAATGTACATTTTTGGTGGAGTCAATATTTTAGAGAATACATGTTTCACAACCTGCTGGCAGACAAAGGCTACACCGTCATTGATATTGACTATACCGCCAGTTCGGGCTATGGCCGCAAGCACCGCACCGGCATATACAGGCACATGGGCGGCAAAGACCTCAGCGACCAAGTTGACGGGGCAGCCTATTTGGTAAAGCAATACGGTGTAAACCCCAAAAACATAGGGATATACGGCGGATCTTATGGCGGCTTCATTACCCTGATGGCACTCTTTAAAGAGGGTGATACCTTTAAATCGGGGGCGGCTTTGCGTTCGGTTACCGACTGGGCACACTACAACCAAGGATATACCGCCAATATTTTGAACGAGCCTACAAAAGACCCCGAAGCCTACAAAAGAAGCTCGCCCATCTATTTTGCCAATGGACTAAAAGGTAATTTGTTGATGTGTCACGGTATGGTTGATGTAAATGTTCATTTTCAGGACATTGTACGCTTGAGCCAAAGGCTGATAGAGCTAGGTAAAGATAATTGGGAACTAGCCGTTTATCCGGTAGAAGATCATGGTTTTACGACAGCCAGCAGCTGGACCGACGAGTATAAACGAATTTTAAAACTTTTTGAACATACACTAAACAACTAATTTAGCGTTATAATATTTTTAACGCTTTAAACTCCATTCATGAAAAACGCTAGAAAGCAATCCCTCATTTTTAGGGCACTACTCGGTATTACGATACTATTTGCAAGCCTTAGCCCCCTACAGAGCACAGCACAAAATCCCACTACCGACAAAGTGGTAAAAGTATTGGCCATTGGCAACAGTTTCTCTGACGATGCCATTGAGAACTATTTTTATGACCTGGCCAAAGCAGGAGGTTACCGGGTTATAATTGGCAATATGTATATTGGCGGAGCTCCGCTAGATTTGCATTGGCGCAATGCCCAAAAAGATAGTGCAGCATACAGCTACCGCAAAATAAATGTGGATGGCAAAAGAAAAACAAGCCCCAAAACCAGTATTGCTACGGCCCTAGCCGATGAAGATTGGGACTACATCAGTTTTCAGCAAGCCAGCCCCAAATCGGGATTATTGGACACCTACCGCGAACCCCTTAGCGGCTTGTTTGCCTATGTTAAAGCACGTGCCAGCAACCCGAAGGTGAAATTTTTGTGGCACCAAACCTGGGCCTATGCTCAAAACTCGACCCACAGCGGCTTTGCCAATTATCACCACCAACAGCTAGAGATGTACAAAGCCATTATGCAGGCCTCTAAACAAGTGAAAAATATTGTTCCGATAGACCTTGTTGTACCTGCAGGTACCGCCATACAAAACGCCCGCACCAAACTTGGCGATGTATTGAACCGTGATGGCTACCACTTGGATTTGGGCATAGGCCGTTATACCGCTGCTTGTACTTGGTATGCAGCAATATTTGAGCGTAAGGCTGCCGAAAACAGTTTTTACCCCCCGAAAGTAGGCGCCGAGCAAGCTAAAATTGCCCAGTTAGCCGCTGATGCTGCAATACGCAAACCCTATAAAATTACAGTCATCAAATAGATGGAGTTTTGGGGCATAAGCCATTGAGTCGGCTAGGCGATTTACAGCATTGTGCAGCCAATTGAAATTTGTCTTGTTTTTGGTCTCGTAGAGGTGTCATTACTCAAAAAAAAACAGGACAAATACTTGAATTTTTCATCGCAAATCTGCAGATTGATAAAATTGTCAAACAACTGTTTTATAGATGAATTTTTAAAAAATCATGTGCTAAAAATCTGATTGCAGTAGCCAATCAATTATAAAATCGTTGATAACCGAGGTTTCGCTCATAGGTTCTTTAACTTGTTGCAATTGCTCACCAAGCTGTTTAAGTGAAATTTGCCGCTTGTATTTTTTTAAAGTAGTAAAAAATAGTTGTTCCCTAGCTTCCATTAGGTTGGCACTTTTCACAAATCTGTACGCATTTTGCGCTTCGTATTGTAGCACATCAACATCGCCCCGTTGAATTTCCAACAGCAATTGATAAGCCCTTACCGTAGCTTGGGTACGCAGTTCGAAACCGTATTTTGGTCCGTTTATAATCTCACGCCAAAGCATATTGGCTTTTTTGTTATCGCCGCTCACAAAAAAATAATACCCAACCAACGATTGTGTGAACAACAGAAAATCCAAACGGTAACGTCCTTCATATTTTTGTTTGGCTTCCAAAAACAGCTGTACCACTTGTGCGGCTTTGTTAAATTGCTTGGTGGCCAAATACAGCAACATACCGTTGTAGCAATAATTGTGTGTTTTTCTAATTTCCTGCGCAACAGATTTTATGGGATAGTTGAGCGTTTTATCCAAATAAACCTCCATCTCTTGCCAACGTTTACTTTTAAAGCACGATAGCATAAAATTAAAATATACCGCAAGCGCATCTTTATTAAAACCCGGCATCTTTTGGTCTATAATTTCCCTATTTTCTATCAGTTTTTTATTATAGGCATAGCTTTTCTCGGCATCGCCAATACTGGTGTAGTAAAGCTCAAAACAGGCCAAATACCTGTTTCTTACCGTTAGCGAATAGCTTGATGGAAAATCTTTCTGCATAGCAGGTTCGCTTAAAATTTGCAGGCCACGTTGATGGATGAGATGCAGCGGTTCTTTTGCCTTGTTGAGCATAAGTAAATTAATTCGGTGCCAATTTGCAAGTACGGTATTATAATCATTTATAATATCCATTATTTTCTGCTTTTCGGCCTGCAATTCTTCAAAATAGGTAGGCTCTAGCTTACCAATACGGCAATTGCCAAAAAGGTACAGTTGCAAATCTAAAATATCTTGCAGGGTAGTGTACTGCTCATACCGCCACGCATTGGCCTTTACCGATTTTATGAGCTTCTCACAAGCACTATCCAATCCTTTTGCTGCCAGCAAACTTATTTTGTAAAACGATTTTTGGATACGCCAATCGGGCATATTCTCTTCGTTATAATCGCGTAGTTTGCTCAAAATAAAGTCGAAAAGATATTCGGCATGGGCATCAAAATTTTTATAGAAACTGGTTTTGCGGTGCTTCTTTAAAAAAACCTCCCTTTGGTAATGCTTGCATTTGTCCAATGCATCAAAAAGTTGCAGGCTCAGGTTTTTGTCGTTGCCGGCGTACTTGTTGGCCTGTATTTTTATGTACCGCTTTTCGGTTGGTTTTAGTGATTGTACAAGTTGATAAATTTTAGACATAACCTATTAAATATCAATTACATAAACCAATAAACACTAATCAGAAACCTAAATTTAACCCATTTTTTGATTTGAGATACTGTTATCTCTTAAAATATATTTGAGTTAAAAATACTAAAAAGATGAAAACGATTACTCAAAAACAGGTATTAACATTTGCTCTAATGCTTTTTTCAATCGTTTCTTTTGGTCAGCAAAAGTTGATTGGCTTTAGCCAAGGTGGTTCATTAGATGGCAATGGCAATGCTTTTATCATTAACACAGATGGAAGCAATTACACCAAAAATGTAGAGTTTCCGTATGCGCCCGGCCCTTTTTACGATATGGCTGATGGTAATGATGGTTATTTCTATGGGGTTACACTAGGTAATATTTATGCCATTACCAGCACTGTTTTCAAGATAAAGTATGATGGTACAGATTATACCATATTGAGAAGGTTTACTAGAGCCACAGATGGTGATATGATACGTTGGAGGCCTGTAATAGGAGCAGATGGTTACTTGTATGGCATTTGCGAAGAAGGTGGTACTTATAATAACGGTACTATATGGAAACTAAAAAAAGACGGTTCCGATTTTGCCTTACTGCGAACATTCAATCAAACGGCCAATTATGAAAATGGCTCTATGGGTAGTTTAACAATGGGATTTGATGGCAAATTGTACGCACTCATTAGCGGTACCAGCTATGGTTGTATTGCTCGTATAAACACAGATGGTTCTGGTTTTGTAAAATTAATTACTTTTACGGGTAGGAGCGGTAATTACCCCGGCGCTGGAATCAGAGACCCCTTGTTAAGAGGTAGCGACGGTATATTTTATGGTGTTACCCGCGGCGGTGGTAGCAGAGACTTAGGTGTAGCTTTCAAGTTCAACCCACAAACCAATGCTTATTCCGTATTAAAAACATTTTTAGAGGCCGATGGAGGCTATCCCGAAAAAACACCTACAGAAACTGCTGATGGTTACATCATTGGTGGATGCACAAATTATGGGCTATACGGCGGAGGAACAATCTGGAAAGTTAAAAAAGATGGCAGTTCTTTTACCGTGCTTAAACATATGGAAGTACTAACAACAGGAGGCGAGCCTTGCAAAATGTACATCCATACCGATGGTTTTATTTATGGTATGATGCATAGTTATGGACCCAATAGTGCCGGTACTTTTTTCAAAATGGCACAAGATGGTTCCAACTTTACAGTTTTAAAGAGCGATTTTTTGGGTGGTTCTCAAGCAGTTTCGTTGATATACAGACAAAGCAACAACAAGTTCTATATTGTTTTTAACTATGGTGGTGGTGGCGGCGGAGGAGTACTTGCTTCTATCAATCCTGATGCTAGCGGCAACACGCCTATTTACTGCTTCTCAACCTCTACAGAGGGCAGTGGGCCTGTCAACAGACCGGTGGTTGTTACCAATACAGCTTCTTCGCAATATGCCAAGGCTTTTGGGGTTACTACGGGTGGAGGGTTTGGCTCCAATGGCATTATTTTTTCCTATTACCCGGCAAGGCCGTACCAACGGCATCCTACAATTTTACACCATTTTACGGGTTTAGATGGCACATCACCAGCTGGTAGAGCAGCACCAATTTTAGGTAGCGATGATTGGCTGTATGGCGTAATGAGTGATGGAGGTCCGGTACCAGGAAATATCGGAACAGCTTATCGTATAAACCCGGCAGACACAAGTTCCTTTACCCTTATCAAAAGCTTTGGATATATTGGTGCATCGCCTACTAATTGCATAAACCCGGCATACATTGTAGAAGCCGCAGATGGCTATTTGTATGGTAATACCAGACAAGGAGGCAACAACAATAAGGGCACCATTTTCCGTATGAAAAAAGATGGTACAGATTATAGCAATCTGCTACAATTTGGAGGAGGAAGCCCACTAAACAGAGGTACTGGTTTTATTCAAGACCCTGCTACGCAAAGACTTATTGGTATTGGGACCAATAGCGATGATAAGGCTGTAGTGTTTAGCATGAAAACAGATGGTACAGATGTTTTCATCATCAAAACATTTTTGCCTGAAAATGCTACTACAGAAGGTAGTAACCCTGTCGCCCCATTGTTGCTGTTAAACAATACCTTATATGGTGCCTGTGAAGCAGGGCCCTATAATTTTGGCGCATTGTATAAGATAAACAAAGACGGTACAGGTTTCGGTTTAATTAAGGCTTTTAACTCTACAGAAGGTGGCTCACCTTATGGCAATTTACAGGCTGGCGATGATGGCTATTTATATGGCACCTGCAGTGGCATTCTAGTTGGAAGCTCAGGTGCTAATATCTATAAAATAAAACCCGACGGCACCGATTTTACCATACTTAAAAATTTTGGTAGTAGATATGATGCTGCTCCTGAAGGCAAATTTCCAGGGGAAGTAGTTTTATTGCCCTGTGCTGCGCCCAATAATGCCACTGAAATAACTTTTGGAAACGTAACTACCAGCAGCATCACTTTATCGGGATTTTCTGCACCCGTTACAGGTGGCGCAAACGGTTATGTGGTTAAAATAAATACCGTAAACAGTTTTACTGCACCAACCGATGGAACCCTACCAACTGCCAACACCAATTACACCGGTGGCGAGCAAGTTATTTATACCGGCACAACCATCAACCCAATTACGGTTACCGGCCTTTCGCCCAATACACTATACTGGTTTAAGGTATTTGCCTATGGTTGCAGCGGCGGTTTGTACAACAGCAGCAATACTACCAACAATCCAAATTCGCAGCGCACCGTTCCTACGGGTGTTGTGCGCCCGGCCAACTTAATGGCAAGGTTTGACGGTGTAAACGATTTTGTGAATGTTGGCGATGTAAATGCCTTGGAAGGCAATAATGCCATCAGTTTTGGCGGCTGGGTAAAACCTCAAAGTTTCCCTGAAAACAATTTTAAAGTGAAAAGTTTTGTGGCCAAAGGCGATGGTGTAACTGTTGCTTCTACCACTTTGCAGGCAGGCTTGTACAAAAACGATGGTTCGCAACTATTGGTAATGGCACAGATAAATATTGACGGTGTTTTTGCTAAAGTAGAAGTACTTGTGGACAACAGTATGTTCCGTATCAACCAATGGAGCCATTTTTTTGTAACGTGGCAATCTGGAGGCAAAATAAAACTCTACATTAACGGAAGGCTGGTTGTACAAAGCCTTATCAATTATACCGGAACAATTGCCAACACTACCAGTGCATTAAAACTTGGCAGTAGCAACGGTGGCACTAGTGAAGAAAATTTCCATGGCGATATGGAAGAAATGCAGTTTTATAATATTGCTTTAGGCGAATGTGAAATACGCCAACGTAAACACATTACCCTAAGCGGCACAGAACCCGGCTTGGTCGCCTATTACCAGTTTAATGAAGCCGATGATGTCGCCACTTTTAACGATTATATTAATGGCAACAACGGTAATAAGGAAAACGGTATTTTGGCTTTAACAAGCGACCTTTCTGCAGCCGGTGGCAGTAGTGTATGTGCCACTTTTCAAAGTACCGAAGCGTTGTATAGCTTTGGTGCAAGCGATCTTTCAAACCGCATAGAACTAAACTTTCCGGGTCTTAGTCCCAACGGCGATATGAATATTTCTTATTTAGAAGGCGAACCGGTAGGCGGCAACCCCAACCCCGGCTCCTATATGTTGCCAGGTTATTGGATAATTGACAATTACGGCCTTAACCAAACTAACCTAAATGCCACCATCACTTTCAGATTTGCAGACGGTATTTTAACCGATGGAACACTTGCTAACTACCGTTTGTACAAAAGACCATCAAACGGAAGTGGGACATGGGAACTATTCCCTATCAATAGTATCAGCTTAGAACCGGGCAACAACGCAATTACTGTTACCGGCATACCAAGTTTTAGCCAGTTGGTTATTACCTCTACCATATCGGTGCTGCCTTTACAATTGATTGCTTTTGATGGCAATTTGGTAAATGGAGATGTTTTACTACAATGGAAAACAAATAACGAAAAGAATGTATCCCATTTTGAACTGGAAAGAAAACTACCCAACGAAAAAAGTTTCTCTAAACTGCTTGATATAACTGCAAAAAATGGTAGCAGCAATGCTTATGCTTTCAACGATAGGAAAATACCTGTCGGAACTACTTGGTACAGGCTTAAAATTGTTGACAGAGATGGAAAAGTTAGTTATAGTGGCATCGTGTCAATCAATAACAAAGCAAGTGTATTTACATTGTTCCCCAATCCGGCAAATGATGTTATCAATGTCTTTATGCCATTAAGCACAACGGCAAAGGCTTCTATTATAAGCGTTGACGGAAAAGTGATAAAAAACAATATCAATATTGTACAGCAGCTCAACACCATAAACGTATCATCACTTGCAAAAGGCGTTTATTTACTAAAGGTTGAAACCGAAACAGGAGTAACTGTACAACGTTTTATCAAGCAATAGTTTTTTAAAAGGGAGTTTCTTAAACTAAGAAGATACATTCAAATAGTAGTAGGCAGGAAATTGAGGAGAGGAAAAAGTTCTCTAAATTAATGGAACTACAAAGGTACTAAGAATGCGAAGTTTTTAAATCTAGCGTTCTTAGTGTCTTTGAGGTTAAAAATAGCTTTAGCCTATAATTAACAAATAACTGCTACCCTTAAAAAAACACATCAAATGGCAAAAAAAGTAAAACAACTAGGTATTTTTATGATATCATTCCTGTTGTATTTGTTAAAAGAAACTAGCAAATAAAAAAAGGTCTATCTTAAAGTAGGCAAAAAACCTGCAATGCGAATAGCTAGCACATAGCAATTATTAGCTATCAGAAAATTAAGGCTCAAAAATACTAATTACCTCGTGTTAACTACCCGTAAGCAAGGTGCAGAGGGTTTTGCCTTTAACCGGCCAAAGCGCCACGAATTTTTGCAGCTACCTCGGCCAATTGTGCCGAACTGGGCTGTAATTTTGGACGAGAAAAATTCATGTCATCTATGGCGTTGATGGGGATGAGGTGAACATGGGTATGTGGTACCTCTAAGCCTACTACCGCTACACCAATACGCTCACAGGGGCAGGCTTTTTTTATCCCTTCGGCAATACGTTTAGCAAAAAGCAACAAACCCTGGTACAACTCATCATCCAGATCAAAAATATAATCGACCTCCTTTTTGGGGATGACCAAGGTGTGTCCCATCATCAGCGGATTAATATCTAAAAAAGCCAAGTAACGATCATCTTCGGCCACCTTATGCGCCGGAATTTCACCCGAAACAATCTTAGAAAAAATACTAGCCATAATTCAATTTAGTTTAGTCTCATCAAACAAACGATCAACGAAAAACGATCAACGACCCACGAACATCAAACCAACGAATAACAATCATCGAACATCGAACATCGAATAACGAGTAACGAACATCGAGTAACGAACATCGAATAACGAACCAACGACCAAACAACCCTCCCCGCTAACTACCGACTTATCTCCAAAATTTCAAATTCCATTTTTCCGGCAGGCACCTGTATTTCGGCTTTGTCTCCTACCGATTTCCCTAAGAGGCCTTGAGCAATTGGCGATTTAACCGATATTTTCCCCGATTTTAGATCGGCTTCGCTCTCGGGCACCAATTGGTAGGTCATGCTTGCGCCGTTTTTTACGTTCTTTATCTTTACTATAGAGAGTGCCAACACCTTACTCAAATCCAGCTTCGACTCGTCAAGCAAACGAGCATTGGCCAATACATCTTCTAGCTTGGCAATTTTGGCCTCGTGCAAGCCTTGTGCTTCTTTGGCTGCATCGTACTCGGCATTCTCAGACAAATCTCCTTTATCACGTGCCTCGGCAATGGCTTTAGCAATTTTTGCTCTGCCTTCTGTTTTAAGGCTTTGCAACTCTTCTTTCAGTTTTTCTAATCCTTCTTTGGTGTAATAGGTAATATCTGCCATACTCAATTTTCTTTTTGTTGAAAGCTATAAAAAACAAACAAGACTACATTGGACATGCCCATATAGTCTTGCTTCGTAATGAGAACGAAGATAGTAGCGAAAAATCAGAAAAACAAATAAAAAAATAAAATCAACACCCAAGCAGGTATTAAATGCCTCATCTATTCGAAAAAATATTTTATCTCCCTAGCGTAATGCACTAACTTTGTACCTTCAAAATTAGTATCCTACATCCTTTGGAAAGACAGAAAATAATAAGGAAACATCTTTTTAAACTTATCTTCACTAGTGCAACGGTGGCCCTGCTAAGTGCCATTATGGCTTATAGCTTAAAACACCTGACCGAACATTTTGAGCACCTACTGATAGATTGGGTAAACGAACACCACACCGGGTATTTCATTATTTTGCCCAGTATTGGTATTACGGCGATTTATTTTTTACGCAAGCATCTTTTCAGAAACCGAAAAAACAAAGGCATAACCGAAATTTACAAAACGATAGACGAACGCAAAGAACACTTGCCTTTGTTTAAAATTCCCTCGCACTACCTCAACGGCTTTTTGACTGTTATTTTTGGAGGCTCAACCGGTGTTGAAGTTTCTACGGTTGTTGCTACGGCGGCGCTGGGCAACGCTATTTACGAAAAAGAATTTTCGGCTCGCGAGTACAAGCGTGAGCTGGTTTGTGCCGGAGTAGCCTCGGGAATAGCCGTACTTTTTGTGAGCCCACTAACCGGATGGCTTTTTGCAATGGAAGTTATTGCCCGCAAATTAAGACCCAGCCTTTTGCTCAGCTGTACGGTATCGGCCTTAGTTGCCGGTATTTTCATTACCCTGTTCGACAGTCAAACGCTATTGAATTTTAGCCTTACGGGTTGGAGCTGGTATGCGCTTCCTTTTATGTTGCTGCTCAGCCTGTTGGGCGGAAGTCTTTCGGTCTATTTCACCCTCTTGGTCATCAAAATAAAAGAAGCCTTTAGCCAAATCAATAACAATTTTTTGCGAGTAAACTTGGGGGCTTTGGCTGTGGGTACCATGATTTATTTTTATCCCAGCCTTTACGGCGATAGCTACGAAGGGCTAAAAGAGGTGTTGCAGCAAAACATACTCAACGCTACCGGAATTTCTTTGGGCGCACTCTTTATCATGGCCATACTAAAACCTTTGGCGGCCTCGCTAAGCTTGGGAGCCGGTGGCGATGGTGGTGTTTTTGCCCCAAGTATAGTTGCCGGAGCCTTCTTGGGTTTGTTTTTTGCCGCAGCCTGCAATCGGTACCTGGGCACAGAACTCATTCTTATTAATTTTGCTTTAGTAGGTGCTGCAGCTACCCTCTCGGCATCTATTTATGCCCCTTTCACTACCGTAGTGCTGGTGTGCAACCTCTTGCCCAATGGCTACGTACTGTTTTTACCGCTATTATTGGCTAGCTTGTTGGCAAAATACATTTCTAAACTCTTGCTGCCCTACAATGTGTATAGTTATGACCGTTATAAAAGCCTACAAACACAGTCCGGTTAAATCTTAATAGCCGAGTAAAAGAACAAGCGGAAGCCCAATTTATCGAAATAGAATGATACTTTTGTTTATTATTTAAACCATGAGTAAGATAAAAGGAAAAGATTTAATAGAGTCTATCAAAAACAAAGGAAAATCGCTAGAGGCAGAAATGTCTTTTTTTGATCACTTGGATGTTTTACGCAAGCACCTACTGCGAGCCCTAGCGGTAATAACAGTTTTGGTAATTTTAGCATTTTATTTTACCGATTTTATTTGGCACGATGTGATTATGGCGCCCAAAGACCCTAGTTTTTGGACCTATCGCATGATGTGCAAATTGGTAGAAGCTTTCCCGGCAATTGGCCAAGAGTTTTGTATAACGGCAATCCATGCCAAAATCATCAATACCGAAATGTCGGGGCAGTTTACCTTGCAAATGAACTCTTGTATCATGGCCGGTATTATTTTGGGTGTGCCCTATCTACTGTTTGAGCTTTGGCTCTTTATTAAACCGGCTTTACACGACAACGAAAGACGATCGGCCAGTGGTTTTGTAGCCTTTGCTTCTTTATTATTTGCTTTGGGTTTGCTGTTTGGCTATTACCTCATCTGTCCATTATCCATCAACTTTTTAATCAATTACACTGTTGACCCCAGTATTGAAAACACTTTTACCATTTCATCCTACTTATCAACAGTACTTACGCTAACTATCGGTTCGGGTATTGTGTTTCAGTTGCCTGTTATCATCTATATCTTGTCCAAATTGGGCATTATGACCCCAAAATTTATGCGCTCAAACCGACGCTATGCTGCCGTACTAATTTTGGTGGTGGCTGCTGTAATTACCCCAACAGCCGACCCTTATACCATGCTCATAGTAGCTTTCCCTTTGTTCTTGCTTTATGAGCTAAGTATTATGATATCGGCCAATATAGAACGAAAACGCAAAAAAGCAGAACTGGCCTTTTATCAAAATAACTAAACCTACCAGGGATAAAAGAAAAAGTGTTAATTGCACTAAAAATGAGGTAGAACAATAAGGGGTCTTGCCAAATTACATGGATGTATGCCTCAACAATACAACGAAATATTTACGTAGCAAATCTATTATTCTTCATAACTTTGAATCATGTCAGCAATAAAATTAAAAATCGCTATTGGCTCGGATCATGCCGGTTTCGAGTATAAAGAACTGCTCAAAAACTTTTTGAGTGATTATGAGGTTCAGGACTTTGGCACACATTCACTCGATTCGGTGGACTATCCGGATTTTGCCCACCCCGTAGCCGAAAATGTCGAAAACGGAAACAACAACTTTGGCATTTTAATTTGCGGTAGTGCCCAAGGGGTAGCCATCACCGCCAACAAACACCAAGGAGTAAGAGCGGCCGTGTGCTGGCGAAAAGAAATTGCCCAATTGGCACGCCAACACAACAATGCCAACATCATTTGTATTCCGGCACGATTTGTACATATTGAAGAAGCCAAAGAAATGGTTTTTGCTTTCCTCAACACCCCTTTTGAAGGAGGTCGCCACAGCAACAGAGTTGATAAAATTGCCTGCTGCTAAAACATTTGCTAACTCTTAACTAAATAATCGTATATGAACAAGAAAATTTTAAGTGGCTCGCTCGCAGTATTGCTGAGCTTGGGCGCAATGGCGCAAGATAAAAATGCCATTAAGTACAGTGCCCCCATCAATAAAGAAAAGGCCTACCAACACTTGTCTATCTTGGCCTCTGATGAGTACGAGGGTCGCGAAACCGGCACCAAAGGAGCTTGGATGGCTGCTGAATATATCCAAAAACAATTTAAAAGCTATGGCCTAGTTGGCCCTGTAAAAAACAGTAGCAACCCTTATTTCCAGGCTATTGGTTTGGTATCTAAAAAATTATCAGATGTTACCCTAATGGTTGGCGGACAGGCTAAAGAAAACCTGAAAGATTTCTACATCATGCCACAAAGCGTTCCGGCTAGTGGTTTTTCGGTACAATCTCCCACGGTAATTTTTGCCGGATACGGAATCAATAAAGACAATTTCAACGAATATGCAGGACTGGATGTGGCCGGCAAAGTTGTATTAATTTTTGCTACAGGCGACCCTACTGCCAAAGCAAGCGAAGCTGGGCAAGCCAACCAACGCAGATCTGCTGGCATGGCTGGACAAATGGCCAAACTCAAATACCTAAGCGAGCACAAAGCCGCAGGAGTATTGGTAATTAACGAGCGAGTGGACAACATGCCCCCACAAATGAAAACTTTTCTTAGCGAACCCAGCGTAGGTATGAAAAAAACAAGCTCAGCAGCTAATGCTGCGGCCAATTCCCTACCTGTTGTAACCGTAGGTACAGCAGTTGCCAACCAAATTTTGGCCGCCGCCAATACCTCGGTAGCCGAAGTAAAGAAAAGCATTGCCGAAAGTCTAAAACCTGCCAGCAAAGAACTGAACTTACCCGTTTCTTTTAGTGCAAAAATGAACGAAGAAAGCGTAAGAGCTGAAAACGTATTAGGCTTTTTAGAAGGTTCTGACCCCAAACTAAAACACGAAGTGCTGGTAGTTACGGCACACTACGATCATATTGGTATTGAGAAAGACCCTAATGCAGTAGATAAAATCAATAACGGTGCCGATGACGATGGTTCGGGTACTACCGGAGTAATTATGATGGCCGAAGCCTTTGCAAAAGCCAAAAAAGCCGGACATGGCCCTAAACGTAGTATCTTGTTCATGACCGTAGTAGGCGAAGAAAAAGGACTTTGGGGCTCTGAATGGTACTCTGAACACCCTGTATTTCCATTGGCCAACACCATTGCCAACCTCAATATAGACATGATTGGACGTGGCGATGATGACCGCCCAGGTGACAATAATTTTGTTTACATTATCGGTTCTGATATGCTAAGTGATGACTTGGACAGAATTGGTAAAAAAGCTAACAAAGATTATGTAAATATTGTGCTCGACGAGAAATACAACAACCGCACCGACCCCAATCGTTTTTACTACCGCTCGGATCACTACAACTTTGCCAAACACGGTATCCCGGTAATTTTCTATTTCAACGGGGTACATAAAGATTACCACAGACCTGGCGATGAAGTGAGCAAAATTGATTTCCCAATGTTGACCAAAAGAACCCAATTGGTTTATTATACTGCTTGGGAACTGGCCAACGGCAAAAGCCGTCCGGTTGTCAACAAAAATGAAGACGGTACTTTAAAAACAAAATAAGTGCAAATAGTACTAAGTGCAAATACCAAAGAGGCTGCTAGAATGTTATAGCAGCCTCTTTCATTTTACATTAAACCTTTTTGGATGTTTTACGCCCTGCTGAGCCTAGTTGACGTTTGAAAATACATACCGCCAATGGAGGCAAATCAATTGCAATAGATTGGTTTTGACGCTGTGCGGCTATTTCTTCGGTTTTTATTGCCTTGGGGTTCAATTTGCCCGAACCAAAATAGACGGTATCATCCGAGTTGAAAATCTCTTTCCATGCCCCCTTAATTGGAATACCTACCCGATAATTGCTCCGATATACGGGCGTAAGATTGATGACAACCACCAAAGTATCTTTTGCGCTAAGGCCTTTGCGTTGGTAAACATAAACCGACTGCTGTTCATCATCGGCTTCTTGCCACTCAAAGCCTTCGTACGAAAAATTATGGGCATACAGGGCCGCTTCGCTACGATACAACTGGTTGAGTGCTTTCACCAAACGCTGCATACCCAAATGGGGCTGATGCTGCAATAAATCCCAGTTTAGGCTCTCAAAACAATTCCATTCGCTTGTTTGGGCAAACTCTGCACCCATAAAGAGCAATTTAGCTCCCGGGTGGGTAAACATATAGCTGTACAAAGCCCTCAGGTTAGCAAACTTCTGCCATTCATCGCCCGGCATTTTGTATATTAAAGGTGATTTACCATGCACCACCTCGTCATGCGAGAGCGGGAGCATAAAATTTTCACTAAAGGCATAAGACATGCTAAATGTAAGCTGATGGTGATGATACTGGCGAAAAATGGGTTCTCGTTTAAAATAATCGAGCGTGTCGTTCATCCAACCCATCATCCATTTCATGCCAAAGCCCAATCCGCCGGCATATACCGGGTGGGTAACCCCTGGGTAGGTACTGCTTTCTTCGGCAATGGTTTGTATGCCTTTGTAAGTGCCGTAGGCCGCCTCGTTCATGTCTTTCAAAAATTTTACTGCTCCAAGATTTTCGGTGCCTCCAAACTCATTGGTGCCATACTCTCCTTCGCTCCTACTAAAATCAAAATACAGCATCGAAGCAACTGCATCAACCCGCAAACCATCAACATGGTATTTATCGAGCCAAAACAAGGCATTGCTAATCAAAAATGATCTTACCTCGTTGCGATCATAATTAAAGATATACGATTTCCAATCGGGATGAAAGCCCTTTCTCATATCAGCGTGCTCGTAGAGATGTGTTCCATCAAAATGGTAAAGCCCATTGGCATCACCCGGAAAATGCGAAGGCACCCAATCTAAAATTACGGCTATATCGTTTCGGTGCAGTTCATCTATCAAGTACATCAAATCTTGTGGACTGCCGTGTCTTGAACTGGCGGCATAAAAACCCGTAATTTGGTAGCCCCAAGAGGGATAATAGGGATATTCTGCCACAGGCAAAAACTCTACATGGGTAAAACCCATCTCTTTGACGTAGGGAACTAAGGCTTTAGCAATCTCATTATAACTCAGTATCCGATCGGGATTGGAGGGGTCTCTTTGCCAAGAGCCTAAATGCAATTCATAAACCGATATGGGTTGATTTAAAGCATTCTTTTTCTCTCTTTTTTTCATCCAAGCTTTATCGCCCCAAGTATAATCCAGATCCCAAACCAAGCTGGCTTTATGCGGTGGATGTTCTGCATGGAAGGCGTAAGGATCGCTTTTTTCTAGGAAAACACCATCAAAACCAATAATAGCATATTTGTACACTTCGCCTTTACCGATACCGGGGATAAAACCTTCCCAAATACCCGACTCGTCCCATCTATTGTAAAGCAAATGGCTCGTAGTATTCCATTCGTTAAAATTACCTTCTACACAAACCTTTTGAGCATTGGGTGCCCATACTGCAAAATAAACCCCTTTTTGGCCATCAATACTGATGCAATGTGCCCCCAGCTTATCATAGAGTTGAAAATGCTTACCCATCAAAAACAAAGAAATATCAAAATCAGTTAGCAGGCTGTGTTGCCAAACAGCTTGTTCTTGGTTTTTGGAGCGGCTAAGCTTACTAGGCTTTGCCCCTTCGGTTTTTTTTGTTCTGGTCATAGGATTTTGGTTTTGACTTTAAATATAAACAGCTTTTGAGGTAATACCAAGTTTTACAACAAGCTAGCCTGGCAATTAGCCAAAAATACAGCCAATCGGCCTGCTAATCCAAAAAAACAGAATTGAAGAATCATTTAACAAAATTTAACCTATCAATAGATTATATTTGCAATCCGAACAATTGGTTAAGGAAAATATACGAGCAGCAAACTATGCTTATTTAACAGAAAAACATGTATAAAAATATTTTACACCCTTTCAGGTTTTTTGCCCTATTGTTGGTTGTTGCCGGTTTTACGGCCTGTAAAAGTACCTATGAGCCACAGCCCAATGTGGGGTATTTTAGCGTTTATAACTTGTCGCCTAGCTATGCTACCTACGACATTTATTATAACCAAAGTAAACAAAATACCGCTTCAATTCCCTTTGGAGGCGGTATCAACTATAAGCAGTTGGTACAAGGTGAGTACGAATTAAAATTTACAACAGCCACCTATCCGGATGATATGAAGTATAAAAAAACAGGTCTCGCTATTGGCGACAATGTTTTTTCTAGCTTTTATCTGTGTGGTACCGAGGGAAATCTTGATGGTCTTTGGCTAACCGACAGTTTTGGTTCTGCAACCGCTGCCGATAAATCGTATATCCGTTTTGTAAACCTTTCGCCGGATGCTCCAACACTTGATTTGAGGCTGAAAGATAGCACTACGGTCATCTTCAGTAATAAAGGCTACAAAGAATACAGCGAATTTATTCCGGTTAAAACAGGAGCTACCACATACGAGATTGTGGATCATAACAGCGGAACAGTGTTGAGTACCTTAGAACCAAAAACACTTCATGATCGTTATTTCTACACCATTGTGGCTGGTGGGAAAATAGCTCCGACCGATATGGAGCGTACATTTAGAGGGCTTATCTTGACCAACCAATAATCTTCCCCTTTGTAGGTCATTGTTTTGTCTCAAATAATCGCTTGCCTTTGTATGCTAGCTTTTATGCTTTAACTTTGTTGTTTGGGTTGAGACATGAATAAAGAAAAGCGCAAAAAATACATCAGCAACGGTATTTTCATCATCATACTAGGGGTACTGCTCTTTGTGCCCTCTGCCAAGGCATTACTCATTCAAGGTTTGATGAAAATTGGGCTATTTAGTCCCAATGTAGAGATGGAACGAGGCAATACCCTAGCTTCTTACGAAGTCAAATTTCAATCGGCTGACGGGAAAATTGTTGCCCTAAATGATTTAAAAGGCAAAGTGGTTTTTGTGAATTTCTGGGCTACATGGTGCCCTCCATGCCTGGCTGAGATGCCTGCAATCAATGCACTTTACGAAAGGTATAAAACTGCCGATGATGTGGTTTTTATTATGATTGATGCGGATAGCGACTTGGCAAAATCAGGAAAATTTATACAGAAACACGGCTATTCTTTTCCGCTTTTCCAAATGGCCAGCAGCGTTCCCGATGTCTTGTTCTCGGGTTCTTTACCTACAACAGTGGTTTTTGACAAGCAAGGGCGTATCTCGTTTCAACACGTAGGTACTGCTAATTACAATAGTCAAAAATTTGTTGATTTTATTGAGCAGTTGAGGAAGTAGGGATTTGTTGGGTCGTTGGTCGTGTCTCGTGATTCGTCTTTCGTTTTTCGTTGATCGTCTTTCGTGATTCGTCTTTCGTTTTTCGTTTTTTGTTGGGTGTTTTTTCTTTGGTTAAAATTAATTTAATGCTTTTTTATAGTTTTGTACTTAACATAATAAGCCCATAACAATGAAACTAGCTCTTGCTCAAAACAATTACCATTTAGGAAATTTTAATTTAAACGCTCAAAAAATAATTGCCAATATCGAACAAGCTAAATCAGCGGGGGCTAGTCTGGTAATTCTGGCACACCAATCTGTAAGCGGTGCTGCACCGCAAGACTTGCTTTGCTCTAAGGCTTTTATGAACCAACAGCAGCAAGCAATCCAACAAATTGCTCAAAATTGCCACGGTATTTCTTGTGTTGTAGGGGTACAAAATCAAAACGGCGACAACGCTGTGCTATTACTGAAAAATGGACAAAGTACTCCACTACGTCTGAAAGAAGGCTATTTGGCTAGCAACAATATTCTACTTGTCAATGCCCAAGATATCGATGATCTGTCGGGTGCTATAAAAGGCGGGCTTACTTTTGCTCTAGCAGCAAAACCTTTTGAGTGGGATAAGCACGATCAATTGTACGCCTCACTATCGCAATTGGCTATGAATACCCAAAGCTCTTTGGTTTTTGTTAACCAAGTGGGAGCACAAACCGATTTGGTTTTTGAAGGAGCTGCCAAATTTTTTGATGAGAAAGGACAGCTAAAAAAAGAACTGAAAAGCTTTGAAGAGGATTTTGCCTTAATAGATTTAGAAGAAATACAACAAGCACAGCCCTTGCAAAATAAGCCTGCATCAATTGCCAAAATACACGATGCTTTGGTACTTGGTATTAAGGATTTTTTCCAGAAATTGGGGCTCGAGAAAGCCTTGGTGGGTCTATCTGGTGGTATCGACTCGGCAGTGGTTTGCGCTTTGGCTTGTAAAGCCCTTGGAAAAGACCGTGTGCTTGGCGTACTCATGCCTTCAAAATATTCTACAGACCACTCCGTAAAAGACGCCTTAGATTTGGCCAATAATTTGGGATGTACCCACCATATTGTACCAATAGAGCCCGCAACCAACGCATTCGAGACCATGTTGCAAGGCGTATTTGCCGGAAAAGCACCCGATGTCACCGAAGAAAATATTCAGGCTCGGTGTAGGGCTGTGGTGCTGATGGCCATCTCCAACAAATTGGGCAATGTACTGCTCAACACTTCCAACAAAAGCGAGGCTGCTGTTGGCTACGGCACTCTCTATGGCGATTTGTGTGGTGCACTTTCGGTACTGGGCGATGTGTACAAAACCCAAGTTTATGAATTGGCTCGTTACATTAACTGTGAGCAAGAACTAATACCGGCCAACACCCTTAGCAAGGCTCCATCTGCCGAATTGCGCCCGGGTCAAAAAGATTCTGACTCCTTACCCGAATACGACATTCTTGATAAACTGGTGTATCAACACCTGGAAGAGGGTAAAGATTTTGAAGAACTGCTTGCTGCTGGTTTTGACGAAGCACTCGTTCGCCGTACTTTGCAAATGCTGACTAATGCCGAGTTTAAGCGCCAGCAGGTAGGCCCTATTCTAAAAGTCTCTAAACGCTCTTTCGGCACCGACAGAAAGGTACCTATTGTAGCAAAACAGGTTTTATAGGCCTTCTTTGTCGTTGACTTCGAGCTCTTTTTGGCTGCGCCTCTCTATCCAAAACGATTGGTACAGCAAAAGCCCCAGTCCCGTCATGATAGATAGGTCTGCTAGGTTAAATATGCCCGTTTTAAATAGATAAAAATCCATAAACATAAAATCCGTTACCGATCCGTACATCATCCTGTCGAAAACATTGCCAACGCCCCCGCCAATAAAACAACAAACTGCAGCCTGTGTAAACCGGGGCATTTGCTTGTTTTTAAAGACTAGCCAAAGTCCATAAATTAACACTATTACCGGCAATATATTGAGTAATACGGCTTTTATACCATCGGGCATTGCACTACCCCAACTCAAAAAGGCGCCATCGTTCTCTACCTTCATCAATACAAAATGATTTTTTATGATATTGATTTGCTCGTGTTCGGGCAAATACCGGCGAACTACAAACTTCGAGAGCTGGTCTAAAACCAAATTCCCGACAATTATTATTAAAAGACCTGTTGTTGAGAAATTTATGGAGGTAGATTTGTTATTGCTCATTTTTTCTGAAAGCTTTAAAAAAGGTAAAGGCCAAGGCCATCAAAGCTAGCACCGAACTGGCTTTTGCAATGAGGTCGCCTTGTTGGGTATAAAAGGTCTTGTCGTCGTTGAGGTTAATTTCGGCACGTAGCGCAGTGCGTGTCCACCAAGGAGCTTGTTGCACAATATCACCCCGCTGGTTGATGATTGCAGAAATACCCGTATTAGCAGAGCGTACCACGGTGCGTCTATTCTCAATAGCCCTCAGCTTGGCATACATCAGGTGTTGGTCTTTGCCCGAAGTATTGCCCCACCAACCATCATTGGTGATAACAGCAATAAACTGCGCTCCTTTTTTAACTGCTCCGGCTACCCAGTCGCCCCAAATAGATTCATAGCAAATAACCGGCGCAAGGCCAATACCGCTATAAGCATAAAGCACCTCGGGTTCTTCTTGCCATGAATAACCGCCCGTACTGCCCCCAAAATGAGCAAATACTGGTGCCAAAAAAGAAAGGTACCGCTGAAAGGGTAATTTCTCTACCCCCGGCACCAATTTGCTTTTGTGATAAAACTGTACCTCGGCAGAATTTTCTATCTGCATGGCGGCATTGTAATTATCGTAAAATTCGCCGTTTTGGCGTGGTTTGGCGGTTGGGCTGTGCTTGTCGGCATAAAACCGTAGGGTTTCTATACCTGTTAGCAGAGATGCGTTTTTGTACTTGCTGATGAAATGTTGCAGCTCGGTATAATAGCGGTTGCTGCGTATGCGATCTTCATCGGCATACTCGGGGATAGCCGTCTCGGGCCATATAAAATACTCGGTATTGACCTGTCCCAAAGAGTCGGAAAGTTTTTTAAGGATGTTGAGCTGGTTTTGTGCCGAATTGAGCTCCCACTTTTGATAGGGGTCAATATTGGGTTGTACCACTACTACCTGTGTGGGCACGGTTTTTTCTTGATAGTTTCGATATCTGTACAGCGAAAAAGCAATTGGCCCCACTACCCACACCAAACACAGTAGTGCAAGTTGTAGTTTTTTGTGTTTTTGATATTGCCTTAAAGCTTCATAAGCCAATATATTGCTCAGTAGTATCCATAGGCTACCGCCAAATACGCCGGTATATTCATACCATTGCACGACTTGATGCAGCCCCGCAAAACCATTGCCGAGGGTCATCCACGGAAAAGGAGCGTCCCAACTTTGATAGAAATACTCCAAACTAATATAAAAAACTATTAAGCCCCCATAAGCCAGAACCGGATGTACATACCTACGAAAACGGTAATAGAGCCAAAAAGCAAGAGTCATTAGCATTGCCCCAAAACAATAGGGCAACAGTGCTACCAAAAATGATACAATATACCCCACAAAACCGGTGTTTACTGCATTTATAGCGTTGAACACCCAATAAATAGAGGCCGTGTTCCAAACAAAAAAAGCTAAGCCTGCCGTTAAAAACACAGCCCTCCCTTGATGCTTCTGAACGTTATTTTTAATATCATCAAGCGCTATAAACAAGGGCACTAAACCCAGCAAAAGTAATGGACTGAAAGCAGTATGTGGCGGCCAAGCCAAGTACATTAGCAATCCGCTCAATAGCGCAAGCAGGGAAGTTTTTTTAGTCATTTCTACTTTTTGTAACTTATAGCGTATCTAAAATTGCTGCCTTTTTAGCCTCGTACTCTTCGCGGCTAATCAATTGTTTTTCATATAAAGACTTGAGCTTTATGAGTTTTTGGTCGATATCATCCTGAGAACTACTTTCGGCCATTGGCATTTCTGGCATAGTGCTTTCCGATATCGGATTTGAGGAGCTTTCTGTCGCAACAATCTCTGTATTAGTAGTTTCAAGACTGTTCTTGTCGGCATCCATTTGATTGATGACCGCCTGATAAAGCTTACGAGCCTGCGCCTTGGGCAAATAATCGGTAATAATGTTCTCACCCATTAGCGGTACACAAATAAACTTTGCACCAAGCAGCCCCTCTTTAAAAGACACCTCTTTGATATTGCGCCAGGTAATATCTTTAAAATTGGTGGTCAAACCCAAATGACTGGGTGTACAATAAAACAAGCGACGGCTGCATACAGCAATACAATCGGGCAAGAGGTTTACGGCAGGTTTCTTTTGTACGGCCAAGTAAATAATCTCTTCATCGTTGAACAAAAGATCTTGCAGTTTGCCCAATATCCGCTCTACCACTTTCGGGTCTTGATCTTCGGTAGTATAATGCTCAATATTTATCATAAAATTTCTTAAAGACCTACAATGTACCCTTTAGGCTTTTAAGGTCAAAAGCTTTTTGGGTTTTTATGCCCTTGCACAGTAAAACAAAATTAGCAATTGTTTTACTGCTTAAATCTTTTTATTAAAAATCCCCCATCTAGGGCAAATCATACCGCTCTTTATTGCTTTCTTTTTTGGTTTTAAGTGCGGGGGCACCGCCTACACAAATTACAATCTCTCCCTTTATCACATGATTTTCAAAATAAGTTTTCACTTCCAAAGCCGTTCCTCTAATGGTCTCCTCGTACACCTTGCTCAGCTCTCTGCTTACCGACAAAGGTCTGTTTTCACCAAAATAGCATACAAAATCTTCCAAGGTCTTCAACAATCGGTGGGGACTTTCGTAGAAAATCATCGTCCTCTCTTCAGTACTCAATGCCTTTAGGCGAGTTTGCCTCCCCTTTTTAACGGGCAAAAAGCCCTCAAATACAAACTGATCATTGGGTAAGCCCGAGCAAACCAATGCCGGCACAAAAGCCGTTGCTCCGGGCAAGCAGCAAACTTCGAGCTCGTTCTTAAGCGCTTCTCTTACTAGAAAAAACCCGGGGTCGGAAATTGCCGGTGTACCCGCATCCGATATAAGGGCTATATTTTGGCCTTGCAACAGAAAACGAACAATTTCGGCACTTGCGCTGTGCTCATTATGCTGATGGTGGGCAAACAACTTTTTCTCAACACCAAAGTGTTTGAGCAGAGGCGCACTTGTACGGGTGTCTTCTGCTAAGATAAGATCTACCTCTTTTAGTATTCTAACCGCTCGGTAGGTCATGTCCTCCAAATTACCAATGGGCGTAGGTACGAGGTAGAGTTTTCCTTTCATCTTACTAGTTTATTTAAACTGCTATGCTCCAAAATCACATCTATTAGTTGGACTATAGATTATGATTGCTTTCTCAGCTCAAAATTAATAAAATTTGGGCCAGACTTCCTTAGTCATCGCTCTTTTAGCTTTCGTCTTTTAGAGCTATCTTTGTCAAAAAATAATATAATGCTGCAAGTTAACTATATCCGAGAGAATAAAGACAGAGTTTTAGAGGGTTTGCGTGTCCGCAATTTCAAATCCCCAGAGTTGGTAGATCAGCTAATTGCTGTAGATGAAGAACGTCGATCCACCCAAACCCTTTTAGATAAGTTAGCAGCAGAAGCAAATGCTGCCGCCAAGCAAATTGGCGAATTGATGCGTAATGGCAAAAAAGAAGAAGCAGAAGCTATAAAAGCACAAACTACTGCCAACAAGGACAAAATAAAAGCCCTAGGCGAAACACTTAACCAATTGGAAGAACAGCAACAACAATTGATTGTGTTGCTACCCAATTTGCCTCATCACCTTGTAAAACCCGGCATCAGTGCCGATGATAACGAAGTAGTTTTTAGCTATGGCGAAGCAGCCCAGTTGCCTAGCAATGCCCTAGCCCATTGGGAATTGGCCGCAAAATATGATATCATTGATTTTGAATTGGGCGTAAAAATTACCGGGGCAGGCTTTCCGGTGTATAAAGGCAAAGGTGCTCGTTTGCAAAGGGCTCTAATTAATTTCTTTTTAGACCACGCTACTGCTGCGGGCTACAAAGAAATGCAGGTACCCCATTTGGTAAATGCCGATTCGGGTTTTGGCACCGGACAATTGCCCGATAAAGAAGGCCAAATGTACCACGTAGGACTTGACGATTTGTATTTGATACCCACAGCAGAGGTTCCGGTGACCAATTTGTATCGTGATGTCATACTCAAAGAAGAAGATTTGCCCATCAAAAACACCGGATACACCCCTTGTTTTCGTAGGGAAGCAGGCTCATACGGGGCTCATGTACGAGGTCTTAACCGTTTGCACCAATTTGACAAGGTAGAAGTGGTACAAATTACACATCCCGACCATTCTTACCAAACCCTCGAAGAAATGAGCCAGTACGTGCAATCGCTTTTACAAGAGCTAGGCTTGCACTACCGGGTGCTACGCTTGTGTGGCGGCGATATGGGTTTCACCTCTGCCATGACCTACGATATGGAGGTGTGGAGTGCAGCACAACAACGCTGGTTAGAAGTGTCTTCGGTTTCTAATTTCGAAACCTATCAGAGCAACCGTCTGAAACTAAGGTTTAAAGGTAAAGAAGGCAAAACCCAATTGGCCCACACCCTCAACGGCAGTGCTTTGGCCCTACCACGTATTGTAGCCGCCATACTGGAAAACTACCAAACCGAAAAAGGAATTAAAGTGCCCGAAGCCTTGGTGAAATACACCGGTTTTGAGTGGATAGACTAAAAGCCCGAGGAACCAAAAATTGAAAAGCTTTTGCAGTTATTAGAATACTGTAAAAGCTTTTTCTTGTTCTACGCAATTTTTGGTGTGTAGTAAATATTATTTCAGTTCTGTATAGGCTGGCTTACTCCGTAATCAAATTCCACTTTTGTAATTTCCTATGTAATTGGTTTTAGCAACTCCGTTTTGCTAAACGGATAAATTATTGTCTCAAATTGAAGATATGGATTGCTGAGAATTAGGAAATCTGGACTTTTTTGATGAATGGGGTAGTTGTGTAAGGGTTGCAGATGTTAGGTCTAGCCAGTATTAATCGTTCAACCTGTTTTCAATATCCATTTGTTGATGTAAAACTCTGATAATCTCAATTAGGTTTTCTTTCTTATTGATTTTGTAGAAAATAAAATGCGATTTCACTTTTGAGCATAAGTAAGCTTTTCTTACGTGAGAATAATCTTTTCCAGTGACAGGATTTTCGGCTAAGTATTCGATTTCGTCAAGTATAAGATTGTAATATCTGTCAGCTTGTTCAACAGACCAAGTTTCAAAGGTGTAAAGCCAAATATTTTCGAGGTCATTTTGAGCTTCATTACTTATTTTGAACATCATCATTTTGTGATGTGTTTTTGATGAAGCGTTTTCAGTAATTTATTTCTATTAAAGTCTTTTACAAAACCAGATTTTTCTCCTTTTTTGAGTTCATTAATCAATTCTGTTTTCTTGGTTTCTTCGTGTTCAAACATTCTCAATGCAGCTCTTACAACCTCACTTGCAGACGAATATTTTCCGGATTGAACTTGTTGATTTATGAAAGTATCAAAATAATCTCCTAATAATATTGAAGTGTTTTTTGCCATAACTTTAATGTTTAATCAAAAATACCAAATACTGGTATTTTGTGCAATTTTTTTAAAACATGCTTCGGCTGGCTCAATACATGTTTTGATAGCAGCCCTTTGTTACTAGCTAAAGCAATACCTAAATTTACGCTGAAATCCAATCGTATCTTCCCCATCTCAATATCATTAAGAGGGGATATAATGGCTTTTATGAAATCGCTTTTTGTAAAGGCAACTATCTTCGAAATGCGACCATCATTTTAGCAGCTTAATTTGCTAAACGGATAAAGTATTGTTTTAAATCGTAGATATGGATTGCTGAGAATTAGGAAATCTAGAATTTTTTGATGAATGAGGTAGTTGTGTAAGGGTTACCCATGTTAGTGACAGAGGTTCTTGTCACCAGTCCTTGCAAACCATTATCAATTCTGCATATTTTTGTTGTGTTTGAGTTAGGTTGTTCCAATTTCAATGAATGTTTATTCAATAAGATCTGTAACAATATCTGTTTTCTCCCCTAAAAACTCTACCCAGGCATTTTTCATACAAGGATAATTTTTTGCAGCTTCCACTAATTTAATAAACGAAATCAAAGTATTTTCAAACCTTTCTGCCAAAGTAGCATCGGCAATATTTCCGTTTTCATCAAAGGCTTTATGAGCCATTGCCAAAGAAAACATACTTGGAAAAACATCGGTACCCAAATGTTCTAAAGGCATACGCAACTGCCATAAACCTTTGTTACCTCCTGCCATGGATGGAGAAGCAGACATGATCAACGCATGTTTTTCATTAAAAGGTTGTGGACGAAATCGGGAAGCCCAATCAATCGTATTTTTCAAATACCCGGGCATAGAACCATTGTATTCGGGCGATGCAATTATAAATGCGTCATTAGCTAAAAGGCGATTATGAAATTCGGTAATACCCTTTGGAAAATCATGTTCACCTTCCTGATTAAATGAGGGTGCGTCAAATTCACTCATAGTTGCAAAATCAACTTTGATTCCATGTTTTATGAGTATTTTTTCGGCAAGTTTAGCCAAAGTATTGTTTAAGGAATCACTTCTGAGTGAAGCTGCAAAAACCAATATTTTTATGGGGTACTGAGTTGATACTTTTTTTGTATTCATAATATTCAATTTATTTTTTTTGATAGTTTGCGGGCTTAAGTTCACCACTTTCTGTTCTGATATAAGTTTCAGCACCGTTTACAATATCTGTATTTTGAGCAGAAACGACCCACCAAATGCCGTCTTCTTTTTTGCGAACGATAAAGGAAAAAATATTTCTTCTGAGGCCAGCCTGCTCACCCTCAAGTTCATTTTGGCCACTCAGATTCAACTTAGCATGTACGACAGCTGCCGTGTCAGAAAGCATTTTGGTTTTAAGTTGTACAATCTTCAAAGTAGAATTGGGGAATATGATTTTCAATCCATAATCATGGGCTTTAAAAATATCCTTTCTGTTATGCCACCATAAGCCAACCACATTGATGAAATCGGCATCTTCCTCAAAGATTTCCACCATTAGGTCTGGTCGTCTTTTGTTCCAATTATCAACAAAAATCCCCACTAATTCTTCCGGAGTCTGAGCGGTGTTCATATTTTTATTTTTTTAACTAAGTCAAATAAATTATTGATACCCGGGGTTCTTTCAACGGTAAAACCTTCTGCTTTTTCAAAGTTAGCTTCTCGTCCATAATGTTCGGAACGGCCTTTAAATATATCAATAAATCCTTTGAAGGCAATGGAGCTTTCGGGCATTTCTTCTGAAATCTACATCATCAGGATGTACTCCAAAAGCCAAAATATCTAATTTCATTTATGATTATTTTTCAAAAAATTTCCTAATTGGATGAAAATTATCACCAAAACACTTGCAACCAGCATGATGAAAAGCATGGTAAGCGGACTAGGTTTTCCTAAAACCCCAACTACCGCTGTGACAAGTGCACTCATGCCCATCATAAAAGAACCATTCATAGCAGATGCAGAACCTGATAATTTTTTAAAAGGTGCTAATGCTGAGGTAACCGTATTGGGGTAAATTAACCCCACGCTCAATAAAATAAAAAACAATGCAACAACCACCCACTCAAACGATAAGTGATGTACCCAGTATGCTGCAACAGTAAATCCAGAGGTCAATAAAAACAGCAACAGAGAGCCAATGACCATCATCTTTTTAAAATGGATTTTTTTAACCAATACACCATTTAGATAATTTCCTGCCAATGCTCCTGCAGCACTGACGCCATACAGCAGACCAAATTGTTTGGGTGCAACGCCATAATATCCCATAAAAATAGCCGGAGAGGCTGCAACAAAGGCAAAAATGACCGAATTGGCAAAACTTCCTCCAATGGCATACAAACTAAATGTCTTGTTTTTTACAACGAAGCTATAATTTTTTAAAATTAGTGTACCGCTTAATTTATCTTTCGATTTGAACTGTATGGTTTCTGGTAAAAAGAAGAATACGAGCAATAAAATCAATACACCATAACCTGTTAATGCATAGAAAACAGCTTCCCAACTATATGCAGCCACAAAAAAACTTCCCAAAGATGGTGAAACAATCGGGGCAACACCCAACACAGTCATCACCAAAGAAAAAGCTTTTGCTCGATGTTGCGGCTCAAAAACATCC
>JBDHXL010000019.1:0-56567 GCA_039810685.1 Pedobacter sp. | reverse complement strand
GCGGTTTTGTCAAAAGCCTCGCCCGCAGCATCGTCCAAGGTTTCGCCAACTATTTCCATATCAAAATAATCCTTAACCAAAACAATTTGGGTATGCCCACCCGATACGGTAAGACACAAAAAAGGAAAATTTGGTTTCGGATCGTCAATAAAATGTGCCAAAATATGTGCTTGCATGTGATTGATTGAAACCAATGGCAAACCTAAACCAAGCGCAAAAGATTTGGCAAAAGACACCCCAACAATGAGCGAGCCTAACAGACCTGGCCCTTGTGTAAAGGCTACCGCATCAATAGCTTGTTTATCGCATCCGGCAATTTGCAAAGCTTGATGAACAGCGGGCACAATATTCTGTTGGTGTACCCTCGAGGCCAGCTCGGGAATTACCCCTCCATAATTTTGATGAATTGTTTGGTTTGCAATGACATTGGCCGTAATTTTGCCGTTATGGCAAATGGCTACGGAGGTTTCGTCGCAGGATGATTCGATAGCTAAAATAGTGGGCACAAATTCAATTTTAAAAGCAAAACTATTAAAAAACTACTTAAAATACTATTTTGGTCTATTGCAACAATTGTAATATTGTGTGCTTTGCTTTTGTACGTGCTCCGTTTTAAACCTGTACAAAGCTATATTGCTCACAAAGTAACTGCCTATCTTTCAAAAGAACTTCACACCACAATCAGCATCAAAGGGCTTTATATCGTTCCCTTCAAAACTTTGGTGGTTGATGACTTGTTAGTGCTCGATTTACAGAAAGACACCCTAGCACACATACCCCAACTCAACTTAGACCTCAAACAGCTTTCTACCAAAGCCCGTATTTTACAAGTCAATAAGTTAGAAGTAGAGAATGCTTCATTCTTCATAAAAGACCAAGTAGATAAAAGCACTAATTTGGATTTTATAATCGACTATTTTGATAAACCCGGCAAGAAAACTGTTACTAGCAAAAAAAAACAGTTTGAAATTGAGTTTAATAGAATTAAACTAAGTAATACCAAGGTAAAGTATAAAAATCTACGTCACATCCACCCATCAAAAGGAATAAACTTTGAGGATATTGACGTAACTAATTTTAATGCTGACATTGAAAATTTACGAAATAATGCCGGGCACAAACTTAAATTAGATATCAAAAAACTAAGTCTACACGAAAAAAGCGGCTTCACACTTAATGAACTTAGTGGGCAAACCATTATAGACAGTAACGCCATACAAATAGAGAATTTGTTGATTTTGACTGACAGGACTCGAATACGTGATTTTTACCGAATGGATTTTAGTTCTTTTAAAGATTTTAAAGACTACGAAGAAAAAGTGAGAATGACGGCCAATTTCAAAGACAGTCATATTTCATCGTATGATATTGCTTTTTTTGCCCCTGCCCTAAAAAAAATGCGGCTTGATATAGAGCTTGATGGAAAAATAAAGGGTCCTGTTACCAGTTTACGAGCCAAAGACCTTTTGATAAAAGCCGGAAATGCCACATACATAAAAGGCGATTTTAGCATGAAAGGCCTACCTGATTGGAAACAAACTTTCATGGATTTGAAGATTGATTTGGCCAGTACTAATAAAAAAGATTTGGAGGGTATTCTGACAGACATATCGGGACAATCAGTTAAAAAAGTCCCAAAAATAATCGACAAATTCGGTAACATTAATTTCAACGGATATTTCACTGGTTTTCAAGATGACTTCATTGCTTTTGGTGAGTTCAAAACCAGTATTGGCCGACTAAAATCTGACGTGAACATGAAATTGAGCTCATCCGGGCAGCCTAGCTATACCGGCAGCCTACAAACTTATGATTTTGATTTGGGTAAGTTACTTGGTCAAAATTTGCTTGGTAAAATTAGCTCATCACTAAATATAAAAGGGCAAGGTGTTGAACTGGCCAATTTAAAAGAAGAACTGAAGGGCGACATTACATCAATAGATTTTAAGGGATATAGGTACAAAAATGTTAAAATAAATGGTGCTTTTGAAAAGAAATTTTTTGATGGAAACTTGAACATCAACGATAAAAATGTACAGCTTGATTTTGATGGAGCCATTAATTTCAATCACCAAGTACCTTTAGTACAGTTTAAAGCCAATCTTAAAAACGCCGACCTAAAAACGCTAAATCTTTATAAAGATTCGTTGATTGTTGATGCCAATTTCAACACCAATTTTTCTGGCAATTCACTAGACAATATCCAAGGACAGCTTACACTACAACACATTGCAATACATTCGGTAAGCGAGAAATTTCATATCGATTCGATTTACCTAAAAGCTGATGGTTTTGGTACCCTACGTAGTTTAAGTCTAAAATCCGATTTGCTTGAAGGTTCAATAAAAGGACAGTATGATTTAAAAACATTAGTGCCCTACCTCAAACAGGTTAGCAAAAAATATATCCCTTCACTTACAAGAAAAAGTGAAAGTTTCAAAGCACAGAATTTTGATTTTATAATCAAAATAAAACGATTTGAGCCCATAGCCAAAATATTTATACCCAACTTATCTTTATCCGACCAGTCGGTTTTATCTGGCAACTTAAATTCTAACACACAAACAGCCAACTTAGGTGCCTATTTTAAGGCCATCAGCTACAAAGGTATAATTGCCAACAATGTGATTATTGATGAAAATACCGGTTCCGAACAACTTACAGCCATTATTACATCAGATCGAATTGATATAAACGACAGCCTTTTTATACAAAATGTCAACCTCTCGAACATCATTAGAAACGACAGCCTAAAACTCAACGTTAAGCTTTCCAATTCTAATGACATCAATCAACTGGATTTGAACGGACTGGTAGAGTTTTTTACCGATACCACCAAAATAAGCATACTCCCCTCTAACCTTAGAATTAACAACGAAGATTGGCAAATCCAAGACAAGGTACAGATAGGTTTTAACGAAGGCAAAACAACAATACATGGCTTTGCACTAAGCCAAGGCAAACAAGTACTAACTTTAGAAGGTGCAATATCAGACAAAGCTAGTGATGTTTTGAGCCTCGGGCTTGCGAATTTTAAACTCAAAAACCTCGATCCTTTAGTCAAAACAGCCAAAATAAACTTACAGGGCTATGCAAATGGAAAAACAAACATAAGCAGCCTACTAAAAACACCTCAAATCAACAATCAGCTTACTCTCGACTCTTTAGGGATTAGCAACATATACATCGGCACGCTTACGGATAGTTCTAGCTACCTGAGTAACGAAAAAAAGGTAAATCTCTATACCAGTATCTGGACCAACCAAAAACAAACGCTTAATCTTGCTGGTTTCATTGATTTGCAGAAAGAGCAAATAGAGGCCGAGCTACAAATGGACGAAACCAAATTGGCCATACTTAGCCCCTTTCTAAGTCACCTCATCTCCAACCCAAAAGGAAGCGTTTCGGCCAAAGTAGCCATTTCGGGAAGTTTGAAAAATCCCAATTCTGAAGGATACCTGAAATTGAACAAAGCACAATTAATGGTCAACTACCTCAGAACGACCTATCAGATTGATGACCAGCTCGGTGTAAAAAATGGAGCTTTAGAACTCAACAACTTTGTTTTGAGTGATACGGAAGGGCATAAAGCAATTGCCAATGGTTATGTTGATCTTAAAAATATCAACAACCCCAATATCCAAGTGGACATTAACGCCCAAGGAATTATGGCTCTAAATACCACCTCTAAGGACAATTCGCTCTATTATGGACGGGCTTATGGAACAGGAAGGTTTTCTTTTAAAGGGCCTACCAACGACATGTTCATTGATATTGATGCAAAAACCGAGAAAGGTACTATCTTCAACCTCCCCTTAAATAGCTCCGAGAAAATTAGCGACAAAGAGTTTATCACCTTTGTAGGAAAAGATACCACCAAAGTAATCAACAAAAAATCTAGCTTTAAGGGGCTGAGCATGAATTTTAAATTACGTGTAGATCCTAATACTACAGCCAATATCTATACCGTATTAGGAAAATTGAACGGAACCGGAAATGCAGAACTGGAGCTCAATATTAGCAAAGTGGGTGATTTTGAGATGAAAGGTGATTACAATATCGAGAACGGTGCTTTTGACTTTAGTGCAAGAGATATAATCAACAAAAAATTTGAGATTAAGCAAGGTGGCAACATACGTTGGACCGGCAATCCTTTTAATGCACAGATTAACCTAAAGGCAATTTATGCACTCCGAGCTTCTCTGACAGAACTGTATCAAGCTGCCAACAAAGAAGCTAGCAACAACGTGGCACAAAGTACACAAACTGAAGTTGAGATGGGACTAAGTGGTTTGCTGATGAAACCAGACATCAAACTAGACATCTCATTTCCGGCCAATCCAGCCATTAAAGAAGATTTGCAAACCTATTTAAACGATGGCAACAACCTTTATACCCAAGCGTTGAGTTTAATTATTCAACGTCGATTTGCTCCTGGCACAGGCTCTGACCTGAGCCAACAACTGAGTGCTGCCGGAGCAGGTACGGCATCTGACTTGTTTTTTAACCAGCTAAACAACGTTTTTTCTAACCTGAACCTCAACTTCGTGGACATCAACATTCGTTCGCTAAACGAAGCAAATGCATCGTTTAAGTTTTTCAATGATCGCATCATTGTTAATGCAGGTATAACCGATGTAAACAAATCAATTGCAGACAATACAATTGGAAGTAGAAATGAAGTAGGAAGAGAAGTTGAGATATTAGCTTTAATAAAAAAAGACGGGAGCTTACTAGCTAAAATAGCTAACAAACCACCTACGATCCAAAGTGTTTTCCTCAACCCCGGTGTTGACCCTTATAAAAATATCATGTCGATAGGGATAACCTACAACCAACAATTCGATAGCTTTGGTGAGTTTCTCAGAAAAATTACAGGTAAAGAAAAACAATCCGGTAAACAACCGATAGCAACATCACAGAACAAGCAAAACAAAGAAGCTGTAAAAGAGGAGAATACGCCAATTTCTAAACAGACTTCAAAGTAATTATCCCTTCAAAATATTGTGTCCCATTTTATCACGCTTTGTCTTGAGGTAAGCTTCGTTATAAATATTACTCTTTATTTCGATGGGGATATTTTCAACAATCTCAAGTCCATAGCCTATAAGACCTGCACGTTTAGTAGGATTATTAGACATCAAACGCATTTTGGTTACACCTTTTGCTCTTAAAATTTGGGCACCAACACCATAATCACGCTCATCACCTTTAAAACCTAACTTTATATTCGCCTCAACCGTATCTAAGCCTTCATCCTGCAAATTGTAAGCTTTCATTTTGTTGATTAGCCCTATGCCACGTCCTTCTTGGTTCATATACACTATAATGCCCTTTCCTTCTTGCTGTATCATCTTCATAGCAGCATGCAATTGTGGGCCGCAATCGCAACGACAAGAGCCAAAAATATCACCCGTAACACAAGAACTGTGTACTCTAGCTAATATGGGCTCGTTCTCTGCCCATTCTCCTTTGGTAAGGGCCAAATGGGTTGCTCCGTTACTTAACTGCGTGTAGGCTGTCATCGTAAAATTGCCCCATTCGGTAGGTAGGTTAACAGTTACTTCCTCTTTAATCAAGCTTTCTTTCTCAAGACGGTATGTAATCAGATCTTTAATCGAGATAATTTTCAAATCGTGTTGTTTCGCAATAAGCATAAGGTCTGGCAGTCTGGCCATTGAACCGTCTTCATTCATAATTTCTACCAATACCCCTGCAGGCTCAAAACCAGCCAAAGTAGCCAGGTCAATGGTTGCTTCTGTATGTCCCGACCTTCTGATTACTCCTTCTTTTCGTGCTCTTAGCGGAAAAATATGTCCTGGGCGTCCTAAATCTTCGGGTTTGGTATCGGGATGGATAAGGGCTTGTACTGTTTTAGCCCTATCGTGTGCCGAAATACCTGTTGTACAACCTTGACCAATCAAATCAACCGAAACTGTAAAGGCTGTTTGGTGTAATACCGTGTTGCGCTGCACCATCAAATTGAGCTCTAAACGATCACAAAGTTCCTCACTAAGTGGGGCACAAATCAAACCCCTACCGTATTTCGACATGAAATTTATGGTTTCGGGCGTAACGTTTCTTGCTGCAGTCACAAAATCACCTTCGTTCTCACGATCTTCATCATCTACAACGATAATTAACTTACCGGCCTTTATGTCTGCAATAGCTTCTTCTATGGTGTTTAATCTGATTTCCATGCTGGGAATAAATTGAATATCGGCTAGCTAGCCTTAATTTGGCACAAAGGTACAATGTTTTAATGCTTAAAGCACTAGAAAAATATCATTATTGGGTAAGATATTTTAAAGTTTAAACTTTAGGTCTTTTGAAAATCCTTTTAAAGAAGTTGACCAAGTTCTGCTTGTAGGCATCCACATCAAAAAGAGCAGAATCTACTGTAGCCTTGTAGGTGAGAAAGCCCCCAACAGGCATTAGCACAATTATTGCAAACCACATCCCAAACACAGGATCAAGCGAACCCTCTTTTGCAGACTTTTCAGCAACCGTAGAAATAATATGATAAATTAAAAAGAAGGATATCGCAATAACTACGGGCAAACCCAAACCTCCTTTTCGTATAATAGAACCCAAAGGAGCACCAATAAAAAACAGCAATAGACACGAAAAGGCTAGGGTATATTTTCGTTGGTATTCTATTACTGAGCGTAACACCTCTTTGCTGTCAAAATCATACTGTGGAAGCTGCCCAATCAAGGTTTGCTTAATTGCCTCGGCCTGGTCGTAAGCAGACTGCAAAATCATCAACCTGTCGCTTGCCGGGAAAAGATCCAATACTTCTTTTTTAATAACACGAGCAGGCGCTTTATTTTTTGTATAACCTTTTAATGCGACATTTTGTTTATAATAATAACTTGAATTGGCTTTTAACCTTATACCCAAACTATCCAATTGTTTGGAGAGGGAATCTTTGCGCTGTGTCAACTCTTTTCGGTTTAGCATTGGCGCATTATTTTTAAAACTTTCTTCTTGGGTGCGGGTCATGTCCTTGAAACTGCTAAAATCAAACTTCACCTCAGTTTGTTTAAAGCGAGTTCGGGTCATGACCTGGCGAGGGTTATAATACCCATTATTTGATGCAGCCTCTTCGTAGCGTACTCCGTTTTCCAAGTTGAGTACTAAATAGTTACCATCAGATGTTTTGGACATTTTCCCTTTCTGAGCCATTATAATTTGCGGCACTCCGTTGGCAGTATTGTGGCTGTAAATAGTAATTCCGTATAGCGAATCGACAAGTCCTTCGCCTTTTTTCTCTACTCTGATGGCATAACCCGGAATACTGTTGTTGAATACACCCGGTTTGATAAGAAAAGAAAGTTTTTTGTTGCGAACGTCCCAAAGCAGTGAGCCGTATTTAAGATTGGCCTTTGGCAACATGTAATCAGAAAAGAAAAAGGCTGCAATAGCAAGAGCCACCACCACCACAAAAAGCGGTTGCATAGCCTTACGAAGTGATATTCCGGCAGATTTTATGGCTACCAGCTCATAGTTCTCGCCCAATGTACCGAAGGTCATGATAGAAGAGAGTAATGTTGCCAAGGGCAGAGCCATAGATACGTTAGAAGCCGATGCATAAAGCATCAATTCGGCAATCACATACCATTCAAAGCCTTTCCCAATCAAATCATCGACGTACTTAAACAAAAAGAACATCAATAAAATGAACATCACAATGAAAAACGTAACTGCAAAAGGCCTAATAAAGGCCTTGATAAGCAACAAATGTATCTTTTTCAACGATACAAAGATAGCTAAAGGGCTCGAAAAAACTAGCCCCCAATTACACCCTGAAGATAGTTTATTTGATTATCCCAAATCTGCTTGCGTTCTTGAATAGAATCAGCGGTAGCAAAATCTGTAATAGCTAGTGCAACTTCATTGGTCAACTCGTCCTGTACAATCTCCATCTCAAAATAGCTGTAGGGTTCGTCATCCAGCCACCTAAATTTTACCAATTTGTTTTCTTTATTGCTAATCATTTTGGCTTTTTGCACCTCGCCATCCCAAACAAAGGTATAAACATGGTCTTTATAAATAACGTCATCGGCAAACCATTGAGATAATCCGTTGGGCTCACTAATAAAAGAATACAAAATACGTGGTGATGAACGAACGATGTACTCGATGGTAAACTTTTGCTTTTCTGACATAATGACTGATTTTAAGTACCTTTCTTATTTTGCTAAGAAAAGTAATTTATTCTATAAATGCAAAGTTTTATCGGATAAGTTAAGTAATTCGATTGAGCTATTTATTTCATTGTCAGAAAATCGACATGATTTTTAAGAAAAACATTTCCGAAAGAGAAAATAATTTCCCTATATTTGCAGCTCGAAAAACACGGAGGTGTATTTAAAGATTAACAAACCTACACAATAATTATAGAACTATTTGTAGGATAGTTAACCAGAGTAAATGGCGAGGTAGCTCAGATGGTTAGAGCGTAGGATTCATAACCCTAAGGTCGGCAGTTCGATCCTGCTCCTCGCTACTGTATATAATACAAAGCCCTAAAAGGGCTTTTGTTGTTTTAGGCCAGCACCACGTATTATCACTTTTTAGTTTCCATTCTACCTTTATAGATAGTCCTTAACTACGAGCCTACAACCCACTTTAGAGAAACATCCATAAAAAAAGAGGCTATCCGAAATTCAGACAGCCTCTCATATATTTTGTGTCACTAAATTATTTATTAAGCAACTTGGCCATAGCAGCACCTATCTCTGCAGGGCTCTCTACTACGGTGATACCACACTCACGCATAATTTTCATTTTTGCGGCAGCAGTATCATCTGCACCACCTACAATAGCACCGGCATGCCCCATTCTACGTCCTGGAGGCGCTGTTTGTCCGGCAATAAAGCCAACTACAGGCTTAGTACCGTGTTCTTTAATCCAACGGGCTGCTTCTGCCTCCATACCACCGCCAATCTCACCAATCATAATAATTCCCTCAGTCTCGGGGTCGTTCATCAATAGCTCAACAGCTTCTTTGGTTGGAGTACCAATAATAGGGTCACCACCAATACCAATTGCGGTAGTAATACCCATTCCGGCTTTTACAACTTGGTCAACAGCCTCATAAGTTAGTGTACCTGATTTTGAAACCACGCCTACTTTACCTTTTTTGAAGATAAACCCGGGCATGATACCAATTTTAGCTTCATCAGCCGTAATAATTCCTGGGCAGTTAGGACCTATCAAACGGCAGTCTCTACCAGTAAGGTATGATTTTACAGCAATCATATCTTTGGTTGGTATGCCTTCAGTAATACAAACAATAACTTTAATACTTGCCTCTGCCGCTTCCATAATAGCATCAGCAGCAAATGGAGGAGGTACAAAAATGATAGATACATCAGCTCCGGTTTTATCCACAGCATCTTTTACCGTATTGAAAACAGGCTTGTCCAAATGGCTCTGTCCGCCTTTACCAGGTGTTACACCACCCACTACGTTTGTACCGTAAGCAATCATCTGCTCAGCATGGTATGTACCTTCATTGCCGGTAAAACCCTGAACAATTACCTTTGAATTTTTATTAACTAATACGCTCATTGTATCTATTTATTTTTTGTGCAAAATTAAACTTATTAGGCTACAATATCAAATCAAAAAAAAACTATACCTCAATTATTAATTCAGCCGAAAAGAATCTGCCCTGCTATTGTTTTTGATAGCTATATTTGCTTGTCCAAATATATAAACATAGCTCCTATCTTTGGTACACCAAAACTAACTTAACTTAATTTACTATAAAAATGAACACACCAATGCATGATATTGACATTGATTTGATTGATATGACCCTCGATGTCACCAAACACGTGATCAATAGAATTACCAGAACCCATCCCGAATTTGGAACAATAAAAACTGAAGAAGAACTGAAAGAATTGGTTGGCGAGACAGTAACCCCTGAAGGAATTGGCGGCGAAACCGCATACAAGCTTTGGGTTAATGTATTATCCAAATCTGTTATGCCTATTGACCACCCAAGGCATTTGGCTTTTGTATCGGCATCGCCCACTAGGGCTTCTATTATGTTTGACTTGGTTACAGCCGCCTCATCCATACACGGCGCCTACTGGCTAGAAGGAGCCGGAGGTATCTTTGCAGAAAATCAGGCTATGGAATGGCTCGTGTCGTTAACTGGCCTGCCCAAAGGTGCTTTTGGGGTGTTTACTTGTGGTGGCACTACTGCCAATCTATCAGCAATTGTTGCTGCAAGAGAAAATTGGCGTGAAAAATCTGATAAAAACAAAGACCTAAAAGGTATCATCCTCACCTCCACCTCTGTACACTCATCTGTACAAAGTATGGCTAAGGTTATCGATTCGGACATCATTTATATCGAATGCCAAGAAGCCATGCAGGGCGAGCAAGTAGCCCAAACCTATGCCAATTTGAGCGAAAGCCAAAAAGAACGAGTTTTTGCCGTTGTAGCCACAGGCGGCACTACCAATGCAGGAATAATTGATGACCTTTCGGGTATTGCTGATTTTTGTGCTGAAAACAATATTTGGCTACATATTGATGCTGCTTATGGAGGTGGGGCGCTAGCCGTACCAAAGGTAAGAGCACAATTTAAAGGAATAGAACGGGCAGACAGCATTACAATTGACCCACACAAATGGTTTTTTGCACCCTACGATTGTGGTGCTGTTATTTACAAACAACCTGAGCTAGCCAAAAAAGCACATGCCCAACAGGGCTCCTATCTCGATATTTTTAAAGAAAGAGGTGCCGAAGGTTTTAACCCTTCCGATTATCAAATACAACTTACCCGTAGAGTAAGAGGTGTGCCGTTATGGTTCTCTTTGGCTATGCACGGCACCAATCGTTATCAGGCTGCAATTGAGACCGGACTAGAACTTGCACAGGCTGCAGCAAGAAAAATCAAGGACAACCCCAATTTAGAGCTAGTGAGAGAACCGGGTTTGAGCTGTGTTTTGTTCAGAAGAAAAGGTTGGTCGGCAGAAGATTATCGAGTATGGACATTTAAAAATCTCGATGCGGGTATTGCCTTAGTTACTCCTACAAAATGGAAAAATGCAGGAGGCTACGAGACCGTTATTCGTTTCTGTTTTATCAGTCCGCACACCACCGAAAACGATATAGATATTATCCTGAACACTTTATAACTAAAAAGGGCTGCAAAATTTTGCAGCCCTTTTTATCAATGAATAACTAGAAATTAGTTGTTCCCATCAAATGCAAATGTAAATGTACCGTCTTCGCTTACCCCCGAGATGGTTGTTCTTCCGTCCCTTGATTTCGGTAATGCATTAGCAATATCGGTCGAGTTGTTAACATCTACTCCATTTACTTTGGTAATGACCAAACCCTTTTTCACACCCCAATAATCAAACAATTGGCCTTGTACAACATTAGTAACTACAGCACCATTTTTTATTCTATATTTTGCTTTCAAAGCTGCTGAAGCTGGCTCAAAGCTAGCTCCCAATCGAGCAATATTAGTACCTGTAGCCTTTTCGTTTTTATTTTTTGCCACTGCAATAGAGCTTTCACCCTTCAAAGTCACCTTCACGTCTTTCATTGTCCCATCGGCTTTTTTCAAGGTGAGGGTCAATTTGTCTCCAGGGCTCATTCTTCCAACTTTTTCTTGCAAATCGGGCGAGTCAAAAACGGGTACACCATTTACCTTTTTAATAATATCGCCTTCTTTAATACCTGCAGCAGCTGCAGCACCATCCGGCAACACTTCACCCACATACAAACCACTGATGTCTTTAATTTTCAACTGCTCTGCAACGTCGGTATTTAGAGCCTGAAACGATACACCAATATAACCGCGTTTAACTTCGCCGTATTTTTTAAAGTCTTCAAGAATTTTTTTCGCCAAGTTAATCGGAATAGCAAAACCATAACCTTCGTTTCTACCTGTTTGCGAGGCTATAGCCGCATTTATACCTATCAGCTCTCCATTGGCATTAACTAAAGCTCCACCGCTGTTTCCGGGGTTAATTGCTGCGTCGGTTTGTATAAATGATTCGATAGAGCTATTGGTTCTACGAGGCAGACGACCCGTTCTACGGTACTCATCATACTCTTCTTCGGTCATGCTGTTGTTCTCGTTTTGGTTAAGAATACCAATATTTCGAGCTTTTGCACTTACAATACCAGCAGTTACGGTGGTTTGCAAATCTAGCGGGAAACCAATAGCCAACACCCACTCACCTACCTGTACATTGTCCGAGTTACCCATTTTTACATAAGGCAAATCATTGGCATCTATTTTTATAAGAGCCAAATCGGTATTGGCATCTTTACCTATTACCTTTGCACTTACTTTTTTCCGATTGGAGAGGATCACATCAATCTTATCAGCTTTATCTACCACATGGTTATTGGTTACGATATAACCATCAGGTGTTAAAATCACTCCAGAACCTGATGCAGCCATGGGTTGACGAGGCATTCTACGCGAACCTCCTCCAAAACCAAAAAACTGCTCAAACATATCAGACATATCTCCGTTACTATTTGATTTTCTTTCATAAGTAGTTTTTATGTGAACCACCGCCGGAGAAACTGCTGCTGATGCTTGTACAAAATCCGGCGCTCCTGTAGATGATATTTTGCTCAGGTTACTAGCAAACATCGTGTTGCTACGGTCAGCAAAAGAAAAATTTTCATTATGGTGTTCCAATAATTTGTATGTGCCAATTGCAACACCCCCTCCTATTACGGAGGCTGCTAACACAATTAATGCTAACTTTTTCATATCCATAATTTATTAATATTGTTTATTTACTGTTTTATTTTTGAATGATTAGTCAAATTTAATACCATATCAACGATATTTGCATCAATAAAGCGTCATTTACCACGTTAAAAAATGTTAAAGCTAAAAGACTTATACTCTTTTGCTTAATTGTAATAGCATAAAACTAGATACAGCTACCCAAAATGAACATAAATTTCTTAAAATACCAAGGTGCCGGAAACGACTTTATACTGATAGACAACCGTAGCGGAAAATATAATTCGCTAAACGAAAACATGGTTAAAAGCCTTTGTGATAGGCGTTTTGGCATTGGCGCCGATGGATTAATGTTGCTTTCGGCACATCAGGAATATGATTTTGAGATGGCCTACTACAATGCAGATGGCAGGTTGGGCAGCATGTGTGGTAATGGTGGACGTTGCATAGTCGCCTTTGCTCAACACCTGAAAGTGATTAGCACCGAAACCACTTTTTTGGCAGTAGATGGCATGCATTTTGCCAAAATTTCAGACGATGGACAATGGGTTGAATTACAAATGATTGATGTTGACCAAATTGAGAAAGATGGTCATGATGATGTGCTCAACACCGGTTCGCCTCATTATGTTCGGCAAGTTACATCCTTAAAAGACCTCGATGTCTATACAGAAGGCTACCAAATCAGGAACAACGACGCCTATAAGCAAAAAGGTATCAACGTAAACTTTGTTGAAGAGCAAAATGACGGTTATTTATTTGTTCGTACTTTTGAGCGTGGTGTAGAAGATGAGACCTACGCTTGTGGCACAGGAGTTACAGCTGTAGCCATGGCCATTGCCCAAAAACATCAAAATACAGGTGCGGTGCGTTACCCTGTTCGGGTTATGGGGGGCGAACTAGAAATCCGCTTCGATTACGATGGCAAAAAGTTCACCAATGTTTTCTTGTGCGGTCCTGCCAAAATGGTTTTTGAAGGTATAGTTGACGTAAATAGTCTCGCCCAATTATAGCTGCTCGTTCAACAAACCTTTAGCTAAAAGCTGCTGTACGTGAGAGGATTTAAGCGCCAATTTAAGCGCATCGGCATGTCGATGATGGTGTACATCTGTACCTAAAAAAGAGATGTAATTCTTATCAACCAACTCTTCGGCCATCTTTTTCACCTGCTTGCCATAATAGCCTCCCAAAGACAAGGTGTTCAACTGAAAGAGGCAACCATAATCTATCAATTGATGGTAATCCTCGATGTTGCCATGAAAATAGGCGTAACGCTCGGGATGTGCCAACACCGGGACAAAACCTGCATTTTGCATCTCAAACAACACTTCTACCAAATTCACAGGGGCATTTAAAAACGAAAACTCAAACAACAAATAGTTCTTGCCAAAGCCCAAAACCTCTTTACGATGTAGTTTCGACAAAAAAGTTTCATCAACATAATATTCGGCTGCTGCCTCAAGTTCTACCTTAATATTATTTTTGTGCAAGGCCTCTCTCAATACATCTAAACCCTTCTGTATGGTAGCCGGAGTGTTTCGGTAATAATCGGCCATGACGTGAGGCGTAGTAATCAGCTTGCGGAAACCAAGCTGCTCCAATTTACTTACCAAGTGTAGGGCGGTATCCAAATCCTTAGCTCCGTCATCAATACCGGGTATCAGATGCGAGTGCATATCAGCTCCTAGTAACGAGAAGTTAAGCAGATCCTTACTCTTTCTTTTATTAAAAAGCCCAAACACCTTTAAAAAATTAAATCAGCTTACCTCCTATTTTATTAATAGCAGATAAGCTGATAGTTTTAACTAGTACCTAAAAAGGATTTTGTTTAATGTATTTTTCCCACTCCCAAGCAGAGCGCATCATCTCATTCAAATCAAGCTCGGTTTGCCAGCCCAACACTTCTTTAGATTTGGTAACATCGCCATATATTTTTTCAATATCACCCTCTCTTCGAGGTGCAATTTCATAATTCAATTTCTCGCCTGTAGATTGCTCAAAGGCTTTTATAATTTCTAATACCGAAGAACCTCGTCCTGTACCTAAGTTAAATACATCATAAGAATCTACTTTACCATCTTCTAATCTTTTGATGGCTGCAACGTGTGCTTTGGCCAAATCAACCACATGAATGTAGTCACGTATTGCCGATCCGTCTGGTGTATCGTAATCATCTCCAAAAACTCGGATAGGACCACGCTTACCGATAGCAGATTGCGTAATGAAAGGAACAAGATTTTGTGGAACACCATTAGGCAACTCGCCAATCAGTGCCGATTTGTGTGCACCAACCGGGTTGAAATAACGCAAGGCGATAACATTGAGGCCTGCAGTTGCCTTAGCAGTTTCCTGCAAAATTTCTTCAGCAATTTGTTTAGTATTACCATAGGGCGATTCTGCTTTTTTTACCTCCGATGCTTCGGTAACAGGTAAGGTGTCTGGCTGTCCATAAACCGTACATGACGAAGAGAATACAAAATTTGTAGTGGGGTAATAGCTAAGCAAATTTATCAAACTGTAGAAGTTATTTCGATAATACTTCAAGGGCTGCTCAACCGACTCACCAACAGCTTTAAATGCAGCAAAATGTATAATACCCGAAATATCTTTATTATTTGCAGCAAACGTTTCTACCGCTTTGGCATCTGATAAATCTAAATGATGAAAAGTGTGACGCTTTCCTGTAATTTTCTCCAACTGATCCAAAATCCGGATATTTGAGTTGGACAGATCGTCAACAATTACCACTTCATAACCGGCGTTATGAAGCTCAACAACGGTATGTGAGCCAATATAGCCGACACCTCCTGCAACTAAAATTTTTTTCATTTGTTATTTATTATAGGTAGTAAAATCTTTATGTTCTGTTTTGGCCAATGCCTCTGGTGAAAGAGACTTGAAGTATTCATAAGTAATTTTTAAACCCTCTGCTCGGTGTACCTTGGGTTCCCAATTCAGTAATTCTTTGGCCTTTGTAATATCAGGTCGACGTTGCTTAGGATCATCCTGCGGTAAAGGCTTATACACTATCTTTTGTGAAGTACCCGTAAGCTTAATAATCTCTTCACAAAATTGTTTGATGGTAATTTCATCGGGGTTGCCAATATTTACCGGGTAGGCATAGTCAGAGTGTAAAAGTCGGTAGATACCCTCCACTAAATCATCCACATAGCAAAATGAGCGGGTCTGACTACCATCACCAAACACCGTTAAATCCTCACCCCTCAAAGCTTGTCCTATAAAGGCTGGCAACACTCTACCATCATTAAGGCGCATCCGTGGGCCATAAGTATTAAATATTCGTACAATCCTAGTCTCTACCCCATGAAAAGTATGATAGGCCATTGTAATTGCTTCCTGAAAACGTTTGGCTTCATCATACACCCCTCGTGGACCAACCGGATTGACATTGCCCCAGTATTCTTCAGGCTGCGGATTGACATTGGGATCACCATATACTTCAGAAGTTGATGCAATTAGCATACGTGCCCCCTTTGCTTTGGCTAGCCCCAAAAGATTATGTGTTCCCAAGGAGCCTACCTTTAGGGTTTGTATCGGTATCTTAAGATAATCTATTGGACTAGCTGGCGAAGCAAAATGCAGGATATAATCCAATTTACCCGGTACATGTACAAACTTAGAAACATCGTGATTATAAAACTCAAACTGCTCTAGTTTGAACAAGTGCTCGATATTTTGTAAATCGCCCGTTATCAGGTTATCCATACCAATAACGTGGTAGCCTTCTTTTATAAACCTGTCGCACAAATGCGAGCCCAAAAAGCCTGCTGCTCCGGTTATCAATACTCTTTTCATGTTTATCCTTTTATGGTTTTACGACCAACACTATTATAATAATAACCTAGCTCTTGCATCTTATCCAAATCAAAAAGGTTTCTACCATCAAAAACTACTTTGTTTTTTAATGATTTCTCCATTTTATCAAAATCAGGGTTTCTAAACAATGACCACTCCGTTGCAATCAAAAGAGCATCTACACCATCTAATGCTTCATAAGCATCCTTGGCATAGGTAATTTTATCGCCTAATAAGTCCTTTACATTGTCCATAGCTTCGGGATCAAAAGCAACAATACTAGCACCCTTTTCTATAAGCTCTTTAATAATGTACAAGGCAGGAGCTTCCCTAATATCGTCTGTTTCGGGTTTAAAAGCTAAGCCCCAAAGTGCAAATCTTTTTCCTTTGATATCGTTATTGAAATAGTCTAAGACTTTTTGCGCCAGTATTGTTTTTTGCGTTTCGTTAACCTGCATCACCGACTTCAAAATTTTGAAATCGTAGTTATTATCAATTGCTGCTTTTTCTAAAGCCTGTACATCTTTCGGGAAACAGCTACCTCCATATCCAATACCCGGGAACAAGAAACGTTTGCCGATACGACTATCGGACCCAATTCCTTTTCTTACCATATCTACATCGGCACCAACAATCTCACACAAATTGGCTATTTCGTTCATGAATGTAATTTTGGTTGCCAAGAATGAATTTGCTGCGTATTTAGTTAATTCTGATGAACGTTCATCCATATAATAAATGGGGTTGCCCTGTCTTACATAAGGAGCATACAACTCGCCCATTAGTTTTTTGGCCCTTTCACTTCGGGTACCAATAACCACCCTATCGGGTTTCATAAAGTCTTCGACAGCTACCCCTTCACGCAAAAACTCCGGATTAGACACCACATCTACTTCTACGGTAGTATTTTCTTTAAAAACGGCAGCTACCTTATCGGCAGTACCAACCGGCACAGTAGATTTGTTTACAATTACTTTGTATTCGGTTATTAGTTTAGAGATATCTTTAGCTGCGCCTAAAATAAACGAAAGATCAGCAGCACCGTCACCTCCTGGAGGAGTAGGTAAGGCCATAAAAATAATTTGCGCATGAGCTACCGCCGCAGCCAAATCTGTAGTGAACGAAAGCCTATTTTGTGCAATGTTACGGTGAAACATTACCTCAAGACCGGGCTCATATATCGGCACTTTACCTGCCTTCATTTTCTGTACTTTCTCTTCAACTATATCTACACAAACTACATCATTACCAGTTTCTGCCAAACATGTTCCGGTTACAAGGCCTACATATCCGGTGCCTATTACTGCAATCTTCATTGTATTTTTAGGGGTCTTATCAAATTAATAACTATCTTCGAGCGAAGATAAGAATTTATACATCAAAATGTCTCTCCTTTATAATTTTAGCCTCCTTATTTACAACTTACTACTTCAACTATTCGCTTTATTCAATCCAAAGGCTAGGCTTTTTGTTGAGGGAAGAAAAAGTATTTTTAGTAAAATAAATTCAAAACTCAAAAACACGTCACCTCCAATATGGTTTCATTTTGCATCACTTGGCGAGTTTGAACAAGGCAGACCTCTACTCGAAAAAATAAAATCCATCCAACCCGAAACGCCAATCCTCATTACCTTTTTCTCTCCTTCCGGATACGAAATAAGAAAGAACTACCCCTTGGCCGATGCGATATTTTACTTACCAATAGACCACCCGGGTAATGCTAAGAAGTTTGTAGAACTTGTGAAACCCAAAATGGCCATCTTTACCAAATATGAATTTTGGCCAAATTATTTTAAGGAATTAGCCCGCCAAAACACGCCTCTTTTTATCGTATCTGGAATTTTTAGACCCGGACAAATATTTTTTAAAAATTATGGAACTTTCTACAGGAATGTCCTTAAACAGGTAACGCATTTTTTTGTCCAAAACGAGGATAGCTTATTGCTACTTCAAAGCATTGGGTTAAATAACGTTTCGGTTAGTGGCGATACCCGATTTGATAGGGTTTACGAAAACGCCCAGCACCCAAAAGATCTTCCTACAATTAAAGAATTTTGTGGTAATTCAAATGTTCTTGTTGCCGGGAGTACCTGGCCCGAAGATGAGCAATTATTGGCTACACTTGCCGCACAATTTCCTGACTGGAAATTTATAATTGCTCCACACGAAATCCATTCCAAACATATCGAAGATATCAGCAAGTTATTTCCCAACAGCCGTAAATTCTCGACACTAAATAAACAACATATCGAAGGTGATACGAAAATCTTGATTATTGACAATATTGGAATGCTTTCCTCTCTATATCAATATGGTAAAATTGCCTATATCGGTGGTGGTTTTGGTGTCGGTATTCACAATACTTTGGAAGCAGCAGCATTTGGCTTGCCTGTAGTATTTGGCCCCAATTATAATAAATTTCAAGAGGCAAAGGACTTAATTAGTATAGGTGCTGCAAAGAGTATTAGTAATAGCGAAGAACTCGTTTTAGCATTTGAGTATTTTAACCAAAACGAAAGTGGTATCATTGCAAGAAACTACGTTGCCGAAAAAAAGGGTGCTACGGAAATGATTCTGAATAAAATCTTTAACTAAGTTAATCTTTTATCCTATCATCAAACAGAAAAGGTTCGGTCTTTAACAGTTTTATCAACGAAAAATCAGGATGAGCAGGGTTTATCAAATAATTAAACTCACCGGGTATGATTGCAGAAGGCACCTGCATAACTGGAAATTCATTTTCGGCAACCCATCTATCACCAATTTCTTGTGAGAGGTGCATACAAGCAAACTGCTGCCAATCTTTAGGCAAAGAACTTTCTTTTACTGTTGTAATTCGAATAAAATCAGGAATTTCAATCGTTAACACACTAAAATTAGCTGACAAGCCCAATTTGCTACGATGTACCACATTCTCTAAACAAGCCAAAGACTTGGATGATGATGCATAGATAACCCTTATTTCGTTACTATTCCACCTAGCAGCTTTACCCGATGCAGCTAAAACTCGGCCATACTTTGCTAATACAATTCTATAAACGAGCATTAGGCCAAATCTCCGTATGCTATTCTTGAAAGTTCTTCCTCAATTAAAGAAATACCCGTAAAAGTATCCATAAGTGTATAAGGAACTTGATTACCCAAACCATAAGCAGGCGTATTGAGCCATTGATTAAAAGCCTTCACTGAGCCAAAAACCTCTATACCAGCATTAAAAAGCGCAAAAGATTTCAAGAGCTTTTCACTGAGCGAGGCATCTAACCTGAGCCCTTGAGCAGCATGATTTTGAATAGTTTTTACTGTAGTTTTAAAGGTTTCCTGAAACTCATCATAAGTAAAACCCGATACGGCTAGGAAATCTAAAGCAGCTTTAGCATTTAAGCCTTGCTTTGAGCTAGTTAATAAAGCAACAGGATTGGCATACGAAACCTGATACCGAGCAATTGCTTCCTCAACTTTTGACGGTGCTTCGTCGGGAATTGGATATGGCTTGTGTTTTTTAGCTTTTTGATTTTCCATATCCAAATATAAGAATTTTTTCTTTAATTGCAAGAAATATTTCTTTGCGCTATTAACTAAATCTTATCCACTCTCACCCAATCCATACCAGCAGCAATGGCTCCTTGTACACCAAACTCGGCATCTTCAAAAACCATACACTTTGCGGGGGAAACTCCAAGTGCTTCTGCGGCGGCCAAAAATGGGTCGGGGGCTGGTTTTCCATTCTCGGTTTCTCCGGCACAAACCATCGTATCAATATAAGGCAGCAAACCCAAAACAGTGAGGGTTTTAGTCACTGTCCTTCTACTACCTCCAGAAACCACAGCAATTTTCACCTTACCAACATGATTTTTCAGGTGCTGAACAACAAAAGGTATAGGTAAAGTTTGTTCGATATATTTATCAATAAAAATATTTGATTTTTCTTGAGCAAAACTCGGCGGAATATGCACCCCGTAGCGCCTACTTATTTCACGTGCAAAATAAACTGTTGGTATCCCGGCAAGTTCGTCCACCATATTCATATCCAAATCAACCCCATATTTGGCTGCTGCCTCTCTATAGGCTAGTTTATGAGCCATCATATTATCAGCCAAAGTGCCGTCACAATCATACAAAAAGGCCTCGTACCTGCCTGTAGTTTTTTGGGTTAAAAACGTTAATTTCTCTATATCACTTTTATCCATCAATTCTTTGATAAATCCGCTAATAATTCTATAAATTTTGGATGTGTATTCAAGCTTTCGACCAATTGTATCTGCTCGCCTCCTAATGCTTTAAAATCCTCGTCATACTCTACTCCAATTTCATGAATAGTTTCCAAACAATCGGCCACAAAAGCAGGACTAAACACCAACACTTTCTTAATACCTTTTGCAGCCAAATCTTTAAGTACATCTGCCGAGTAGGGCTTTATCCATTCGGCTTTGCCCAGTCTGCTTTGAAAACAATCGGTATATTTTTCTTTTGGTATCCCTAGTTTTTCGGCAATATTACGAGACGTATCATGGCATTGTGCTTTATAACAAAACTGGTTTGAATCTTGCAACCTATCGCAACAATTAGCCGATTGTAAGCAATGAGTATGTGTATCATCAGCTTTTATCAACTGTCGCTCGGGCAATCCGTGATAGCTAAATAAGTAATGGTCAAAACTAGTATAATTTAGCTTTTGGGCATTTTCGGCAAACACTTCAACCAGTTTATCGTGATTATGAAAAGAAGGAGCAAACGAAATTTCGGGAATACTCTGCCACACCTTCACAACATCCATCACTTGTTCAATTACTGATCCGGTAGTTGCAGAAGCATATTGAGGAAATAAGGGCACTACTCTTATGCTTTTCACTTTCTTTGCTTTTAAGTTAGCTAGTGCCGAAGCAATAGAAGGATTTTGATAGCGCATAGCCAATTCAACCTCATAATCGTCACCTAAGTATTTTTGCAAAAGCTGTTGTTGTTGCAAGCTATACACCATAATTGGTGATCCCTCTTTGGTCCAAATTGCTTGATATAATTTGGCACTTTTTGGTCCTCTAAAGGTTTTGATGATACCCTTTACCAGCAAAGCCCTGTTAAATTTTGGGATATCGATTACTCTTCTGTCCATCAAAAATTCATCGAGATAAGCTCGAACATCGCTCACGGATGGACTATTGGGTGTACCCAGATTTACTAATAAAACTCCCTTCTTTGACATTCTTCGGAAATAGCTAATTATAATATGACAGGTATAGCAACCTGATTAGTAACTTGTAAGCACTTTTTTTACATGCTCCATAAGCCACATCGGTGTAGATGTAGCTCCACAAACACCAACAGTTTCATTGGGCTGAAACCAAGCTTTTTCTAACTCATCTACATTAGAAACAAATATTGAGTTGGGGTTGAAAGATTTGCAAACATCAAAAAGTACCTTACCATTTGATGATTTTTTCCCTGCAACAAAAACTACTTTATCAAAATTTTTGACAAAACGTTCCAGATTTTCGTAGCGCCCCGAAACCTGACGACAAATGGTATCATTAGCCTTTACTTCATAGCCTCTTTGTGTCAACTCATCTTTTATTTTATAGAAATTATCAACGCTTTTGGTGGTTTGGCTATACAAAGTGAATTTTTTAGGCAACGTAACCTTATCTAACTCGGCAATATCCTGAAAAACAATAGCCTTACCCTTTGTTTGCCCGTTTAGACCAACCACTTCTGCATGGCCGTGCTTACCGTAAATGAGCACTTGTTCATCATCATCATGCGAGGTTTTGATACGATTTTGTAGCTTCAACACTACCGGACAAGATGCATCTATTAGCGTAAGATTATTTTGCAGAGCCAGTTCATAGGTAGAAGGGGCTTCGCCATGAGCACGAATTAGCACCTTCTCGTTGTGCAGCTCTTTGAGTTGATTGTGGTCAATAACCCGTAGTCCACGCTCACGCAAGCGCTCTACTTCCATATCGTTGTGCACAATATCTCCTAAGCAGTACAAATATTCATCATGCTCCAGTATGTCTTCGGCCATCTCTATGGCGTAGGTGACACCAAAACAGAAACCCGATGCACCATCAATCGTTACCTTTAAGTTATAACTCATACCAAACAAAGGTAAAGATTTATAAAATCAACAAAGAAATAATTCTAAGCAGAAACCTTCAGTCCTATGTATTTGACAATACTGTGTAAATTTTGAGCCTTATTTAAAACAAAAAAGCTCTTTAAGAAGACAAAAAATAAAGTCAGCAAATCTTAACTAGCTCAAGTACACCCGATCTTCTTCCCCATCAATATCCATCAATACATCAACATGCTCTTTTAGTGTTGTTGCTAGTGTTAGACCAACAAAATCGGTTGCAATTGGAAAAATTTTGTGGCAACGATCAACCAAAACTACTGTTCTAATTTTTTTGTGCGGTGTATTTAAGAAAACCCCAAGACCATAAGCCAAGGTTTTACCACTGTTCAACACATCGTCCACAACAATGATGGTTTTGTTAGACCATTGCTCTTGAGGTAAATCGGTACTAGCTACAAGTTTGCGACTGTTACGCTCAATATCAACCCGCAACAAGCTAATTTTTATTTTTGAGATTTCTTCAAGTTTTTTTTGGATACGCTTAGCCAATTTATATCCCCGATCCCAAATACCGGCCAGTACCAATTCTTTTTCATCAAAATTATCTTCAAGAATTTGATAGGCAATTCTGTTTATTTTTTGCTGTATTTGCTGACTATTGAGAATAACAATCTTGTTCTGAGACATTGGCTTAAGGAATTAACACACAAAAAAACACTTTTATCACTATATAAACAACGATTTTCTTACAAAACTAAGATTGAGGGTAGGGAAAAAACACGTAGTTTGCACCTTCGGGCACTACAACAAAAACACAAGCATATTTTTGGGGATCTTTGTAGTTTTTCAGGAAATGTTCTTTCTTTTTGGGTAATATCAGTCCTTTTTCAATAAACTCCTCAAGAGTAGAAGCGTGTATAGACCAAGCCGTACTCAATTCTTCACGATCCAAAATAAGTTCGCCCAAAGCCAATTGGTGTTGGTGAGCGACAAATATTGGCGATTTTGATAGCCCCTCAACAATAATTTCTTGTGCAACCTCTTTTATTGATTCGGCATAAAAAGCCAAGTCTTTTTCCAAACTAATTAAAGGACTGGGTTTTTTAGGTGCAGGTGCTCCTTCTTCTTCAAAATTATTCATCATATCTTCCATATCCGATTAGTTACGTAGTTTGAGTAGCACAACATTCTCTACATGCTGAGTTTGCGGAAACATATCTACAGGTTTTATACGCTGTACTTCATATTTTTCTTTGAGCAAAGCTAAATCTCTGGCTTGTGTAGCCGCATTACAGCTTACATAAACTATTTTTGGTGCAGCAATCTCTAACAATTGCTTTACTACATCGGCATGCATACCTGCTCTTGGTGGGTCTGTAATCACCACATCGGGTTTACCGTGCTGATTTACAAAATCTGCAGTAAGCAAATCTTTCATATCACCAGCATAGAATAATGTATTATCAGTGCCGTTAAGCTTTGCATTAAATTTGGCATCTTCTATAGCAGAAGGCACATACTCAACACCAACAACACGTTTTACAAAGGGAGCTATAAAATTGGCTATTGTACCAGCCCCTGTATATAAATCATACACCAATTCATTTCCCTGCAAATCGGCAAAATCTTTGGTTATCTGATACAGGTTTTGGGCTTGCACTGAATTGGTTTGGTAAAAGGATTTTAAACCAATTTTAAACTTCACTTCCTGACCATTGTCGAGCTGCATTTTCTCAAAAATATGATCTTTACCGGCATAGCAGTGTACCTCTTGATCGAAAATAGTGTCGTTCTTTTTCTGGTTAACCACATAAAGTAGTGCGTTGATGTCCGGAAATTTGGCTTTAACAAAAGACATCATACGTTCAATTTCTTGATTACTAGCATAGGCAAAAATAACTGCAACCATCAGTTCGCCGGTACTTGCTGTCCGTATAATCAGATTGCGAAGTGCTCCCTCATGGTTTCTGAGATCATAAAAACTGATTTGATTAGCCAAAGCAAAATCTCGAACAGCTAAGCGAATGGCGTTGCTGGGATCTGCCTGCAAATAACAATGTTCTATATCTAAAATTTTATCAAAACGTAATGGCACGTGAAATCCCAAGGCATTCATCTGCCTACCATCTTGATCTTCGAGCATATCTTGCGAGTCCAACCACCTTTTATTGGAAAAAGTGAACTCCAGTTTATTTCGGTAGTAACGCGATTCTCCTGCTCCCAAAATTGGCTCCATAGTCGAAACATCAGCTTTGCCAATTCGCTGTAATGCCGATTCGACACTCTTTTGTTTATAGTGCAACTGAGCCGAATAACTCATGTGTTGCCATTTACAACCACCACATACGCCAAAATGACTACAAAAAGCATCCTCACGCCATTTCGAAGGGCTCACTATCTGCTCTACCACAGCCTCTGCAAAATTCTTTTTCTTACGGAGTACTTTGATATCCACCACATCACCCGGTACAGCTCGCTCAACGAAAATCACCAAGTCATCTATTTTGGCCACTCCCTTTCCTTCTTCGGCAATATCAATAATTTCTACCGATGAATACCGAATTGGCTCAACTTTTTTTGTTTTCTTGCTCATTGCTGCAAATATACACAAAGTCTTTTGCCTGCTATTATTTAAAGTGTCGTGCAGCTTTAAACCAAATCAAACAGTGCAATAACTAAGCCGCAGCCGGACGAGCTTCCCAAAGTCTAATCAAAAAACCAATAATCCCGGAAAGAAAAGCAAAACGAACATCAAAGCGTTCATCGAGCAGTACGTTAAATTCAAAAATCTCTTTACTCATAATAGTAATATATACAGCACAATAATAATTAAATTTGAACCAAATACCAAATTGGTTTTTGGTAAATAAAAATTTTTATAAACTTGAAAACTTATAAGTTGCGTACTTAATTGTATAAAGATTATTGGTGTTGGTCAATGTAATTTTGTCCTAGTTTAAAATGTTATGAACAAGCAAGAAAACATCATCATTCCTCTAGTTGGCGTAAATAGTGAACATTGTGCGCAGATTGTCTCAAAGGGACTAAGCGATGTAGCTGATTTGTCTTATCACCAGGTTGATGTAAACAACCAACGATTAATCATACAGGCCAAGCGATATCCCGAAGAACTAGTACAAGCTATTGTAGGCAGAATAAGAAGTTTGGGTTATGATGTAGCCAGCACTACACAAAGTTTTCCCTTGCTCAACATGTCCTGCGCCTCTTGTGCGGCAAGTAGCGAAGCCACAATAAATAATCTTACCGGGGTTATCAAAGCCGAAGTCAACTACGCCAATACTTCTGCAAGAATAGAATACCTACCCAATTTGATTAATGCAGAGCAGATGAAAACTGCTTTGCAAGAAGCCGGCTATGATTTGCTGATAGAAAACCTTGACGAGAGCAAGGAGAAACTATCAAGCATCAAGGCTACTGCCTACCGACAATTGTACAAGCGTGTATTGCTATCCTTGATTTTTGCTGTACCGCTTTTTGTTATAGGTATGTTTTATATGAATATGCCGGGTGCCAATTACTGGATGTGGACTCTTTCTACTCCTATGTTGTTTGTTTTTGGCCGCCAATTCTTTATCGGTGCGTGGAAACAAGCCCAACACCGCTCGGCCAACATGGACACCTTAGTGGCCATTAGTACCGGAACAGCCTATGCTTATAGTGTCTTGATTACCCTATTCCCCAACACTACACATGCTTTAGGCATAGCTCACCATGTGTATTTTGAGGCCGCCGGTTTGGTTATTGCCTTTATACTACTAGGCAAGCTGCTCGAAGAAAAGGCTAAAGGCAACACCTCTAGCGCTATAAAAAAATTGATGGGATTGCAACCCAAAACAGTTACCAAAATACATGAAAATGGACAACAAGAAGAGGTCAACATTTCAGCAATTAGCAGAGGGGATACGCTATTGGTAAAACCGGGTGAGCGTATTGCCGTTGATGGCTCGGTAAGTGCCGGCAGCAGCTATGTTGACGAGAGTATGATAAGCGGCGAACCCATACCTTTATCCAAAACCATCGGTGACAAAGTGTTTTCGGGCACAATAAATCAAAAGGGCAGTTTTCAATTCGTTGCCGAAAAAGTAGGTGCAGAAACACTACTTGCACACATCATTAAAACCGTAGAAGAAGCGCAAGGAAGTAAAGCCCCTGTACAAAAGCTAGTGGACAAAGTATCGGCAGTTTTTGTACCTACGGTTATGGGTATTGCCGCTTTAAGCCTAATACTTTGGACTATATTTGGCGGCGAAAATGGATTTAGTCAAGGGCTGGTAGCCTTTGTAACCGTATTGGTGATAGCTTGTCCGTGTGCTTTGGGGCTGGCAACCCCAACAGCTATTATGGTTGGCGTAGGTAAAGGCGCCGAAAACGGAATTCTGATTAAAGATGCAGAAAGCCTAGAGCGAGCCAACCAAATAAATGCCATCATTCTAGACAAAACAGGCACTATCACAGAAGGGAAGCCATCGGTAAGCCAGCTAAAATGGTTCAAAGAACAAAGTCAACTCTTTACAGACATACTCTATACAATAGAGAAAAGTTCCGAACATCCATTGGCCGATGCAATTAGTCAATTTTTAGCAAAATCTGCCAATTTTTTATCAGATATAACCGTAGAAAATCATACCGGAAAAGGCATATCGGGCAAAAGTCCAACACAGCAATATTACATTGGTAACCTCAGCTTTTTAAAAGAAAAGGAGATAAAAATAACTGATTCTGTTCTGCAATGGGCACAACAAGAGTGGGACAAAGCACAAACAGTAGTATTTTTTGCCGATGAACAAGATGTAATTTCTGCCTTGTCCATAGCCGATCAAATAAAAGCAGGCTCACAAAAGGCTGTTGCTGCACTTCAAAAATTAGGGGTAGTGGTTTATATGCTCACCGGAGACAACGAACATACCGCAGCAAAAGTAGCCGAAGAGACAGGTATAAAACATTTTAAAGCCAACTGTCTGCCAACTGATAAGGCTGATTTTGTAAGAAAACTTCAAGCCGAAGGTAAAACAGTTACCATGGTTGGCGACGGCATTAACGATAGCCAGGCACTGGCCTTGGCCGATATCAGCATAGCCATGGGTAAAGGAAGCGACATTGCTCTTGAAGTAGCCAAAATGGCTATCATCTCATCCGATTTAACCAAAATTCCCGAAGCTATTGCACTTTCCCACTCAACCGTAAAAACCATCAAACAAAATCTGTTTTGGGCTTTTATCTACAACGTTATTGGCATACCTATTGCAGCAGGCTTATTGTACCCGATCAACGGTTTTATGCTCGACCCCATGTTTGCCGGTGCAGCAATGGCTTTTAGCTCGGTGAGTGTAGTGAGCAATAGCTTACGATTGAAACTTAAAAAAACATTTTAACAAAAATAAAACATGAACACTTTAAAATTTAAAACCACCATCAATTGTGCTTCTTGTGTTGCCAAAGTAAGCCCTATCCTCGATGCACAAAACCAAATCAGTAAATGGGAAGTAGATACCGCCCATCCTGACAAAATTTTGCGTGTAGAAGGCGAGCAAATTGATGAAGAAGAATTGGTAAGAGCTTTGAAGAAGATTGGTTATCAAGCTCAACGTATTTAGACTATTTTTTATCTTGAATTTGGTTTAGCCTACAAATATCACGACTTTTGAAACGCATTTAGTATTGTGTGTAGCAGTTGATGAAAAAAATAAGGTTTTACTTTTTGGGTTTATTGTGGCTGTGCAGTAGTTATAGTTTTGCACAACAAAAAGGCGAGCTATTGATTGTTAAAGACCCCCAAATTGATAGCCTACTCCAAAAAAGGCTTCAATTGCTACAACAAAAAAACAACCAAGGTACCAACCAAGTTACGGGCGTTGTGAGTAATAAAATAGGCTATCGGGTGCAAATTTATTACGGCACCGATCGCAATACCGCCTTTGCAGAGCAAGCAAAATTTGCTAACACCTTTCCAGACATGGGTTCGTACATTAGCTATAAAGAGCCTAACTACCATCTAAAAGTTGGTGATTTTAATACTCGTTTAGAGGCTCAACGTTTTTTAGAAGAACTCAGGCCTATGTACCGTACACTCTTTATTTACAGAGAACGGATAAACCCACCTAAACTTGTTACCGAAAAGCAGTTTTAGCCAAAAACAAATGATACTTGACCAGATAAAAGCACTAGCACACACCATCTCACCAGAAGTAATTGCCAATAGGCGACATCTGCATGCTCATCCTGAGCTTTCTTTTCACGAATTTGAGACTTCCAAATTTGTAAAAGAGAAATTGCAAAAATGGGGAATTCCATATACCGAAATGGCCAACACTGGTGTTGTTGGGCTCATAAAAGGTGATAAGCCGGGCGACACAGTTATTGCCCTACGTGCAGATATGGATGCGCTACCCATAAAAGAGCAAAACGAGGGGAAAGCCTATCGTTCTACGAACGAGGGCGTGATGCATGCTTGCGGGCATGATGTGCATACCTCTTCACTGTTGGGCACAGCCTACATTCTCCAACAATTAAAAGCTGAGTTTGCGGGCACTATAAAACTGATTTTCCAACCGGCAGAAGAGCTTTTGCCCGGCGGAGCAAGTATTATGATAAAAGAAGGGGTGTTGGAAAATCCTCAACCAAAAGGTATTATTGGTCAGCACGTTCAGCCCTCTATTGCAGCAGGTAAGGTGGGGTTCAGATCGGGTATTTACATGGCCTCTACCGATGAGCTTTATGTTACCGTAACAGGCAAAGGCGGGCATGGAGCACAACCCCAGCAAAACATAGACCCAGTGGTTATTGCTGCCAACATTATTGTATCGCTACAACAAATCGTTAGTCGAAACGCCGACCCCAGACTACCTTCTGTACTATCATTCGGCAAGGTTATTGCCAACGGAGCTACCAACATTATTCCTAATGAAGTAAAAATTGAAGGTACTTTTCGTACCTTGAATGAAGTTTGGCGTAGTGAAGCACATCGGCGTATGAAAAAAATGGCCGAAGGTATAGCCGAAGCTATGGGTGGACACTGCCATTTCGATATACATAAAGGCTATCCGTTCTTAATTAACGAAGAAAAACTGACCAACAGTAGCAAGCAATATGCCGAAGAGTACTTGGGTAAAGAAAATGTAGAAGATTTGGATATTTGGATGGCCGCTGAAGACTTTGCCTACTACTCGCAAGAAACCAATGCCTGTTTTTACAGGCTGGGAACGGGCAACAAGGAAAAAGACACCTGCCATTCGGTGCACACCCCAAATTTTGATATTGACGAGGATGCCCTAAAAATCTCAACCGGACTAATGGCTTATTTAGCGTATAAACAACTTGGCAACTAGGAGGAAAACATTGAATAAGTTAATTATTGCATTGGTTTGTTTATTTGCTGGTACTTTATCAAACACAAAAGCCCAACAAATACCACGTTATAATCCGGACACCATAAAGACCATCACCCTCGATTCGGTTGTTAACATTAAAGCCAAGCGTTTTAGCATCGAAACTTTTATTGATGCAATCATCAACGACACCAGCTTTTACCAAGCTTTTCGTAATATGAAGAAATACAGCTTCATTGCCGAGAACCGAATATTTACCTACAACAAAAAGAACCAAGTTGAGGGGCGTATCTACCGAAAGATAAAACATAACAACGATGGTCCCTATAAAATGGAATACCTAGCAAAAGAAGATCAAGGCAAGATTTATAAAAAGAACGGCAAATACCAACTTTATACGGTAGAGATGTTCGACTATATATTTATGAACGCCTACAATACCGATTTTGTACCCAATCCCGTACCATCTGATGGAAAAACCAAAGGCAGCAATGAAGGCTACAAAGACAAACTAAAAACACTCATATTTAGCCCCGGCCGACCTATAAAAGGCGTACCTTTTATAGGTAGCAAAACCCAAATTTTTACGGCTAATATGCGACAATATTACGATTACACTTTTCACAGCGGAATCTATTTAGACTCTATTCCGGTGTACCGTTTTAAAGTTGCCGTAAAACCCGAGCTGAGCAATTGGACCAAAGATGGTTTAATGATTAAAGAGTTGATAACCATTTTTGACAAACGTAACTTCGAAATACTAGGTCGCTATGTTGATATGAAATACGACAACCTATTGTTTGATTTTGATGTACAAATGAATATAGAGATGAGTTATTTTGACGATGTAAAACTACCCACCAAAATTACCTACCAAGGTAATTGGTCTTATCCGTTTAAGAAAGAAGAACGGGCTAGCTTTCTTATTGTACACAAAGACTACAAATTGGCCAAGCCCTAGTACAACCTAATAATCTACCAAAGAAAAAATATTGGAACTAAAAGGCTTCAACCGTTCTTTTCCGTTTAAGAAATCAAGGTTGATGATAAACGAATAACCTGCAATAGCTGCTCCAGATTTCTCTATCAGCGCAGAAGCAGCTATAACCGTACCGCCCGTTGCCAACAAGTCATCATGCACCAGCACCCTCTGCCCTTTTTCAAAAGCGTCTTCATGAATTTCCAATACTGCCTCGCCATACTCTAGCTTATAAGCTTGCCTGATGGTCTTGTAGGGCAATTTACCTGCCTTGCGTATAGGGATAAAAGGCACTTTTAAATGCTGTGCCAGTGCTAAACCGAACAAAAATCCCCTACTTTCTATACCGGCTATAGCATCAACATGTAGTGGAGTTGCCTGTGCGCTTAAGGCTTCCACTATTTCATCACACAAAAAGGGATCTTTCAAGATGGGGGTAATATCTTTAAAAACTATTCCGGGTTTTGGGAAGTCGAGAACATCACGAACATGTTCTTTAATTTTTTGGCTGATCATATTCAAAACTGAGGTATGGTGCAATACGTGCTATACTTTGCGGCGACAAGATAAGGATTTTACGCAAATCATCCACACTACGATAGGGGCCATGTTGTTTTCTGTACTGTACAATTGCGTTCATTTCTTTATATCTCAAATAGGGATGGGTTTTCAAATCCTCAAACTCTACTGTGTTAATTTTGATCATTTTTATAGCCCCGGGGTCTAAACTAACCTGATCTTTTATTTCTTGGTACTTGGCACTGTCCAAACCCCATACTTCAAGCAATTGTTCTTTTTTATAGAAACCGCCCAAACGATCGCGATAAGTCGCAATACGTCTAGCAAAAGAAGGGCCTACCCCTCTTATCTTGTCAAAAAGTACCGTGTCGGCCGTGTTAAGTTCTATTGGGCTTTGTACTTTCTTCTCGTAGGGCGTATATTGTTTATCGGGCAATGCCGCAGAGCTAATCTTCACATACGGCAATAGGGCGCTATATTTTTCGGGACTAATTACAAACATCTTTTTCAAATCTTCGGGCTTATAAAATCTACCTCCCCTATTCACATAGTTCACCACGGCTCTAGCCTGTTTTGATGATAAGCCAAAGCTTTTCCACTCAGAGGTATCACTCAAATTGGGGTCAAAATTGTGATAAGAAATTGGTTTCTTGTTCGTTCTCCAAGATTTGTCTTCAAACTCATCGAAATTACGTTTCGGATATCTATCCACTATAGCCAATTGCTGAAAAGCTTTACGGTCGGCAACGCTTATTTTTGGTTCTTTTCTAAAAAAGTAATCGTAAATACAAGGGATAAAATTGATAGATAGCACTACAAACAAAAGAGCCACAATACCGTTAAACTCTCGTTTACTAAAACCATAATATTCTTGCAGCCAATTTTTCATGGTTAAACAATTGGTAAGATAAATATAAATGATAATTTTGAAAAACACTCCAAGCACACTACTTATATTAAATGAAAATCATCACCACTAAAGAATTTGCCGAGGCTACTAAGATTAATAAATTACATGTACCGGGGCTAGCAATCTTATTAATGGAATTGATGAAACTCAACGATATCAATAAGGTGTTTGCAAAAAATCAGCATTTTGAAGGCATTGAGTTTGTTGACAAGATATTAGAAACCATAGGGGTACGGATAGATTTAGAAGATAGTGATTTGCAAAACATCCCTAAAACAGGACCTTTTATAGCTATTGCCAACCACCCGTTTGGAGGCGTAGAAGGCTTGGCATTAGTAAAACTACTGTGCACCGTGCGGCCAGAAGCCAAAGTGATGGTCAATTTTATCCTAAAAAAAATCCCTAACCTTAGTGAGTTTTTTGTTGCGGTAAACCCCTTCGAGAATATTCAGCACAGCTCAAGTATCAGCGGTTTAAAAAGCACCCTCGATTTGCTTTCGCAAGGTGTACCTATTGGTATCTTCCCGGCTGGTGAGGTATCTACCTTCAACCTCGAAAAACAAGAAATTATTGACCGGCTTTGGCATCCCGTAGTCGGAAAAATAATTGCCAAAGCCAATGTTCCCGTTGTGCCAATATATTTTCATGGCAACAACAGCATACTTTTTAACATCTTGAGCTTTTTGCACCCTACCTTACGTACAGCCAAACTACCCTCAGAATTTTTAAACAAAAAGGGACTAAACATGAAAGTACGAATTGGCAGACCTATTAAACTGAGCGATATCAATTACGGTAAGGACACCAATAAGTTGCTAGATTTTTTGAGAGCTCGCACCTATGCTTTGGGTACAAGTATTGAGCAAGAACGAAAACTGTTTAACCCTGCCAACATCTTTAAGATAAAAAAGAAACCGCAAAACATTGTTGAAGAAACCGATCCAAAAACAATATCGGCAGAGATAACACAACTAGATGACTATCGGGTTTGGACAGAAAAAAACTATGAGGTGTACATTTGCCCTAGTGCTAAAATCCCATATATACTGCGAGAAATTGGACGACTACGAGAAATTACTTTCCGTGAGGTGGGCGAAGGCACCAATAAAAGTATCGATCTCGACAATTACGACATTTATTACAACCACCTTTTTATTTGGGACAAAGAGGCACACCAGCTAGTTGGCGCCTACCGTATTGGTAAAGGCGATGAGATATTGCGCTCAATGGGCAAAAGAGGCTTCTATATTGCCGAACTTTTTAAAATAAAAGCACCTTTCTATGCAATTTTGGGACAAGGAATTGAATTGGGCCGATCTTGGATAAGAAAAGAGTACCAACAAAAACCTTTACCGCTTTTTTTACTTTGGAAAGGAATTTTGAAATATCTGCTTCTAAACCCTCAATACCGATATATGTTTGGCCCTGTAAGCATCAGCAACAACTTCTCTAAGTTTAGTAAAACTTTAATTGTTGATTTCATTACTCGCAACCATTTCGACTACGAGTTGGCCAAATACGTTAGACCAAAGAAAAAATTTAAACCCGAGCTAAATCCTATTGACACAGATGCGCTGCTAAACAATAGTGAAAGCCTAAAAGATTTAGATGCTTTAATTACAGATATCGAAACACGTCATATCAAAATCCCGGTTCTGTTACGACAGTATATGAACCTAAATGCCAAAATTATCTGTTTCAATATCGACCCCAAATTTGCCAATTGTTTAGACGGACTACTTATAGTAGATACCCAGAAAATTCCTACTGAAATTTTAGAAAAGATTGGTCAAAATTTTTGATAAGATTTTCGGCACTTGTGCAAAATTCAGGAAGAATTTAGGCTACATACAATGCAAGCATAATAAATAAACTAAATACCAAATCGTGATTTAGTCTATATTGACGCGTATTTTATTTGGCACAAAACAATACATATAAAATTCTATCACCTTTTTAATATATAAATGTAAAATTTTATTTGTTTTTCATTTTTTATGGATTTGCTATTGTATATACTTTAAGCAAACGCTAACTTGGTGTTCGATAAAATAAACATTAATAATACACTTCCAGATGCACGCAAATTTACACCTAAATACGCTTGTCGGCAATGTCCTCAACGGACTGGTGCTCAATTTGTCTATGATGCAACGGAAGGGTAAGTGCAAATAAAAGATTAAAACCTTTAAAGAACGTCCCTTTCGTAGAAAATTGGGGCGTTTTTTTTAGTCTGACAGCTTATGAATTATTACAACTCTAGCACCATCGTCTGTCTCAATGGCCAGTTTATCAAAGCCAATGATGCCAAGATAGACCTTTATAGTCAGTCTTTGCACTATGGATTTGCTGCTTTCGAAGGGTTACGTGCCTACAAAACTCACAATGCCACACGCATTTTCAAAGCCAAAGAGCATTTCAATCGCCTAAAAAGGTCGTGCGAGCTAGCAGGGCTTTCCTTCACTTGGAAAATCGATGAACTTATTGGTCAGAGTTACCAATTGTTAGAACAAAACGGACTCAAGAATTCATATATCAGACCCTTGGTGTTTGGCAATGCACAAATGACACTTGTAGCCCCCGAAGAAACTTCTATACTTCTCTGTGCTTGGGAATGGGGCAATTACCTCGGCGACAAGCAACTAAAAGTAGGCTTTTCATCCTACGAGCGACCAAATCCCAAATCAGTACCGATAGAGGCAAAACTTAGTGGGCACTACACCAACTCTATCATTGCCTCCTCTGAAGTAAAAAAGAGAGGGTTTGACGAAGCAATCTTGCTTGATATACATGGTAATTTAGCCGAAGCTCCTGGGGCAAACCTTTTTATAGAGAAAAACGGTAAACTTTACACCCCTGCCAAAGGGAGTATATTACCCGGAATTACCAGAGCCACCATCATAGAGCTTTGCCATGTCCTCGATATTGAAGTGATAGAAAAACAACTACCTCCTGATTTTTTACTGAATGCTGATGGTGCATTTCTTTGTGGTACGGCCACCGAGGTAGTTGGCATACACACGGTAGAAGACATCGTTTTTAAACAAAGATGGCGTGACAGTATTGGTGCCACCTTACAACGAGCATACAAAAACTTGGTTTTAGAAAAAGTGAACTATGAAATTATAATATAAATTTAATTATTTGATAATTTGTTAGTAGGTTTGTTCGGTACAACAACCCTACATGAAACTGAACTTAGTCACTATTAACAACATTATCATTCTTCCCCAAAGATGGGAGGGCTGTCGTTGTTTTTAAAATAAAATAACATTTTAATACAACCGCCTCCCGAAAAGAGGCGGTTTTTTTTTGACAAACAATACATACTCAATACACAATGGAACTGAATAAATACAGCAAAACCTTTACCCAAGACCCTACACAACCCGCTGCCAAAGCAATGTTATACGGAATTGGCCTCAAAGATGAAGACATGAGCAAGGCACAAATAGGCATTGGTAGCATGGGTTACGACGGTAACACCTGCAACATGCACCTAAATGATTTGGCCGACATCATTAAAAAAGGAGTGTGGGACAACGGGATGGTAGGTTTACGTTTCAACACCATTGGCGTTAGCGATGGGATGGCCAACGGCACCGAAGGAATGCGTTTTTCGCTAGTAAGCCGTGATGTTATTGCTGACAGCATAGAGACCATTTGCGGCGGTCAATATTATGACGGACTAATTGCCGTACCGGGTTGCGACAAAAACATGCCCGGCTCTATCATAGCTATTGCCCGTTTAAACCGTCCGGCTATTATGGTTTACGGAGGCACCATTGCACCCGGTTACTATAAAGGCGAAGAGCTGAACATCGTATCGGCTTTTGAAGCTTTAGGTAAAAAAATTAGTGGCCACCTAACAGAAGAAGATTACCAAGGCATCATCAAACACACCTGCCCAGGACCTGGAGCCTGTGGCGGCATGTACACGGCAAACACGATGGCTTCTGCAATCGAAGCTATGGGTATGAGCCTTCCTTACTCTTCTTCTAACCCTGCAGCCAGCGAAGAAAAAACAAAAGAATGTCTCGATACGGCCAAATACCTCCGCTTGCTTCTAGAAAAAGACATTAAGCCTTCCGATATCATGACACGCAAGGCTTTTGAAAATGCAATTCGCATTATCATTATATTGGGCGGCAGTACCAATGCTGTATTGCACTTTGTTGCTATGGGCAAAGCTATCGGAATTGATATCACACAGGATGATTTCCAGAAAATGAGTGACCAAACTCCAGTACTAGCCGACTTTAAGCCAAGTGGAAAATACCTGATGCAAGATTTGCACCAATACGGAGGTATCCCGGCTGTGATGCGATTTTTGCTAGACAATGGTATGCTACATGGCGATTGCCTCACCGTTACTGGAAAAACAGTTGCCGAAAACCTTGAAGGTGTAAAATCAATAATGGATTATAACCAACCCATTATCAAACAACTAAACAACCCTATAAAAGCTACCGGACACTTGCAGATATTGTACGGCAACTTAGCCGAGAAAGGTTCTGTAGCTAAAATCACAGGTAAAGAAGGTGAGCGTTTTGAGGGTCCTGCCCGTGTATTTGACGGTGAGCAGAACCTAATTGCCGGTATCTCTAGCGGTCGTGTAAAACCTGGTGATGTTGTAGTAATTATTAACGAAGGACCTGTAGGCGCACCGGGTATGCCTGAAATGTTGAAACCCACCTCGGCTATTATTGGTGCTGGCTTAGGACAGTCTGTAGCCTTAATTACTGATGGGCGTTTCTCTGGCGGTACTCATGGTTTTGTGGTGGGACACATCACCCCCGAAGCCTACAAAGGCGGATTGATAGGGCTGGTTGAGGATGACGACATCATTGAAATTGATGCAGTAAACAATACGATCACCCTTAAAGTGAGTGATGCCATCATTGCCGAAAGAAGAAGTAAATGGCAACAACCCGGACTAAAAGTCAGCAAGGGCGTATTGTACAAATATGCCAAAACCGTATCCGACGCTTCTGATGGTTGCGTTACCGACGAATTTTAATTAAATAAAAACCTCCTTAAAACAAAAATAATGGAAACAATACAAGACGCATCAACAACCCAAACTAAGGCAGATGAGAAAAAATCAATCCAGTGCTCTGGCTCTGAAATTGTTCTAAAAAGCCTGATAGAAGAGGGTGTAAAAACCGTATTTGGCTACCCCGGAGGAGCTATAATGCCTATTTACGATGCCCTTTACGACTATAACAATCAAATAGAGCACATCTTGGTTAGACACGAGCAAGGAGCCATCCATGCCGCCCAAGGTTTTGCTCGCACTAGTGGTCAGGTTGGAGTAGTTTTTGCAACTAGTGGGCCAGGTGCTACCAACCTAGTTACCGGACTAGCCGATGCACAAATAGACAGCACCCCGGTAGTTTGCATAACCGGACAAGTATTTGCCCATCTATTGGGAACCGACGCTTTTCAAGAAACTGATGTAATTAACATCACTTCACCTATTACCAAGTGGAACTACCAAGTAACAGATGCCAAAGAAATACCTGAAATATTGGCTAAAGCCTTTCATATTGCCCGTAGTGGCCGTCCAGGACCAGTGCTTGTTGACATTACTAAGAATGCACAGCTACAAATAGAAACATTTGCACCTTACGAGAAATGTAACCATATACGCAGTTACAGACCCAAACCCAAGGTGCGTATCCAGTATATAGAAGCGGCTGCAAAACTCATCAACGAGGCCACAAAACCATTTGTTTTGTTTGGACAAGGTGTAATTTTGGGTAATGCCGAAACCGAGTTTAAGGCATTTATAGAAAAAGGAGACTTACCCGCTGCATTTACCGTTTTAGGGGAAGGAGCTATACCAACCGACCACCCACTAAACATGGGTATGTTGGGTATGCACGGCAATTACGGGCCCAATGTACTCACCAACGAGGCCGATGTTATTGTAGCTGTAGGAATGCGTTTTGACGACCGTGTAACAGGCCGCTTAGATAAATACGCCAAGCAAGCAAAAATTATACACTTGGACATTGACCCAGCAGAAATTGACAAAAACGTGAAAGCCGATATCGGCGTTTGGGGCGATTGTAAAGAGACACTTCCTTTGCTGACCCAATTGATAAAAGAAGGCAAAAACGAGCCTTGGTTAGAAAAATTTAGAAATTACAATGCGGAAGAGCGCAAAATTGTTATTGAGCCCGAACTAAATCCCGATAGTGAGATAATGACCATGGGCGAGGTAATACGTACCCTCAACGAACTTACCGGAGGCGATGCCATTTTGGTAACCGACGTAGGCCAGCACCAAATGGTAACTTGCAGATATGGCAAGTTTAACCATAGCCGCAGCAACGTTACTTCGGGTGGTTTAGGCACAATGGGCTTTGGACTGCCAGCTGCTATTGGCGCCAAATATGGTGCACCACACCGCACTGTAGTAGCTATTATTGGTGATGGAGGTTTCCAAATGAACCCACAAGAGCTGGGCACCATCATGCAATTTGGTGCCGAGGTAAAAATTCTAATCCTCAACAACAGTTTCTTGGGTATGGTACGCCAATGGCAGCAATTGTTCTTAGACAAACGCTACTCTTTTGTAAACATTACCAGTCCTGATTTTGTGATGCTGGCCAACTCTTACGGTATTGCTGGCAACAAGATAGATAAACGTGAAAACTTAAAATCAGCATTAGAGACCATGCTCAACCACAAGGGTTCTTACCTGTTAGAAGTGGCTGTAGGCAAAGAGAATAATGTGTTCCCGATGGTGCCACAAGGTTGTAGCGTTAGCGAAATCAGGCTACAATAATAAGAACAGCAAAGTAATAAAGCATTTTATCACACACCTTGAAGACAGGTAAAAAAAACAAAAAATGAGTACCACCGACACTATAAAATACGTACCCGGCGACCCCAATTATGAGGGAATGCAAGAATTTACCATTACGGTATATGCCGAAAACCGTATCGGTTTGTTGAACCGAATTGCACAAGTATTCTCAAAAAGAAAGATAAACATAGAAAGCCTCAACACCTCGGCCTCAGAAATTGAAGGTATTCACCGTTTCAATATTCTCATCGTTGAAAGCTACGAGGTAGTACGCAAACTAGCCCGACAAATAGAGAAACAAGTCGAAGTATTAAAAGTATATTTCAATACCAATGATCAAATTATCTGGCAAGAATTGGCACTATATAAAGTTTCTACAGATGAAATTGCCGAAAAGGTTACCGTAGAGCGCTTATTGCGCCAATACGGCGCTAGTGCTGTAGTGATACGTAAAGACTATACCGTTTTTGCGGTAACCGGCCATGCCGAAGAAACCAACGCATTAGTAAAAGCACTAGAGCCCTACAACCTGATAGAGTTTGTACGCAGTGCTAGGGTTGCCATCATCAAAAATAGTGCAGGATTTCATGAAAAATTGAAAGAATTTGAAAGTGAAGAGCCCGGCAACGATTTGATTGAGAACGAATTTCTAAGTCAAGGCGACAAAATTTTTACCCTATAAATCAACTTATTAAACAATCAAAAAAAAGCAATAAAAATTTCATTAAGAAAATGGCAAATTATTTTAACACATTACCCCTCAGAGAGCAACTAAACCAATTAGGCGTTTGTGAATTTATGAACAACGATGAGTTTTTGGACGGGGTAAATGCACTAAAAGGAAAAAAAATTGTAGTGGTGGGTTGTGGTGCCCAAGGGCTTAACCAAGGCCTCAACCTTAGAGATAGCGGTTTGGATGTTGCTTATGCCCTACGCAAAGAAGCTATCGAACAAAAAAGAGCCAGCTGGAAAAATGCCACAGACAACAATTTCAAAGTAGGTACTTATGAGGAGTTGATACCATCAGCAGACCTAGTTATCAACCTCACCCCCGACAAACAACACACTGCCGTAGTAAGTGCTGTAATGCCCTTAATGAAACAAGGTGCTACCCTATCCTACTCGCATGGTTTCAACATTGTTGAAGAGGGAATGCAAATCAGAAAAGACCTTACCGTAATTATGGTGGCTCCAAAATCACCAGGTTCTGAAGTAAGAGCCGAGTACCTTAGAGGCTTTGGCGTGCCTACGCTTATTGCCGTACACCCCGAAAATGACCCCGAAGGAAAAGGCCTAGCACAAGCAAAAGCCTATTGTGTAGGTACTGGTGGTCACAAAGCCGGTGTACTTCGTTCTTCTTTTGTTGCCGAAGTAAAATCAGATTTGATGGGTGAGCAAACCATCCTTTGCGGCTTGCTACAAACCGGTTCTATCTTATCTTTCGACAAGATGATTGAAAAAGGTATAGATGCCGGCTATGCTTCAAAACTGGTACAATACGGTGTTGAGGTAATTACCGAAGCTCTAAAACATGGTGGTGTTAGCGGTATGATGGATCGTTTGAGCAATGTTGCCAAACTTAAAGCCTTCAAGCTATCAGAAGAGTTAAAAGATATCATGCGTAAGCTGTTCCAAAAACACCAAGACGACATAATGAGTGGCGAGTTTAGTCGCATTATGATGGAAGACTGGGCTAACGGTGATGCCAACCTCCTAAAATGGAGAGCTGAAACTGCCGAAACCCAATTTGAGAAAACCCCTGCCGGTGATGTTAAAATTGGCGAACAAGAATATTTTGACAACTATACGCTAATGGTTGCCTTTGTGCGTGCTGGTGTTGAATTGGCTTTTGAAACTATGGTTGAAGCGGGTATCAAACCCGAATCGGCTTATTACGAATCGCTACACGAAACCCCACTTATTGCCAACACCATTGCCCGTAAAAAACTATTCGAGATGAACCGAGTAATCTCTGACACGGCAGAGTACGGATGTTATTTATTCGACCAAGCTTGCAAACCACTTTTGGCTGACTTTATGAAAACAATTGATGTGGATGTAGTAGGTAAAAACTACAACGAAGGCAAAGATGGTTCGGTGGACAATATCGAGCTAGTAACCGTAAACGAGATACTACGCAATCACCCTGTTGAAGTGGTAGGTAGAAAACTTCGCCAAGCGATGACCGCCATGAAGTCGATAAAAACGGCCTAATAACAATTTATTCTATTTAAGCCTAAGCCCAATTGTGGCTTAGGCTTTTGACCAAAATACTAGAAAATGGGAAAAACATTAGTCGAAAAAATCTGGGACGCACACGTCGTCAAGCGTCAGGAAGGCTTTCCTGATATTTTGTATATAGACACCCACCTTATACATGAGGTTACCTCACCTCAAGCCTTTGATGGCTTAAGAAAAAGAGGAATAAAACTACTCCGACCTAAACAAACTGTGGCCACCGCCGACCACAACGTTCCCACACTCAATCAACATCTACCCATCAAAGAAGAGCTTTCTCGCTACCAGGTAGATATGCTTAGCAAGAATACAAAAGAATTTGGTGTTGAGCTGTATGGCTTAGGCCATCCTTTTCAAGGTATTGTACACGTAATTGGCCCAGAGCTAGGTATTACCGTACCCGGAAAAACTATAGTTTGTGGCGACAGCCATACCTCTACACACGGGGCTTTCGGTGCTATAGCATTTGGTATAGGTACCTCACAAGTAGAACAAGTATTTGCCACCCAATGCTTACTCCAATCGAAACCAAAAACCATGAAAATTGAAATCAATGGCGAATTGGGTAAGGGTGTTGGAGCTAAAGATATTGTACTTTATGTAATTTCTAAGATTACCGCAGCCGGAGGTACAGGCTATTTTGTAGAGTTTGCCGGGTCGGCCATCCGCTCATTGAGTATGGAAGCCCGTATGACCATTTGCAACATGAGTATTGAGATGGGAGCCCGAGGCGGATTAATTGCACCAGACCAAACCACTTTTGACTATATAAAAGGTAGAAAATTTGCACCTACAGGCGCCGAATGGGACAAAGCCTTGACCTATTGGAAAAGCCTATACAGCGATGAAGATGCTATTTTTGATGCCACATTAGTTTATGATGCTGCCGATATTAGCCCTATGATAACCTACGGTACTAATCCGGGTATGGGCATGGGCATACGCGAGTCGATACCCGCCATCAGCTCACAACCACAAAGTGAACAAGCCTCCTACAAAAAGGCACTCGACTACATGGCCTTACAAGAGAATGAACAGCTCATCGGTAAAGCTATCGACTATGTTTTCATTGGCAGTTGTACCAACTCACGTATAGAAGATTTACGAGCTGTGGCTCAATTTGTGAAAGGCAAACATCGGGCAGAAAACGTTGAAGTATGGATTGTGCCAGGCTCTAAACAAGTAGAAGCACAAGCCAAAGCTGAAGGGATTGACAAAGTGTTTGAAGCAGCAGGTTTTCAGCTTCGTGAACCAGGTTGTTCGGCTTGTTTGGGAATGAACGAAGATAAAATTCCGGCAGGAAAATATTGCGTTTCTACCTCGAACAGAAACTTCGAAGGCCGTCAAGGACCCAACGCCCGCACCATGCTGGCTAGCCCACTCACCGCAGCAGCAGCAGCTGTAACCGGATACATTAGCGATGTGAGAGAATTGATGTAGTATTAAGCACCCTTGAAAAATGAAAAAGTTTAAAACCTTGAGCTCTACAGTAGTGCCTCTACCGATAGAGAATATTGATACCGACCAAATTATTCCGGCTCGTTTCTTAAAAGCAACCACCCGTGATGGTTTTGGCGAAAACCTTTTCCGCGATTGGCGTTTTGACACACAAAATCAGCCTAAAGCCGATTTTGTGCTTAACCAGCCAAAATTTAGCGGAAAGATACTAGTAGCCGGAAAAAATTTCGGTTGTGGCAGTAGCCGTGAACACGCAGCTTGGGCCATACAAGACTACGGTTTTGACGTAGTAGTAAGTAGTTTCTTTGCTGATATTTTTAAAGGCAATGCCCTCAACAATGGCCTACTACCTATACAAGTTAGCGACGAATTTTTGGCAGCCTTATTTGCCGCTGTTGAAAAAGATCACCAAAGTCTGGTTACTGTAAATCTTGAAGAACAAAGTATCACCATTGCAGCCAGCGGTCAAACCGAGAATTTCGAGATTAACCCGTATAAAAAATCGTGCTTGATTAATGGTTATGATGATATAGATTTTATACTAAGTCAGCTAGATCGTATAGAGCAATACGAAAAAGAACGAGCATACCAGCCCAAAACCTTGTAAGTTGCATGATTAAGCCTTTGTTAGAGATTAACCAATTTAGTTTAAACTACGGACAGAAGTCTGTGTTAAAGGACTTGAATTGGACTATAAACAGAGCAGAAAACTGGCTGTTATGCGGCGAGAGTGGATCGGGCAAAAGCGCCTTACTAAAAGCGATTGCAGGTATATCAAAAAGTAACGACAATATTGTACGCCACATCAATACCGCTAAAAATAACCAACAAAAAGCCATTCATTATGTGGCGCAATGGTATCAGTTTACTAATATTGAAGGCGTTGCCAATTTCTACTACCAACAACGATACAACTTACAACAACAAAAAGAAACTGTCTCGGTAAAGGTAGAGCTTGAACATTTTGGTAATACCCACGCACTAGCCAACAAAGAACTTTTACCTATCCTTACCGCCCTAGGTTTTACCGAAAAAATGGAGCAACAACTCCTTGAGTTGTCTAGTGGCGAGCACAAGAAGCTACAATTGGTGAAGGCTTTATGGTTGAAACCGCAGTTATTGCTCTTAGACCAACCCTACACAGGACTAGATAGTGTTTCAAGGCATCAACTCAATCTATTGCTCGACCAAATTTGTGGAAACAATGTGCAACTTATTTTAGTGTCTAGCGAGGCAGAAGTACCTGCTTGTATCAATCGCTTTGCAAACCTATGTAACGGTTCCTTAGAAGAGCTGTATTCTATCTGCACACGTACCAAGTCACAAATTAATACCAAGCCAATACCTGAATTTCTCCAGAAAATGCCTACTTCTATGCACGAGGTATTGGTCAGAATGGATAATATCAATATCCACTACGGTGAAAAACAAGCCCTCAAAAACATAAACTGGGAGCTAGCAAATGGCGAAAAATGGTTGCTTAGCGGCCCCAACGGCTCAGGTAAATCTACCTTGCTAAGCCTCATCAATGGCGATCATCCACAGGCTTATGCCAATGAGCTATATCTTTTTGGGCAAAAGAGAGGTACTGGCGAAAGTATTTGGGATATCAAATCACGTATCGGGATGATTTCACCCGAGATGCATTGGTATTTCGATTTCAACACCAGTCTTTGGCAAAGCATAGCATCCGGTTTTTTTGACAGCATTGGGCTGTACCAACAAATATCGTGGCACAAAAGAAAACAGGTGGATGAGATTATTGCTTTTTTTGGGCTAGAGAAACACCAAAATGAGCTTTTGGGTCACCTACCGCTCGGTATTCAGCGTATGGCCTTGTTGGCACGTACCCTTATCAAAAATCCCGAACTTTTGGTGCTCGACGAGCCTTGCCAAGGTTTGGACAGGCAACAAACCCAGCAGTTTAACAACCTAATTGATGAACTTTGCAAAACCCAACGCAGCCTAATCTATGTTTCGCACAGCGATGAAGACTTGCCCAAAAATTTCAGTCACCACTTAATTTTGGAAAAAGGTGAACTCAGCTATAAAGGAAAATATTTGAGAAAAGAAGAATTAGAAACCGTATCATAAAAGACATTTCAAAAATCAGCTAATGAAGAAAAACATATTAGTAATACCCGGCGACGGAATAGGCCAAGAAGTTACCCAATGGGGAAAGGCCGCTTTAGAACAAATAGCCCATAAATTTGGCCACGAGTTTAATTTTGACGAGGCTATAATGGGTCATGAGGCTATCGAGGCCACAGGCAATCCGCTACCCGACGAGACCCTAGACAAAGCCCGCAAAAGTGATGCTATACTTTTTGGAGCCATCGGTCATGCCAAATACGACAACGACCCCTCGCTAAAAGTTCGTCCAGAACAAGGCTTGCTAAAAATCAGGAAAGAATTGGGTTTATACGCCAACTTACGTCCAATACTTTTGTTTGACGAGCTTTTAGAGGCCTCAAGTATTAAAGCACACATTTTGCAGGGAACCGACATACTTTTCTTTAGAGAACTTACTGGCGATGTGTATTTCGGCGAAAAGAAAAGAAGCGAAGATTGTCAAACCGCCTCCGATCTGATGATTTATCATCGCTACGAGGTAGAGCGTATTGCCCACAAAGCGTTTCAAGCTGCACAAAAGCGCAGAAAGCGACTTTGCTCAGTAGATAAGGCTAACGTTTTGGAAGCCTCTAGACTGTGGAGAGAAGTAGTTCAAGAAATTGCAAAACAATATCCTGATGTAGAAACTACCCACATGTTTATAGACAATGCCGCCATGCAGCTCATTAAAGACCCAAAACAGTTTGATGTGGTATTGACGGCCAACCTATTTGGCGATATCCTTACCGATGAAGCCTCACAAATTGCCGGATCAATGGGAATGTTGGCCTCTGCCTCTGTTGGTGACGGAGTAGGTTTCTACGAGCCTATACACGGATCGGCACATGATATTGCAGGTAAAAACCTGGCCAACCCGCTGGCCTCTATCCTATCGGCAGCTCTGATGCTCGAAATAAGTTTCGGGTTGAAAGAAGAAGGCCAATACTTGGTACAAGCTGTAGATAAGGCTCTGAAAGCAGGCTACAGAACCAAAGACATTGCCGACAGCAACACCAATACAGCGCATATATTGGGCACCAAAGAGATGGGCCAACTCATCATAAAATTATTAGCATCTTAAACAACACTGGTTATGATACACGATCCAAACAGAGTTTATATTTTTGACACTACTCTACGCGATGGCGAACAAGTGCCAGGCTGCCAACTAAGCACCCCACAAAAAATCGAAATTGCAAAATCGCTAGAAGCACTTGGAGTAGATGTAATTGAAGCAGGCTTCCCAGTCTCAAGCCCTGGCGATTTCAACAGCGTTATTGAATTATCTAAAGCAGTTAGCAATCCCATTATTTGTGCACTAACCCGAGCCAACAAAAATGATATTGATGTAGCTGCCGATGCCTTGCGCTTTGCAAAACGTCCCCGCATACACACTGGTATCGGTGCGTCAGACATGCACATCAAACACAAATTTAATAGTACCAGAGAAGAAATTTTGGAGCGAGCTGTTGAAGCTGTAAAATATGCCAAAAAATATGTGGAGGATATCGAATTTTACGCCGAAGATGCTGGACGTGCTGATATCGAGTATTTGGCCAAGATGGTAGAAGCAGTAATTGCTGCCGGAGCTACCGTGGTTAACATTCCCGACACCAATGGTTATTGCCTACCCGACCAATATGGGTCAAAAATCCGTTTCCTGAAAGAAAATGTTTCCAACATAGATAAGGCCATCATTTCTTGCCACTGCCACAACGATTTGGGATTGGCAACAGCTAACTCTATTGCAGGGTTGCAAAACGGAGCCCGCCAAGTAGAATGTACCATCAATGGTATTGGCGAAAGAGCCGGCAACACTTCTATGGAAGAAGTGGTAATGGTTTTGAAGACCCACAAATCATTGGGTTTATATACCAATATCAACGCCCAAGGTTTTTATGAAATAAGCCATCAGGTACGTGAGCAAATGAACATGCCCGTACAGCCCAACAAAGCTATTGTTGGAGCCAATGCCTTTGCGCACAGCTCGGGCATACACCAAGATGGTTTCTTGAAAATGAGAGAGAACTACGAGATTATTCGTCCAGAGGATGTGGGTTTCCCCGAGGCAACCATTGTTCTGACCGCCCGCAGTGGCAGACATGCCCTAAAACATCACCTAGAACGATTAGGACATCAGCTAGACAAAGAGCAATTGGCAGTGGTTTACACCGCATTCCTTAACCTAGCAGATCAAAAACAAGGTATAGAAGACAGTGACCTGAACGAACTGGTAGCCGCTAATATCCGCTAATCAGTCCATGCTCAGCCCTTTATTCTAAACCACAAAATGGATAGCAAGCATATCGCTTAACAAAACAAATGGAAAAAAACACAGTAGATTTCAATGCCGCAGCTGCTCGCCTAAAAGGTGTAGTAAAACGCACCTCATTAGATTACAATACCCGATTATCGCTACAATATCAAGCCAATATTTATTTAAAAAGAGAAGATCAGCAGGTAGTGCGCTCATACAAGCTTAGGGGTGCTTACAACATGATTAGTTCTTTGGATAGTAGCAAACTTACCAACGGAGTGGTTTGTGCCAGCGCCGGTAACCACGCCCAAGGTTTTGCCTATTCTTGCAAAAGACTGAATATTAAAGGTACAGTTTTTATGCCCAGTATTACCCCGAACCAAAAGATTAAACAAACCAAAATGTTTGGTGGTGATAATATTGACATTGTGTTGGTGGGCGATACTTTTGATGATTGTTTACAAGAAGCATTAAAATTTACCAAAGAAAACTCGGCTGTGTTTATTCCTCCGTTTGATGACGAAAAAATAGTTGAAGGACAAGGCACCGTTGGCGTTGAGATTTTGGAAGACCTACCCGATGTAGAGTTGATAGTTGTACCCGTAGGTGGTGGCGGTTTAGCCTCTGGACTTTCTGCTTACGTAAAGCAAAGCAAACCCGACACCAAAATTATTGGGGTCGAACCCTTGGGTGCTCCCTCGCTACACGAAGCTCTGAAACAGGGACAACCGGTAAGTCTGGCCAAAATTGACAGTTTTGTTGATGGCGCTGCTGTGAAACGTATCGGTGAACTTACTTTTCGTTATTGCAAGGAGCTGCTCGATGATGTTTATCTGGTGCCCGAAGGCAAAATATGCACCACCATACTAAAACTGTACAACGAAGATGCCATTGTGGTAGAACCTGCTGGGGCATTGGCCGTAGCCGCCCTAGAGCAGATAAAAGACCAAATTGTTGGCAAAACAGTAGTTTGTGTAGTAAGCGGAGGCAATAACGACATAGAACGGATGCAAGAAATAAAAGAACGCTCTTTACTTTTTGAAGGGCTTAAACACTATTTTATTGTCCGTTTTCCGCAACGCCCCGGTGCATTGCGTTTGTTTGTAAACAATGTGCTAGGGCCTAATGACGACATTACCCGTTTTGAGTTTATAAAGAAAACCAATCGCGAAAGCGGTCCTGCACTAGTAGGTATCGAACTGAGAGATAAGGCCGATTATTCCGGATTATTAGAAAGAATGAAGCATTTTAAATTTGATGTTATTGCACTAAACGAGGACGCCACCCTATTCGAATACTTGGTGTAAAGAACTTATTATCTTCAAAAATACAAACACACATCACCTAAAGGCTCCACTTCCAGGAGCCTTTAGTTTTACATTTAGCAAAAAAACCTTAAATTTAGCTTCGATAAACACCAAGACATCAGGCATGAAGCGTATTCTATCTATTGATGGCGGAGGCATAAGAGGCATAATTCCGGGTATGGTTATTGCCGAATTAGAAGACCGGATTAAAAAGATAAGTGGAACGGAGAAAGTATTTATATCAGACTATTTTGATTTTTTTGCCGGAACCAGTACCGGAGGTATTCTAACTTCTATATTGCTATACCCATCAGATGATGAGCCTAATCGACCTAAATTTAGTGCCCGCGAAGCACTCAATATTTATCTCGAGCATGGCGAGCATATTTTTTGCACAAAAAAATGGCGACGTTTTCTAAGCCGATTTGGCTTGCTGAGCGAGCTTTACGACAGCAGTATTATTGAGGAGGTTCTTTATGATTATTTCAAAGACACCAAGCTCTCGCAACTTATCAAACCTTGCATATTAACTGCCTACAATATCGAGTTAAGAAAAAACCACCTCTTCCGCCAGCAAAAAGCAATCTCTCACGGTGCCTCAAGAGATTTTTTGCTGCGTGATGTTTGCAGAGCTACCTCTGCAGCTCCTACGTTTTTTTCGATAGCCGAAATTTTCTCTTTGGCACATACCCGCTACGTGCTAATAGATGGCGGTTTATTTGCTCACAACCCCAGCCTACCCGCTCTATTAGAGGTGCTTAAAACCTTTAATACTTTTAACATCAACGACATACACATCCTCTCTTTAGGAACAGGTATTACCAAAAACGCCTATAACTACGAGGATTTTAAGAAGAAAATGGCCATTTCAATTGGCCCTGCTTTGGTAGATATTATGACCGCAAGCTCGTCCGAGAGTTATGATTTTTTCCTTCGTCAACTTTTTCGATCGGTAAAAAAGTCTGACAACTATATCCGTATAGAGCCCAGCAACCTTTCTTCTATCGACCCTAGCATGGACGCTGCAAGTAAGTCTAACATTCAAAAAATTGTTGCTTTGGCCGATAAACTCATTAGCGAAAACGAGCAGGTTATCGATGAGTTAGCTCACCGATTAATCAACGAATCAGTAACCAAAAGCACACCCACCGATTTATAGTGATTGCTATTGTCTATTTTAACATACACCTTCCTTCGCAACAAAACAGCCTTTTCGTGATGTTTATGCGTTCTGTAAAGCTTGCCAAAACTTGGCAATAATTTTGAAAGGTCAATTTTAAAACAGTTGAGCCAAAACATTTGCGATGCTGTGCAAAACAACAAAAACATGAAAAAGCTCCACCTCATTCTCCTTTGTGTAACTATACTGGGTATGGTTTCATGCAAAAAAGACACGTATGTAAACAATACAGCCAATAACCTTACCATTATCAAATACATTGACCCCAATGCTTGGGCATTGAGCAACGACGGATTTAGCTATTCGGCTACCGTGTTTGACAATCGTATAGACCAACGCACCTATGATGATGACGGCATATTGGTCTATGTGTCGAGAGGTAATGGAAATTTTTATGAGCAAATACCATTTGTGTACGACACCCAAGCTTATAGCTATACAGTAACACCCGGCAGCCTTTCAATAGATGTACAATCATCAGACTACCAAGATGCTGCACCCACAAAACCTACTAGTGTGATGCGGGTTAAAATTGTACTTTTGGAGTCTTTTCGATAAAAAGTAAATAGTCAGCCCATCAGTTGATGGGCTGTATAATTTCCCAATATGCCTTTTTTGGTTGTAAATTTTCATCAAACAACAAAGGATAGTTTTTCCTTCCACGTACCGGAAAATAATCCAACCAAGTATAGCTGTCGGATAAGCCCCAGAAACTCACACTACTAATCAAAGGGGTGTAGTGCCTAAATAACTGAAAAATCTGTCGGTAAACCGCTGTTTGCTTTTGCTCCAAATCGGGTGTATAGCTATCAATTTCGTCACTATTTTTAGCTCGCTGGCTAAACTCCCAGGGATATACCGATACATCTAACTCGGTAATATGTATTTTCATGTTCGCTGCCCCCAATGCTTCTATTGCCCGTCGCACAGAATCGTCCTTAAAATTGTATATATCCCAATGTGCTTGCATTCCAACACCATCAATCCGAGTACCCTCCGACTTTAAATCTTGAAGCAAACGGATAATTTTGTCTCGTTTTACAGTTTTCTCCAAATCGTAATCGTTGTAAAAGAGCAGGGCTTTGGGGTCAGCCTCATGGGCATACTCAAAAGCTTTAGCTATAAGCTCCTGGCCACCTATCTGGGTCAATAAACCAGGTCTAAGCAAATGCTGGGCATCATCAGCGACAGCTTCATTAACAACGTCCCAAGCGTATATCTTTCCTTTATATCGACCAACTACTGCCAAGATATGCTTTCGAAGACGCTGCAACAATAGGTTCTTATTGAGTTCTTGTCCAGGTGGGGCAGTCAAAAACCATTCGGGCAAATGTTCGGGCCAAAATAAATTGTGTCCCCTTAGCTTAATTTTGTTCTTTAAAGCAAAAGCAACTATTGAATCGGCCTCAGCCCAATCAAAAACACCTTCTTGAGGTTGTAGTCTTGCCATTTTCATGGCATTTTCGGCTGTAATACTACCAAATTGCTGTTTTAGCAGCTGCGCCGATTGCCCACGCAAGTCTTGCGCCCGTATGGCCACACCCATCGTAAAATAATGCCGAAAAAAGTCCTTTAGCCCTTTTTCGCCTTGTAGGCTGAATTGTTGTTTCTCCTGCAGTTTACATGCAGAGCTAAGCAAAAAGAAACAGCTTAGTAAACCATATAAAAACCAATGAAATCGCAAGCAAAGAGTTTAATATTCTAAAAAACGATCAATTCGTACACCAAGTACTTCATCTTTCTTATACAAAGCAATAGCCGGAGCAATTGCTTTAAGCAACAAGCCGGCACGTTCTAACACAAGCAACTCAAAAGCACCCATAAAATATACTTCTTTAACCGTGAAAGGTGTATGCTCGGGTTGGCCGGTTACCTTCACCCATTCGGGATAAATAGCCACAAATTCTTTAATGGTCTTTAAACCCAAAATTGCAGCTTGTTCTGCATCAAACACCGAGGCATTACCCAACATTCGGGCAGTGTAAATTCCGGCAGGATACCTATAAAGATCACGAGGCTTACCATTATCTAGCACCACTCCGTCTTTGATAATCAACATCCGATCGGCCATCATGAAAGCATCATTCACATCGTGCGATACAAATATAATACTTACACCCATATCAGTAGCCAGTGCCCTCAGTGCCAGCCGAAGCTGATTTTTAAGCATCGTATCCAGTTGAGAAAAAGGTTCATCGAGCAAAAGTACCTTCGTATCGCTTACCAAAGCCTTGGCTATGGCTACACGTTGTTGCTCACCACCACTTAAAAGTACAACCCTTTTAGCACTCAAATGATCAAGGTGCAAATACTTCATTATTTGCTCGGTTTTTACCTTTTTTGCCTGCACATCAGTATTAGAGAGCATAGCAGCTATATTATCATATACAGAGGCATAGGTATTTAAGGAAAAATCTTGCGTCACCATCTTCATATTGGGGTGCCCCGGTATCAACTGCTCATTAGGCCCTTTTATGGGTTTGTTTTCAAAAAGAAGCAGACCCTTATCGGGTTGTATAAGTCCATATAAGCATTTTAGCAAGGTCGATTTTCCACTACCACTCTCTCCTATTACGGCTAGCACCTCTCCGGCGTTCAACTCAAAACTTATATCAGAAATTCCGGCCTTGGTAGTTGAGCCTTGGTATTGTTTGCTCAAATTGCTTACGCTTATTATTGGATTAATCATGCAACGAATTTACAAAATGATAAAGAATAAGCCTATGTTTTAAGGAAGAGCCAAGTATTTTTAAATTTTACTTGCTGTAAAACAAAAAAACCATCCTTTTGAGGGATGGTCTTCAAAATGTTAGAATTTGAGATTATCCATTCAATGCAGCAGCACCACTTACAATCTCTGTTAACTCTGTAGTAATAGCAGCCTGTCGAGCTTGGTTGTAGGCTAAACGTAAAGATTTTAACAAATCACCAGCATTTTCAGTTGCCTTGTCCATAGAAGTCATACGGGCTCCATGCTCAGAAGCATGCGAATCCAAAACAGCTTTATACAACTGGATTTTTATCGACTTCGGTATCAGTTGCGAAACGATTTCTTCTTGGCTTGGTTCTAGTATATAGTCGGTATTAAGCGTATTGCTTGTAGCAGTTTCTTCTTCCTTTGCTAGAGGTAATAGCTGTTCGGTAGTTAAAATCTGTACTGCAGCATTCTTAAACTTGTTATATACCAGTTCTACACGGTCAAACTCACCTTTTTCGAAGCTTTTCATAATGGCTTCGGTTATTTTGGTTACGTTCTCGAAAGTTAAATCGGCATAAATATCGTTATTATTGCCAATTACGTTGTAACCACGTTTCTCATAAAAATCTTGAGTTTTTTTACCTATAGAGATAATACTAAGGTTTCCGTTTTTGTATTGCTCAGAATATTTAGAAGCAATTAGCTGATTGGCAGTTTTAATCACATTCATGTTGAATGCACCAGCCAAACCGCGGTTAGAAGAAATCACAACGATGAGTACTTTGTTGGGCTCACGGTCTTCGATAAAAGGAGAAGACTTTCCTTCAAGGCTGGCAGAAAGATTTTCGAGAATATCTTTCAGCTTGTTGGCGTAAGGGCGCAATTGTATAATCGCGTTGGTTGCACGTTTCAACTTAGCGGCAGATACCATTTTCATGGCTTTGGTAATCTGCTGTGTAGATTGAACCGATGCAATACGATTTCTAACTTCTTTTAAATTTGCCATTTTAATTAGTTGAACTTGAGAAACCCAAAGCAATAACAGCTATTGCTTTGGGCTCTGCATTTCTTAGTATTTACTTGCTACTTCTTTTGCAACGGTCTCCAATACTCCGGTAATTGCATCATCAAATTTTCCGGCTTTCAAAGCTGCCAAAGTTTCGGGATGACGCAACTCTAATGCTTGTAGGTATTCGGCTTCAAAGTCTTTAACCTTCTCTACAGGAACATTACGCATCAAATTCTTTGTACCGGCATAGATACTAGCCACTTGTTTTTCTACTTGATATGGAGAGAACTGAGCTTGTTTTAACAACTCTACGTTGCGTGCTCCCTTGTCTAACACCAATTTAGTAGCGGCATCAAGGTCAGAACCGAATTTAGAGAAAGCTTCTAGCTCACGATATTGTGCTTGATCTAATTTCAAAGTACCGGCTACTTTTTTCATAGATTTGATTTGGGCATTACCACCTACACGTGATACCGAGATACCCACGTTGATAGCAGGACGCACACCCGAGTTGAATAAGTTCGACTCCAAGAAAATCTGACCATCAGTAATCGAAATTACGTTGGTAGGGATATAAGCCGAAACGTCTCCTGCTTGTGTTTCAATAATTGGTAGTGCAGTTAAAGAACCACCACCTTTTACCAAAGGTTTGATTGACTCGGGAAGGTCGTTCATGTTTTGGGCAATCTCGTCACTGGCATTGATTTTTGCAGCTCTTTCTAACAAGCGGCTGTGCAAATAAAACACGTCACCAGGATAAGCTTCACGACCAGGAGGACGACGCAACAACAAAGATACCTCACGGTAAGCCACTGCTTGTTTAGACAAATCGTCATAAACAATTAATGCAGGACGACCAGTGTCACGGAAGAACTCGCCAATTGCAGCACCTGCAAATGGAGCATAGAACTGCAAAGGTGCAGGATCCGAAGCACTAGCAGCTACAACAACTGTATAGGCCATAGCACCGTTTTCTTCCAAAGTACGCACTACGTTTGCAACTGTACTGGCTTTTTGGCCACAGGCAACATAGATACAGAATACAGGTTGCCCTGCTTCATAAAATTCTTTTTGGTTGATAATGGTATCAATACAAACTGCAGTTTTACCTACTTGGCGGTCGCCAATTACCAACTCACGCTGACCACGACCAATTGGAATCATGGCATCAATCGCTTTAATACCAGTTTGTAGAGGTTCGTTTACCGGTTGACGATAGATAACCCCAGGAGCTTTACGCTCTAAAGGCATTTCATAAGTATCTCCCAAAATTGGGCCTTTACCATCAATAGGCTCGCCTAGGGTGTTTACTACACGTCCCAACATACCTTCACCTACTTTGATAGATGCAATTAATTTGGTACGTTTAATTGTATCGCCTTCTTTAATCTCGTCAGATGGGCCTAACAGTACCACACCAACGTTATCTTCTTCAAGGTTCAATACAATGCCTTGTAAACCGTTAGCAAACTCAACAAGCTCGCCACTTTGTACTTTAGTCAAGCCATAAACACGTGCAATACCGTCACCAACTTGCAAAACGGTACCCACTTCTTCTAGCTCGGCCTCTGATTTGAAGCCCGCCAATTGCTGTCTTATAATGGCTGATACTTCGTCTGGTCTTACCTCTACCATAGTTTTATAATTGTCTTCTTTTTTGAAAAAATAAACGTTTTATTTGTTGCTTCAAACACCGGTTTGAGCCAATTCTTTTCTTAATTTGTTCAAGCTACTAGCAATACTAGCATCAAACTGTCTATCACCAACTTTAAGCACAAATCCACCAATAATGTTGGCATTGGTTTGTTCTTGCAACACCACCTCGTTAGCCTGCATCGCTTTTTTCACTACTTGGGCTATCTCTTGACGCTGAGCATCGCTCAAGGTTACTGCCGAAACTACCTCTGCTTGTACAATTCCCTTCAATTGGTTGTACTGATCAACAAATTGTTTTGCAATCTCAAACAAAAGTGCTGAACGCCCTTTGTTGATAGCAAGGGCAAAAAAGGCCTCAGACACTTGGTGACATTTACCTTGGGTTAAACCACTTACAATACCTTTTTTCTTATCTAAAGGCACAATTGGGTTTTTAAGTATTGCATTCAATTCAGCGTGATCTCCAACTACCTTTTCAAAGAAAACCATATCATCCTTAACGGATTCAAGGGCATTTTGCTCTTTAGACAGATCAATTAAAGATTTTGCGTACCGTGCTGCTGCTTTGCTTGACATATTCTTTATCTAAAAGAAGTTATCCAAGTCTTGGTTGCAAGGGCTTGGAACTTCTAAATTATTTTAATTTAATTCAACGTCTTTCAACAAGTTGTTTACCAATTCTTGTTGTTTGGCTTTATCGTCCAATTGTTGGCGCAACACACGCTCTGCAATATCCAATGAAAGTGTTGACACTTGAGTTTTCAGCTCAGAAAGTGCCGCTTTCTTTTGGTTTTCGATTTCGATACGTGCTTTTTCCAACAATTTAGCTCCTTCTGCTTGTGCTTGGGCTTTAGCCTCGTTCACAATGCTGTCTTTCAAAGTTTTAGCTTCTTTCAAAATCTGGTCGCGTTCTTCACGAGCTTGTTTCATCAGCTCTTCGTTTTGTGAAGTAAGTCGAGCCATTTCTTGCTTGGCCAATTCAGCTTTGCTTAGGGCATCGTCTATAGAACGCTCACGCTCATGCAAGGCTGTTAAAATGGGTGCCCATGCAAATTTCTTTAAAAGAAGTAATAAAAAGATGAAGGCAACACTTGTCCAAAAAACCAATCCAATACTTGGGGTAACTAAATCCATTTTATATGATATTTAATAAATGTTCTTTAAAAAATCGGTTAAGTACCAACCGTAATTAACCGATTTGAAATTGCTGTTGCTGCTGAGAATTATTTACCCAACAAAGCAACTACCACGCCGAAAAGTGCAACACCTTCTACAAGTGCAGCAGCGATAATCATTGCAGTTTGAATTTTTGAAGCAGCCTCGGGTTGACGAGCAATACCTTCCATTGCTTTACCACCTACTTGACCGATACCGATACCGGCACCAATTACTGCTAAACCGGCACCAATTGCCGCAATTGAACCTCCCATAACTAAATTTAATT
>JBDHXL010000018.1:0-59544 GCA_039810685.1 Pedobacter sp. | reverse complement strand
TGAAAATTATATTTTTATTTTCATCAATACCAATTACTGGTTCACTCATATTATTTATTAATGTCTCTATTCTTTTCTTCTCCATCAATAATTTTTCCAAGTTACTATTTGTATATTCCTCTAGTTTTTGCGCCATGGTATTAAAGGACTTTGCTAAATCACCAAACTCGTTATTGCTTTCAAAATATACCCGTTGAGAATAGTTTTTATTTGCAATTTGCTTTATGCTATTGCTGAGTTCGCTGATGGGATTAGCAATGGAGGATGGTAGATTAACCAATAAAGTAAATGCAATTAGAAAGCAAATTGCACCTGTAAATGAGATCCAGATAATCGAATTCTTTGAAGTTTCGTAGGCAACCATACTTTTTTTTTGAATAGCTTGCATGTTAAGTATTATAACATCAGACAGTTCTTTTCGTAAGGATTTTAATGCTAGTGTTTGGCTAGAGCTTGTTTGGAGTAAGTTAAAAGATTTTTCTATCTTTTCAACCAATTCTCTTTCTCCTGCTTCTGTAATTGTAGTTCTCTCCAGCTCTAGATTTTTTAAGAAGCGCTCTTTTTCTGTTGATAAATTTATATCATTATTTAATGCGTCTAGCATTTCTCTACAATAAGAAATGGAGTTGTAATTATCTTTTATTATGTTGTTAGAATCATTTGAGAGTCGATTGATATAAACAGCACTTACAACAGTTAACATTGCAATCATAACAAATAATAATCCGACAGCTAAAGTTAATTTAGATTTAATTTTCATATTTAATTCAATTTTTCTCGGCTTAATATTATCACATCAATAACATGAACTGATAATGTTTTTAAAAGTTGGCTAAATACATTGGTAGCTAGCACAATTTGAAATAAATTTAGATTAGGTTTTCCGATGCATACAGTGGTAACTTGGTGTAATTTGCATTGTTCAATTATTGCATTTGAAACTTGTCGGCTTTCAACCCGAATTACTTCACCTCCCAGTTCAGTAGCCAGTTTAAAATTGTTAATGAGATGTCTTTGTTTATCTAAAGCAATTTTAGAAGCACTTTCTGTAGGTGTTTGCACATACAATACAAACCATTTTGCATTGTAATAGCTGGCTAAGCGTGCTGTTTTCCTGATTACATTTTTGGCTGTCTTTTCATTGCTGCTGATACATGCCATGAATTTTTCGTTACGCAGCGCAATAGTTCTGGGAACTTCAATGTCCACTTTTCGCTCTACCTGTGACGCAACTTCCTTTAATGCCAATTGCCTCAGTTGAAGTATATGCTCCGGCTTGAAAAAGTTTGCAAGCGCTGTTTGTATTTTTTCTGCCTGATAAATTTTCCCTTCTTTTAGCCGGGTTATCAACTCATCTGATGTAAGGTCAATGTTCACCACTTCATCTGCCAGTGCCAACACTTTATCCGGAATTCGTTCAGCCACTTCAATTCCGGTAATGGCTTTAACTTCTTCATTCAAACTCTCAATGTGCTGAATATTTACTGCACTTATCACATTTATTCCTGCATCTAAAATTTCCAATACATCCTGCCATCGTTTTTCATTTTTGCTGCCCTGAATGTTTGAATGTGCCAACTCATCAATAATTACAACCTCAGGGCGTAAACTAATTACTGCCTGCACATCAAGTTCTTCAAGTTCCTTGCCTTTGTAAAAAAGTTTTCTACGTGGAATGAGAACAAGACCCTCTAACAGTGCATGAGTTTCCAATCTGTTATGTGTTTCAATATATCCCAGCTTCACATCAATGCCATTGCGCATGAGGTTGTGCGCCTCCTGCAGCATGCGATAGGTTTTACCCACACCGGCACTCATGCCGATATAGATTTTAAATTTCCCTCGCCTTGACTTTTTAATGAGGTTTAAAAAGTCCTCTGCCGATTTTTTAATCTCTTCCATAACATTATCTCACTGAATTTGTGAGGCCTCCAAACGTTCTATTCGCTTTTCAAGTAATTCAATCTTTTGCCTGTCGGTTAGTGGGGCTGTTTTTCCTTCTTCCATTTTCCATTTTTGATACGCAATGTAAATACCGGGCACCATCATCAATACTATTAACAAATCCCATAACACTACACTTTTTTTACTCAGATGGTTGCTATCCGCCTTTTTAATCTTTAAATATCTTGTTAGTAAAAATGTAGCCCAACCTATGAACAAACAATTGATGATATAAAAATAAAAACCACCAATAAAAAAGCTAAAGTCCAAATTAGCCAGTCCATAAGCAGCAGTACAAACCGGAGGCATACAGGCTGTTGCTACAGCTACGCCTGCAATTATTTTCACCCCTTCTTTTTTTAAGATTCCAATAAAGCCTGCCATCCCGCCAAAGAATGCCAGTGCTATATCAAAGATGCTTGCTTTTTTAAATGCTTCCAGCATCTCTGTACTGTTATCAAATGGATTTAGTAGAAAAAACAGTGTGGCAGCAAGCAGGCTTACCATTGTCATCACCAACCAGTTTTGTATACCCCTTCTTCGCAATGTTTTATCATTGATGGCTAAGCCAAATGAAAAACCAACGATTGGCCCCATTAAAGGAGAAATCAGCATGGCACCAATTACGGCACTTATGGAATTAGTCGTTAGTCCGATACAGGCAATCACCATAGCAGCGCCCAGCACCCAAAGATTAGCACCTTTCATCACTACACCATCCGAAACTTCATTGTAAATTTCATAATAATCTTCTTCGCTTCTGATATGAAACTGAAGCCCTAAATATCTCCTTATAACATTAAGCTTTGTCATTGTATGCTATTTGCTTCAAAGATATTTTTTAGAACCATACCTAGAAACTAATTGCAAGCGAACTTGTCAAAAAAGAGTTGGTTGCAATTGGATTCCCATCTTTCACAAATATTTTATCCTTTGAAGAAAAGCCCCTGTATTCTATTCGCCACATTGCATTATCATGAACTTGATAATCCATATTAAAGGAATATCCCCAGGTTTGAAAACCATTGTTTGTACCTGTTGCAATAATTACTCCGTTTTTATCATTAAAATGTTCTGCTCTTGCTGCAATACTTATTTTTGACGAAGGAACATATTTTACAATGACAACCGGAGTGTACCAATGATTGTACTGGCTGCTGCCTTTTGCTTTTTGCTCTGCACCAAAGTCAAAACCGGCTGTTAAGCCAAATTTCTCAGAAAATTGAAAAATACCATACAGATTGTGGAAGTAGCGCATTTGTTTTACACTATCTGGTTTATCATTTCCAATAAATGAGCTGCTGTTTAAAGTAATTTTTGTTGTGGGTTTATAAGTAAGTTGATGCCCAAAAGCAGGTGTGTTGTTTCCATCCACCCGTTGAATACGTTGCCATCCGTTTAAAACTAATCCGCTAAGCATCCACTTATTATCATCTGAAGTGTACGTAATTTTTGCACCGGTTTCAAAATAGGGCGAGTTTTCTGCATATATTCCTCTGGTGAGTGTCCAGTTGTCTTTACCCACGGCACTTTCAAACCCGATATGTGCCGGCATAATTCCTGCATCAATCCACAGATTTTTATTTTTTGAAATCTTTATGCCTGCGTTGGCTTCGTACACATTTTTAAGCACACCATTTTCAACCGCATAGTTAGCATTCATATAAGTTCCTGCTGCCAATGCCAGGTTGGCACGAAGTTTTTCAGTTTGGTATCCGGCTTTTATAAATCCCAGGTTAATATTAATTTCATTGTGGCGGATATGCGAATACATAAATCCGGCTTTGTTATGATTGTCCGGTTTTGAAAAATCATAAGAATAATAAGGCTCTACATATCCACTTATGGTAAGCGGAGAAGGCTTGTTTTCTGCTTGTGCTTTAACTTCATTCATCCCTGTTGTAGTGCCGGCTAAAAATAATACGGTTGCTAAATACTTTATTCTAATTTTCATTTTATTTAATTTGTAATATGCTTTTTGTAAGGTGTGAGTGTAAGATGATCTTAGTAATCAGTGAAAAATTCACATTCCCCTTCTGATATCTTACATCTCACAATTCTAATTTCACTTTTCACTTAATTCATCCAATGCAATATTTAGTTTAAGTACATTAATCTTTTCAGGGCCGAATAGACCTAAGAAAGGCTTTTCGGTGTTTGATACAATAAGTTGCTGTACTGTTTCTTCACTAATGCCACGAATGTTTGCAATTCGTTTGGCTTGTACTTTAGCAGCGGGTACAGATATATGAGGATCTAAGCCGCTACCGCTTGCAGTAATCAAATCAACAGGTATATCTGATTTATTTATTCCGGGATGGTGCACCAAAAAAGTATCAATCCTTGCCTGAATAGTTTGTAGCAACTCCGGGTTGTTCGGGCCTTTATTGCTCCCTCCGCTTCCGGATGCATTATAATCTACAGCGCTGGGGCGTGACCAGAAATATTTATCCTCTGTAAATTTTTGTCCAACATTAGCATAGTACGACTTACCGTTATGAGTAATTATTTCTCCTTTACCTTTTCCAGGAAACATTTTGCCCACACCCAACATAATGAGTGTATAAATTCCTGAAAGAAGCACTAATGAAAGTGCAGTTAGTTTGAGAGAAGGTATAATATATTTTTTCATGTTTTTTTTATTTTAAAAGAATATGGAAACAACAATATCAATCAACTTTATTCCAATGAACGGTACAATTATTCCACCCAGTCCGTACACAAAGAGATTTCTGCGTAACAAAGCACTTGCACCAATAGGCTTGTAGGCTACGCCTTTTAATGCCAGCGGAATTAATATCGGAATGATGAGTGCGTTAAAAATGATAGCAGAAAGAATAGCACTTTCGGGGCTATGTAGATTCATAATATTTAAACCCTGCAATGTCGGAATAGATGCAATAAACAAAGCCGGTACTATGGCAAAATATTTTGCCACATCATTCGCAATACTAAATGTGGTAAGTGTGCCCCTTGTCATTAAAAGTTGTTTACCTATTTCCACCACTTCAATGAGCTTAGTTGGGTCGTTATCTAAATCCACCATATTGCCTGCTTCCTTCGCTGCCTGTGTTCCACTGTTCATAGCCACACCCACATCTGCCTGAGCTAGTGCCGGAGCATCGTTGGTGCCATCGCCCATCATAGCCACTAATCTTCCTTCGCCCTGTTCTCTGCGGATGTAATTCATCTTATCTTCCGGTGTGGCTTCAGCAATAAAATCATCCACTCCAGCCTTGTTGGCAATGTATTTTGCAGTAAGAGGATTATCGCCTGTTACCATCACCGTTTTAATTCCCATCTTGCGTAACCTTTCAAAGCGTTCCTGAATACCCGGTTTAATGATGTCCTGCAATTCTACCACACCAATCACTTTTTCATTTTCAGAAACAACTAAGGGAGTTCCTCCATTACTAGATATTTCTTTTACTTTTTCCGAAACCTCAGCAGGAAAAACATTCCCTGCTTTTTCGCAAATATTTTTAATGGCATCAGATGCTCCCTTTCTGATTCTTATATTTTCTAAATCAATTCCGGATGATCTTGTCTCGGCTGTAAATTTTATGAAGCGAGGGTTTTGAATTTTAAAACTTTCCTGTTTCAACCCTGTTAACTCAATAATAGATTTTCCTTCCGGGGTTTCATCAGCTATAGAACTCAGGAAAACTGTTTTAATGAAATGTTGTTCATCAACACCCTGAGCCGGGTAAAAATGGGTGGCTTTACGGTTACCGATAGTTATGGTACCGGTTTTATCTAACAACAACACATCAATGTCTCCTGCTGTTTCCACTGCCTTGCCACTTTTGGTAATTACATTGGCTCTTAAAGCCCTATCCATTCCCGCAATACCAATAGCTGATAACAGTCCACCAATGGTGGTTGGAATCAGACATACAAAAAGTGAAATAAATGCAGCAATTGTAATTGGAGTGTTTGCAAAATCAGCAAAAGGTTTCAGCGTAACACAAACAATAATGAATACAAGTGTGAAACCTGCCAACAGAATTGTTAAGGCAATTTCGTTGGGTGTTTTCTGACGACTTGCACCTTCTACCAATGCAATCATTTTATCCAAAAAGCTTTCACCGGGTTGGGTTGTTACTCTTACTTTGATTTTGTCGGATAATACTTTTGTACCACCTGTTACGCTGCTTTTATCACCTCCGGCTTCACGAATTACAGGAGCGCTTTCGCCTGTAATAGCGCTTTCATCAATAGTTGCAAGCCCTTCTATAATTTCTCCATCAGAAGGAATAATATCGCCGGCTTCACATAAAAAAATATCGCCTTTTCTTAATTGAGAAGAGGGAATAACTTTAAACTCGCTTTGTAAAATGTGAGATGTAAAATGTGAGATGTTGGTATCCAATTCACTTTTCACATTTAACTTTTCACCTTTCACAATCTTAGCCGGAGTTTCCTCTCTGGTTTTACGCAAGCTATCCGCCTGCGCTTTACCTCTTGCTTCAGCAATAGCTTCAGCAAAATTGGCAAAGAGAAGCGTAAGCAAGAGTATGATGAATACAGTAATATTATATGCGAAAGATCCCTGGTTAGTTGCACCTGTTAAAGTCCAGATAGAAACAAAGAGCATGACAAATGTTCCAATCCATACTGTAAACATTACGGGATTGCGGAACATTATTTTAGGATTTAGCTTAATGAAAGACTGCCTGAGTGCCACTTGTATCAGGTCTTTTTGAAACAGTGATATATTTTTATGTTTTGACATTTTTTTGAATGTTTAAAATGAAAAGAATTCTGCAATGGGCCCTAATGTGAGTGCTGGGAAAAACGAAAGCGCTGCAACAATTGCTATTACTGCAAACACCATCAGTCCGAAGGTGGCAGTATCTGTTTTTAATGTGCCTGCACTTTCGGGGATAAATTTTTTATTGGCTAATAACCCTGCAATAGCTACCGGGCCTATAATGGGAAGATATCTGCCCAGCAAAAGCACAATACCTGTGCTGATATTCCACCAGGGAGTATTATCGCCCAAACCTTCAAAACCGCTTCCGTTATTAGCCGCACTGGATGTATATTCATACAACATTTCGCTAAACCCGTGAAAGCCCGGATTGGCCAATGTAGAAGCTGTAAACTGAGGCAATGCTGCAGCTAATGCGGTACCCACTAATATAATGAAAGGGTGCAGCAAGGCTATTATCATAGCTATTTTCATTTCCCTGGCTTCTATTTTTTTGCCAAGCAGTTCAGGCGTTCTTCCTACCATTAACCCGCTGATAAAAACTGCCAGAATAATAAAGATGAAATAATTGAGCATACCTACCCCTACACCGCCATAAAAGCTATTGATCATCATGGCTAATAACATATTCATTCCGGATAATGGCATGTAACTATCATGCATGGAGTTTACCGAACCGGTAGAAATCACGGTGGTGGCAATACTCCAGTATCCGGATGCAGCAGCACCAATGCGCACTTCCTTTCCTTCCATGTTACCAAGAGAATTATCAATACCCATTTGAGCAATAGCCGGGTTACCGTTAGATTCAATAATAATATTGGGGATAGTGAGCAGAAGAAATCCAACAGTCATTACACCAAATATTATCCATGCCATTTTTTTCTTATTGATAAAAAAGCCAAAAGCAAAAATCATGGCAAAGGGTATAACCATCTGCGCCCACATCAATAGCATATTGCTGAAGTAAGTGGGATTTTCCAGTGGGTGCGATCCATTCGCACCAAAAAAACCACCGCCATTGGTGCCTAAATGTTTTATAGGAACAAAGGCTGCCACAGGTCCGGTTGAGACCTGAACAGTATCTCCCTGAAGGGTAACCATTTCCTGCTTCCCATCCATGGTCATAGGCATTCCGCTTATCATCAAAGCAATACCAATGACAATGCAGATCGGCAATAAAATGCGAGTGCAGGTTTTAAGATAATCATTGAAAAAATTTCCTAATTGTGTACGAGTACCGTTTCTCAATGCTCTGAACAGTATTGCTGCTGCAGCCATGCCGGTGGCGGCTGTTGTAAACTGAAGAAACATTAAATACAGTTGCCCTAAATAACTTATACCTGTTTCGCCCGAGTAGTGCTGCAGATTGCAGTTTACCAAAAAAGAAATGGTTGTATTAAAAGCAAGGTGTGCACTCTGGCTTGGGTTTGCATCAGGATTAAGCGGCAGCCAACCCATGTTCATCAGAACAAGCATGCCTAAGAGGAACCACACGGCATTAATGGCTAACAAAGCCACTAAGTTTTTTTGCCAGCTCCATTCTTCCTGAGGATTAATTCCACTCAGCTTAAAAAATAGTTTTTCAATTGGATTGAAAATAGGGTCAAGTACTGTTCTTTCGCCACCATATACTTTGGCAATATATTTACCCAACGGATATCCCAGAGCAAGGGTGGCAGCGAACATGGCAATGATGCCTAAAATTTCTGTATTCATTAGTTATGATCTTGTTTATATTATTTATTCCTGATTAAAATTTCTCCGGCTTTACCAGTACATAACATATATAGATAAAGACCGCAATAGCGATGATGAATAGTGTTGTCATATTTTTTCAAAAAATTTAATTGATAAGTAAAAAAGCCCGAACAGGAGAATGCCTGCAATTGTCAATAGAACTGCCATGATTTATCCGTTTATAAGTCTGTAAATGATTCCTGCAATAATGATACTGCCATAAAAAATGGCGATTAAATGCCATGATTTAAGTTGGCCGGGGAGTTTAATTTTCTGTTGTTGCATAATTGATAATAATTGATATACCAACAGTTAAGCAAGCAATATGCCGTGTGCGTAATTAAATGCTAAAACCCTTTGTATCATTGGGTTTTAGATAAAATGGAACAAATGAAAAACAGAAAAACCCTTTCATTTTGAAAGGGTTCACACTATCGTTTTGAAAGGGGGGGGTAGTTTCAAAAATCCCAAAACAGGGATCGCAAGAAAAAAATCAGAAACCGGGTTTTACTTTTTGGACATTTTCTTTTCAAAAAGATTATAAACATCCATAATTTCAGTCATTATTTTTTTTAAGTTTATTTTCAGGTCTATCAACTTACCGGTTCTTACATCAAAAACCCATCCATGGATTTTTATTCTTTTTTCCAATAATGCTTTTTGAACGTCACGGGTTTTAATAACATTGATGCATTGTTCCTTTACATTTAATTCTACCAGCCTGTCGTATCGTTGTTCTAAATCTTTAATGCTATCCAATTCTTTTTTGTGCAAGCGATACACATCTCGGATATGCCTCAACCAGGGATTTAACAGACCTTCATCACTTACCGTCATAGCAGCCTTTACACCGCCACAGTTATAATGACCACATACTACAATATGTTTAACTCTAATGTGATTGATAGCATAATTAATAACCGACAAAGCATTAAGATCATTGCTGGGCACCAGATTGGCAATGTTTCTATGAATAAATACATCGCCAGGTTTTGACACCATCAAAACTTCGGTAGAAATACGGCTATCGGAACAACCAATAAATAAGTACTGCGGCTTTTGACCTTTTGCCAGTTTTTTAAAGTAATTGGGATCTGCCTTTAATTGTTTTGCTACCCATTTATCATTACACTTAAAAATGTCACTTATTTTCATAGAATGGTGTTTTGAATTTTACTCCAACTTGTACTCACTCAATTTTCGGTACAATGTAGTTAGTGCAATATTTAGCAACTTAGCGGTTTCTGTTTTATTACCATTGGTATAATTCAGCACTTTCTGAATATGTAGTTTTTCGGCACTTGCTAAATCAAATGCTGATAGTTGTTTGCCATTTTTGTTTGAAGGAGCAGTCTGTTGCAATGCGGCAGGTAAGTCATCTGTTTGCAATTCTTCCCCATCGCATAAAATAATACTGCGTTCAATAACATTCTTTAACTCCCGGATGTTGCCTTTCCATTGATGTTGTTTCAACGCATCCAGGTAAGCAGGAGAAATCCGTTTAATTCTTTTATTTACTTTGCCGGTGATGGTATGCAGATAATATTGCGCTAAGGGCTCAATATCTACAACTCTTTCTCTGAGTGGTGGCAGATGGATTTGAAAAAGTGAGATCCGGTAAAATAAATCTTCTCTGAAATTTCCATTCTCAATTTCCTGTGAAAAGTTTCTGTTGGTAGCAGCAATGATACGGATATTTACTTTGGTTGTTTTGGTTTCACCTATACGTATAAATTCACCTGTTTCCAGCACCCGTAGCAGCTTGGCTTGTAGTTCTATGGGTAGCTCCCCAATCTCATCTAAGAAAATGGTTCCGTTATTTGCTTCTTCAAACAATCCTTTCTTATCCTTGGTGGCACCAGTAAATGAACCGGCAACATGACCAAACATTTCACTCTCCAACAGTTCTTTGCTAAAAGCAGCACAATTGATTGCTACGAATGATTTACCACTACGGCTGCCTGCATTGTGTATGGCTTGTGCAAATACTTCCTTGCCGGTGCCCGTTTCGCCTGTAAGCAACACTGTTGTTTCGGTTGCAGCTACTTTCTTGGCCAGTTCTATTGCCTGTAGTATGGCTTTTGATTTTCCAATAATATTGTCAAACGAGTACTTATTACCCAACTGCTTTTCAAGTTGCTTCACCCTTTTAGTAAGTGTTACTTTTTCAATAGCCTTATAAAGCAAGGGGATAATCTTATTATTATCATCACCTTTTGTAATATAATCAAATGCTCCATTTTTCATCGCCTGAATGCCATCAGGTATATTGCCATAGGCTGTTAATAGGATGATTTCAGTAGCCGGAAATTTATCTTTGATTGTTTTAGAAAGTTCCACACCATTACCATCCGGCAGTTTTACATCACTCAGTACCACATCAATTTCTGCCTGCTCCAATTTCTTCAGAGCAGTTTTGCAATCTCCAGCCTGCAATACCTCAAAACCCTCCAGACTAATAATCCGGGTGAGCAGTGTTCTTAGTTTTTCTTCGTCGTCTATGATGAGTATTTTGTTCAAAGGATGATGTTTTAATGTGTGTAAATATAGAATTTCTTAAATCAGGGAAATCCTACTATTGCTAGAATAACAACATTGCTCTTTAAAGAATTTGTTTTCGCTTAAACCAAATGTAAATTATTAGGGCAATGAGTACCATTAAACCCAAGGTATAGAAATAGCCCGATTGCCAGGTAAGTTCGGGCATGTTATTGAAATTCATGCCATAAATACCAGCTACAAAGGTAAGTGGCAAGAAAAAAGCCGAAAAAATGGTGAGCAGTTTCATTACCTCGTTACTTTTTTGAGCATTGACCGATAGGTAGGTGCTAAGTAAGTTATTGGCATTTTCTGCTACCTCGTCATAACGCAGTAGTAGGCTCAGGAGCTTGTCTTTGATATCTTGAAGGGCAGTTTTAGAACTATCACGCACTTCTAGCTGGTTGATGACACCCTGAAACAGCTGGAGCAATTTTTTGGTGATACGAGTTTGAGTTCGGAGGAAATAAAGATCTTGGAGTGATATTTTGGTCGAATTTTTCAGGAAAATAACCTGTTCTATCGAAGCAATTTTATCGTCAAGCGCATCGAGCGGAGCCTGATAACTGGCCAACATATTATGTACGATATAGAGCAATAGCTCATCGCTGTACCGAAAATCGCCCTGCACATCGGTCAAAAATGCAAATGCGTTGCGGTGTATAGTAATCAGTTTTTTATCGGTATAGAAAAAAGCAATTTTGTTGGACAGCTCATAAACAGTGCTAGCCCCTTGTTTGGGATTGGCTGTAAAAGCTCTTAGGATGATGAAATTGTAGTCGGGCAGCCGCTCAAATTTTGGTAGGTGCCCGTGTTCAAGGCTATCTTTTATCTGGAAATAATCTAGCTGATGCGTTTCTGCAATGTGGTCTATTTGCTCTTTATTGGGCTGACAGCTGTCTATCCAGGTAAAATTTTCATAGGTAAGCGTATGGATGCTCGATTTCATAAGTTTTGCTACAATCAATTGCAAAAGCAAATTAACTTTTTTGTTTCAAATAGGCAATATTAGTTCAAGGGTAGCTTTTAAATAGTAGCTTTGTTTGGGTAGAGAAAGCAGAAACTAACAATAGAGTTTAGTAAGGTAATAATTGTAGATAAATTTTAAATGGAAGACTAAAACAGCTGACCAAATTTCTAGGCCTCGAACTCGAAGCTTTAAGCAGTTGAGTCCGAAGTCTAGAAGGTAGTTTAACTTACACAGCTAGCATTTTGGGGCTGAGCGTTAGTAAAATTAGTTTTCATTTGATAGTACTGTTTGTGGCGCAACTTCCAATTGCTGTACAATGATATCAGTGGTATAGCGTTTCTCACCATTTTTATCGGCATAGCTACCGCTTTGTAGGCGAGCCTCTACGGTAATAAAACTACCTTTGCTAATTTCTTTTTGAGCTTGCTCGGCTTTCTCGTTCCAAAAGGTTAGCAAAAACCAATGTGTTTTCTTGCTTTCCTCTCCTTTGCGATCTTTAAAATACTCGTTTACAGCCAGGTTTACACGAGCTACTTTTTGTTTGTTGTTGAGCTCTTTGTAGCTTACTTCTGCTCCTACATAACCGCTAAGGTTTACTTTGTTGATGGCATTTTTCATAATCATTAAAATTTTAAGTGTACGGATGTTTAACAAACAGCAGCTATACTTAACTGCCGACGATACAAAGTTGAGGAGAAGCAAAAAAGCTAGTCGGCTAATAAACACTTGCTTTCGACTATAAACGTTTATACACGGATAAACAGCTGTTATTGTATTAAAAAGATAGATGCTGCGAAAGGAGCGGAGCGGATTTCGCAGCATCGGCCCGGCGGCTTCCACCGCTTGATGTACTCCAGTCGCTTCGCGGACTGTCGCACATCAAGCGCTTTTGCAAAATCCCCTCTGGGTAGCACAGTTCCCAGAGGAGACTTCGTATTTTATCGCTAAAAACTACTTTTTCACATATAACTTGCCGAAATCAAACAGCAAATTTTAGGGTATTCACTTCAGGTGTAACCTCGATTAATTACTGCAAATACAGGAAGCAAAAGCTTATTGCAACTATTGTTTAGATTCATAACTTTGATAGTTAAGAACATAATGATTTGATTTAATTAAAGCCCTTTGTAGTTTTTAGAAAAATCATTCTATTTTAAGCCGATTATCAGAGAAAGGAAGGCAGATGATTAATGCGAAGTATAGACCTAAAATCCTCGAAAAGCCGATAGTTCACTTCTGCTTTACTTTTGAATTTTTAATATCATTGTTTGAATATAAATTTAATAAAACAAAGTAAAGGCCAAGCCGCCGAGCCGTTGCCTGCAACTATAATTGACATCTTCTTACTATGAAAATTTATACAATCATATTTTTCTTGACACTTTATACCCATTGTACAGCTCAAGTTCCTGACTTAACAAACTGGAAAATTGACACACTTCCTACTGGAGACAGAATTTATCATGCTAATCACTCCCAAGACAATTGGATATTTTCTAAATCAGGAGAGAACTGGAAAATTGTTAGAAATAATTTCAAGAGAGAAAAAGGAGACAGCCTTCCATTCACTCCTGACTTTATTGACAAAAACCTTAAAGAAATTAAGGGAAACAGATTTGTAAAAAAAACGTCTGACGGATATTTGGTAGGACTTAATAAAGGAGAGTTTGGAGGTGGTTTATATTTCATCAAACCTGATGGACTAGATGGTTATGAAATAGCTGACTACTTAAACATTCGCAATATTTTTGAATACAATTCAAAATACTTTGCTATCGAAGGCTTAGCACATTTGGGTGGACAAAGAGGCCAAATTATAGAAATTTTTAAGTCTGACACAGTTTGGAAATACAAATCACTATTAAGACTGATAGAAGCGCCAGCACTTATTACAGACTATAAAAATGAAAAGGTTATTGTGACAAGTCAATATATTTTGAGGTTTGGGAAAGATTTAAAAGTAACAGAAATTCTAAAGTCGCCGTTAAATTGGGGGATGCTTTATCCATCATCAATTTTAATTGACAATAATGACCTTTATCTTGCAATGCGACAAGGTGTTTTGAAAATTAAAAAGTTTGAAAGCAAACCAGATTATGAGTGGTTCATCCCAAAATAGCTGCAGGCAACAAAAGTATTTGCAAAAGTAGGGCTTGACAATGTAACATCAGCTATTTGCTACTATCAGCAGCGGTTCGGGCTGGACGTTCATTTTTCAGCTTTAGTTCTTAACTTCAACCACATATTTTCAAATGGGCATTTGTACCGGGCAGAAACAGCAACAATTCCCTGCCTTCGCAGCATCGGCCCGGCGGCTTCCACCGCTTGATGTACTCCAGTCGCTTCGCGGACTGTCGCACATCAAGCGGTTTTGCAAAATCCCCTCTGGGTAGCACAGTTCCCAAATGAAACTTCGTACTATAGGCCTAAAAACTAGTTTTTCACATATAACTTGCCCGAAACCAAGCAGCAAATTTTAGGGTATTCATATCAGGTGTAACCTCGATTAATTACTGCAAATACAGGAATCAATAGCTTATTGCAAATATTCTTTTGATTCATAACTTTGATAGTTAAGAAAACAATGGTTTGATTTAATACAAAAACTCGAATTAAAAAAGACTATGATACACTATAAAAACCTTTTGACCATTAAGCTAAAAGACGAGCTCGAAAAGAATAAAGACAAATCAAGTCCGAAAACTCCGAGAGAACACCAAAATAAAGCACACAAAGAAATGACGAAATTCTTTGTACAAGATGATAAACAAGCAGGTATTTTAGTGTTGCCAACAGGTGGAGGAAAAACATACACCGCTGTTTATTGGCTTTTGAAAAACATTGTTTCAAAAAACAAAAAAGTGCTATGGCTTGCCGACCAAGGTTTTCTGTTGGAACAAGCAAGAGAAACGTTTCGTGAAAACATTTTGGAATGCGATACCAAAAGACGAGATGAAATTAACATTCGGGTAGTTTCGGGAAGCGATAAACACGCCAACCCAAATTCTATTACTGTTTCTGACGATATTTTACTCATTAGTTCACAAACCGCAATCAGCAATTGGAACGACCAAAACAATACGAAATTCAAAAAATTCATCAATGAAAACGCAAAAGACGGAAATCTTTTTATCGTTTATGATGAAGCTCACCACACACCTGCTTTTGGTAGAAGAAATTTGCTGATTGGTGGTTCGGACGGTAAAACAGGAATTTTGGAAACCCATCCACAAATAAAATTATTGGGGCTTACGGCAACGCCAACTTATACCGACAAACGGCAACGTGGTTGGCTTTGGGAGATTTTCAAAGACGGAATAATTTACGAAATAGCCAAAAAAGAACTCGAAGATAAAAAGATTTTGGCAAGCCCGATTTTTATTCAAGAAAGGACAAAATTCAAATTGGTTTTATCGGATAATGATGTAGATAAATTGATTTTCAAACATCAAGAATTACCTGTTCACATCATCGAAGAAATTGCTCAAAACGAAGATCGGAACAATTTTATTGCCGAATACTTTTGTGATAATAGAGAGCGTTTTGGCAAAACCATTATTTTTCTCGACCGTTGGTATCAGTGTAAAATTGTAGAAAATTACATCAACAAAAAAGTAGGAAAGGAAATTGCAGCCTCGGTATTTTCTTATGTTGATGGAAACAAAAATATTGATTATATCAACAACAGAAAGGCAAATCAAAACGAAATTAATTTGGAGCGTTTCAAAAACGGTGAACTCGAAGTTTTGATAAACGTAAAAATGCTGACCGAAGGCGTTGATGTTCCGGATGTGAAAACTGTATTTTTGACTCGAGATACAAATTCCAATATTTTGTTTACACAAATGGTTGGTCGTGCTTTGCGTGGCGAAGGTGCTGGGGGAAATAAATCGACTGCACAAATTGTAATGTTTACCGATAATTGGAACAGACACGTTCAATTTGCAAACAATCGTTTTATTGGAGGAACAGACGAAAACGAAAACAAAGAACGTGGTTACAGACCCTTGGAACTTATCCGGATTGATTTACTTGACCGTTTGCAATTAGAATATGAAAATCAGGATTATGAAAAAAGCATTTTTGATTTAATTCCTATTGGTTGGTATGTTGTTTTTTATACAGATACGATATTTGAAGAAGATGAAAATTCTGAACAACAATCAGTTACCGAGAATTTCAAAGAAAATGTAACCATTTCTGAAAACGAGCAAACTATCTTCAAAAAATTCATTCGGGAATATGCTGATTATCATAAAAATACGCTTTGGGAACACGAAGAATTGGATTTGGAAAATGGCGAAAAACTAATCGAACGATTTTTAAATCTAAATGATTTTATTCCTAACAAATCAACCGTTTCACGCTTAATAAAAATTGCCCGTCATCTGGGTCAAAATGGTACAGAACCCGAATTTTTCACTTTTGAACAAAAGGAAGAGATCAATCTAATGCGTTTTGTGACATTCATAAGAGAAAGTAATTATGGGCGAAATCAAACTGAAGATTATTTGGAATATGAATACCACAAAACCGAAAATCCATTTTTGAAAGTCATTTTCCCAACGTATGAAGATTTTTATCGTGCTTACGAATATGAGGATAATGTTTACAGGCGAAACAGAAAAGGAACGGTAAACATTTCAGAAGCCAATCAAGACATAAAAGTAAAACGCCTGGCAAGTGAAGAGGTTCGAAAAATAGTTATGTCTAGGGATGGACATCAATGTATGTGCTGTGGAAAAACAACAGGTCTGCAAATTGATCACATTATATCGTTCAAAGAAGAAGAACCGAATGATGACGACCCCAACTTGTATCAAACACTTTGCGGAATCTGTAACCGTGAAAAAAGTTCTAATTCATACAATTACCGAGTTACAAATTACGACAACAGTAAAATGCAGGTTGAAAACGTATTGACAAACGATAGTGAGGACCCAATTTTTTATTTCACACGTCTGATAAATTGCTATTACAAAACAAGTGCAGTTCAAAATAATCTTGTTCATGCCGTTAATCACGGGCGATCTATTTGGAGAGCAGTAGTAAAATATGGGGTTGAACCAAACGAAACTATTTTGCAACATAAAGATGAATTGAAAGAAATCATCAAAGCAAAAGGTTTTCGATTAAAAGACATTGAAATTATTGCAAAGTAATTTGTTTATCCTATATTAGAAAAATGCTCAAATAAGAGCATTAGATAAGCAAATACATGGTAAAATTAGCTTTATCATATATATTGTTCCTGCCTTTGCAGAAGCTTAAAAATGATTGTTCAACAGGTTTTTTCTTTTTAATTTAAAACTAAATCCCCATTTCGATAAGAAACAAAAAAATCTCGCCCAAATTGTCTCTGGGCGAGATTTTTTATACGTGTCCGAAATAACAATTCTTTAAATAGGGCAAAGTTTTATCATTTTGCTCTGGCGTTTAGAGCTTTCTTTTCACCTCTACTTGTTCGTAGGCTTCTACAATGTCGCCCACTTCTATATTGTTGAAATTCTGGATATTCAAACCACATTCGTAGCCTTTGCTTACTTCTTTCACATCGTCTTTGAAACGTTTTAAAGAGGCCAGCTCGCCAGTATAGATAACCACACCCTCACGAATGATACGTATTTTACTGTTGCGGCTAATTTTTCCGTCGAGTACCATACACCCGGCAATTGTGCCCACTTTAGATATTTTAAAGGTTTCGCGGATTTCGACATTGGCCACAATCTTCTCTTCAAACTCTGGTGCCAACATGCCTTCCATAGCAGTTTTAATCTCGTTGATGGCATCGTAAATAATCGAGTACAAGCGAATATCAATTTGCTCTTGCTCGGCCAGTTTACGAGCACCGGCTGATGGTCTTACCTGGAAGCCCAAGATAATGGCATCCGAGGCTGAGGCCAACAATACATCCGATTCGGAGATTTGTCCCACTGCTTTGCTGATGATGTTGATCTGTATTTCGGCAGTTGAAAGTTTTAGCAATGAATCGGCCAAAGCTTCGATTGAGCCATCCACGTCACCTTTGATAATGATGTTGAGCTCTTTGAAATTGCCAATGGCCAAACGACGGCCAATCTCGTCCAAGGTAATGTGCTTTTGTGTACGCAAACCTTGCTCACGAAGCAATTGCATTCGCTTGTTGGCAATATCTCTGGCTTCGGCTTCGCTGGCAAGTACGTTGAAACGATCGCCTGCTGTAGGTGCACCTTGCATACCCAATACCTGTACCGGTACCGACGGGCCTGCTTGTTGCACTTTGGCTCCCCTTTCATTGAAAAGAGCTTTTACCTTGCCGCTGTAGCTTCCGGCCAAAATGGGGTCGCCCACTTTGAGGGTACCGCCCTGTACCAATACGGTGGTAACAATACCCCGGCCTTTGTCTAAGGTTGCTTCTATCACCGTTCCGGTTGCACGTTTGTTAGGATTGGCTTTGAGGTCGAGCATTTCGGCCTCTAAAAGCACTTTATCCAAGAGCAAATCAACGTTTAGACCGCTTTTGCTCGATATTTCTTGCGATTGGTATTTACCTCCCCAGTCTTCAACCAAAATGTTCATTACCGAAAGTTGCTCTCGCACACGGTCGGAGTTGGCCGAAGGCTTGTCCACCTTGGTAAAGGCAAACACAATAGGTACATTGGCCGCTTGGGCGTGGTTAATGGCCTCTTTGGTTTGTGGCATTACCGCATCGTCGGCAGCAATAACAATAATGGCAATATCAGCCACCTTTGCACCCCTAGCACGCATGGCGGTAAAGGCTTCGTGACCGGGGGTATCCAAGAAAGTAATTTCTTTACCCGAGTTGGTGGTAACCTTGTAGGCCCCAATATGTTGGGTAATACCGCCCGCCTCTCCGGCCACAACGTTGGCTTTACGGATATAGTCGAGCAAAGAAGTCTTACCATGATCCACGTGCCCCATAATGGTTACAACCGGAACTCTTGGTAGCAAGTCTTCTTCAAGATCTTCTTCTTCGAGGTTTAATTCTTCCTCCTCATCGGGTTTAACAAACTGCACTTCAAAGCCAAATTCATCAGCTACGATAGACAGCGTTTCGGCATCCAAACGTTGGTTGATAGATACAAACATGCCCAAACTCATACAAGTGCCAATTACCTTGGTTACGGGTACGTCCATCATGTTGGCCAGTTCGTTGGCGGTAACAAACTCGGTTACCTTCAGTATTTTTGATTGTAGTTCTTCTTCTAAAGCTGCTTCTTCGGCAGAGTGTGCTACATCATCTCTTTTTTGTCGGCGAAGCTTGGCTCTTTGGGCAAATTTACCCGATTTACCGGCTCCACTTAACCGAGCTAGTGTAGCTTTAATTTGGTCTTGTATTTCTTTTTCAGAAGGTTCTTCTTTGGCTACAGCTTGGTGCTTACCGCCTTTATGGTGCTGCCCCTTGCCATGGTGCTGCCTATCGCCAGATCGCTGGTCATGACGTGAGGCATTTGCGCCAGCTTGTTGGCCCTCGGTACCAGCTTGTCCGGGTCCGGTTTTTTTGCGTTTACGCTTACGTCTGGCAGCTTCGCTATCGCTAGATGAAGCTACAGGTTGGCTTTTGCGCTCGACAGGCAATTCTATTTTACCAATAATATTAGGACCCGTAAGTTTAATGCTGCGGGCTTTAATCACCTCGTCCTGTGCATTTTCTTCTTTGCTTTCCGGAGCTTTGTCAGCGGCTACGGGCTGCTGTGGTTTGGCCGGAGCAGCAGGCTCGGCAGCACTTACTGCAGGTGTAGCGGGCTGTTCTGCTTTGGGCTCAGCTACTGCTGGCTTTTCTTTAGGTGCAGTAGGGGTAGCTGGTGCAGGTGCAGTAGGTTTTTCCTCTTTGGCTTTTTCTGCTTTGGGTTCAGCTTTTTCTTCTTTCTTGCTATGGCGACCTTTTGGTCCCAGCTCTGAAAGGTCTATTTTGCCTACAATTTTCACTCCGGTAACAGCACTAGGTTCCTCCTCGGTTTTGACAGGGCTAGGCTCGGGACTTTTTGGCTCCTCTACTTCGGCCTTCGGCTGCTCTACCGGTGCTGGACTAGCGTGGTTCTGAACGTTTTTGATTAAAATCTCTTCGTTCTCGAATTTTTGCGCTTTGGGGTGAATCTCAGCTGGTTTTTCGGTTACTTCTGTTTCGTCACGACGAATTTTACCAATAGCAATTTGATTGGCTTCCTCTTTTACGATCTTGTCGCCTTGAAACTCTGACAAGAGTACGTTGTACATTTCTCCGCTTAGCTTCGTATTGGGCTTACTGTCCACGGTAAAGCCCTTCTTGTTGAGGAACTCTACAATGGTGCCAATTCCGATATTAAGCTCTTTGGCCGCTTTTAAGATGACTATGGTTTTGTCGTCTGACATTTATTATCCTTTTCTTTAATACTACAAAAGTAACGTTTATTCTTATTTATTCAAGTAAGCAAATACTTATTCAAACTCTGATTTTAGGATAGAAATCACTTCTTTAATCGTTTCTTCTTCCAAATCGGTACGTTTTACCAGTTCATCAACCGAAAGTGCCAATACTGATTTTGCGGTGTCAAGACCAATGGCTTTTAGCTCGTCGATGATCCAGCTGTCTATTTCGTCTGCAAATTCGTCCAAATCAACATCTTCATCCTCATCGGTAGATTCGCGATAAACATCTATTTCGTAACCAGTTAGTTTGCCTGCTAGTTTAATATTGTGTCCGCCACGCCCAATGGCCAAAGAAACTTGGTCGGGTTTTAAATATACGGCTGCCCGTTTGCTGTCGTCGTCTAGTTTAATAGAGGTAATTTTTGCAGGGCTTAGAGCACGTTGTATGTACAATGAAATGTTATTGGTAAAGTTAATTACGTCAATATTCTCATTGCGCAACTCTCTCACTATACCGTGTATGCGTGAGCCTTTCATCCCTACGCAAGCACCTACCGGGTCAATACGGTCGTCGTAAGACTCTACGGCTACTTTAGCCCGCTCGCCGGGTTCGCGAACAATTTTCTTGATGGTGATAAGTCCATCAAAAATCTCGGGTACTTCCAACTCAAACAAACGTTGCAAAAACTCGGGAGCCGTTCTGGAGATAATAATTTTGGGGCTGGCGTTGATCATCTCTACCTTAGCTATTACAGCACGTATAGAATCGCCTTTTTTGTAATAATCGGCAGGTATTTGCTCGGTTTTAGGCATAATTAGCTCGTTGCCTTCATCATCAAGCACCAAGGTTTCTTTTTTCCATACCTGATAGACCTCTCCGGTTACTATCTCGCCAACACGATCTTTATATTTTTTAAATATCTCGTCTTTTTCGAGTTCAAGAATTTTTGACACCAAGGTTTGGCGGGCAGCTAAAATAGCACGACGACCAAAGCTTTCTAAGGTAATTTGTTCAATATAGTCATCACCTACTTCAATATCGGCGTCGTATTGTTTTGCCTCGGCCAGTTCTATTTCCAGATCGTCGTCTTCCGAGAAACCGTCTTCCATTACCTTTCGGGTTCTCCAAATCTCCAAATCTCCGTTGTCGGGGTTTACGATAACGTCACAATTCTCATCGGTGCCGTATTTTCTTCGTAACATACTACGAAAAACTTCTTCCAACACACTGATAACCGTTGGGCGGTCGATATTTTTGAAGTCTTTAAACTCCTGAAAAGAATCGATTAAATTGATGTTGTTCATTTTTACTTAAACGAAATTAAAACCTTTGTTTCTGTTATATCCGAAAAAGCTATTTGGCTTTCTACCAATTGAGCTTTTTTTCCTTTTTCTTTTATTTTTTCTTCAATGCAGAGCTCGTTTTCGTTGAGCGAGAGCAAAATACCTTCTTTTTGTTGTCCGTTGGTTAGCTTAATGGCCAAATTGCGGCCAATGTTTTTGGCATATTGCCGATGTAGTTTTAGGGCTTCACCAATACCGGGCGAAGAAACCTCTAATTGGTAGGCACTATCTAGGGCGTTCTCTTCTTCTAAATGAAAACCCACGTGCCTACTGATGTCTGCACAATCTTGTATGCCAATACCTTGGTCGCCATCTACATGAATGAGCAAGGTTCTATTGGCTTTCATCTTTACATCTACCAAGAACAAATCCGGACGATCTGCTATTTTTTCTTCTACCAGCTCGCGTACTCTATTTTCTATCTGCATAGCAATTCTTTCAGCTAAATAAAAAGAGGGGACAATTAGCCCCCTCTTTTCTGTTTTTGCTTGGCAAAGATATGTAAAAAATACAAAATGTTGAAAAAAAATATTTTAGAGCTATGATCAAAGGGCTAAATAGCAACTTACAACTATGCTGTTTTTGTATTAGATTTGTGTAAATCAAAAAAAACAATCATGAAAAAATTAAGCCTACTAGTTCTATTGGTGTTATGCGGTTTTGTGTTGAGTGCACAAGAAACCGTTAAGATTTATAATCCCAAGGCCAATGCCCAGGCCGAGCTGGATGCTGCCGTAGCCAAAGCTAAAAAAAATGCTAAGCATGTTTTTGTACAAGTGGGCGGCAATTGGTGTGTTTGGTGCATTCGTTTCCATGATTTGATAGCACAAGATAAAAACCTGAGCAACTACCTGAACCAACACTATGAGGTGGTGTTGGTAAACTACAGCCCCGAAAACAAAAACGAGGCCGTGATGAAACGACTTAAAAACCCGGGGCGTTTTGGCTTTCCGGTATTTGTGGTGCTCGATGGTAATGGAGAAGTTATTCATCTGCAAAACTCGGCCTATCTCGAGAGTGGCAATGGACACAGTCCCAAGTTGGTACTTGATTTTCTGAAAAACTGGACTTATGCCGCCGTAAATGGTAATTGATGTTTTAGTACGAATTGGTTTAAACAGGTGAAAACATGGCATCTGATCAAAATTTTGTTGACTTTGTTGTGGAGCAAATTCGTAATGCCGGCGAAATAACGACAAAGAAAATGTTTGGAGAGTACACCCTTTATGCCGACGGGAAGGTGTTTGCCCTTATTTGTGATAACAAACTGTATATAAAGCCTAGTGTTGCAGGGCGTGCTTATATTGGTAATGTGCTTGAAGCACCGGCCTACCAAGGTGCGAAACCCAGTTTTTTGATAGCAGAGCAAATTGAAGATAGCGATTGGCTGAGTGGCTTGGTGAGGGTTACCTTACCCGAGTTGCCAATTAGCCTACCCAAGAAAAAGAAATCCAACAAAAGCAAAAAATAAATTGCTTGTTGAAAACTTGAGCTTATTGATATTGTGAATTTTAACACTTAATTTTAGAAACAATTCGGATAGTTTAAAGACTAATCATATACATGATTTTCACTAAAGAAATAAGTAAATAGTAAGGCAGCTTTTTCTAAAATTTAAAATAATTACCAAGAAATATGAAAATTCTAAAAAAGTTATTCATTGCATTAGGTGGCGTTATCGCTATTGCCCTACTAGTAGCATTCTTCGTCAAAAAAGATTATACTGTTGAGCGAGAAATTGTAATCAATAAGCCTAAAGCAGAAGTTTTTGCTTACCTAAAGCATCTTAAAAACCAAGACCATTACAGTAAATGGAACAATATTGACCCGAACATGAAAAAAACCTATCGAGGTACTGACGGAACGATTGGTTTTATCTCGCACTGGGAAAGTAACCACGAAGAGGTAGGGTGGGGCGAACAGGAAATTAAAAAAATAATTGAAGGCGAAAGGATAGATTGTGAACTTCGTTTTATTAAACCTTTTGAGTCTACAGAGCAGGTTTTTATGAGTACAAAAGACCTAAATGAGAATCAAACCCAAGTTAAATGGGGTTTTAACGGGCACATGAATTATCCGATGAATTTGATGCTGTTATTTATGGATTTTGAGCAAATGATTGGCAATGACCTGCAGATTGGTTTAACAAATTTAAAACACATTTTAGAAAAATAAATACAATGAAACTGGGTGCATTTTCAATCAGTCTTGCAGTGAAAGACATTCATAAATCTAAAGAGTTTTATGAAAAATTAGGATTTACCTATAAAGGTGGAGATATTGACCAAAATTGGATAGTATTAAAAAACGAAAACGCTGTAATTGGTTTGTTTCAAGGAATGTTTGATAAAAATATCCTGACATTTAACCCCGGATGGGACAGTAACGCACAAAATATTGATGAATTTGATGATGTAAGGCACATTCAGGAAGCCTTGAAAAGAGCTGGCGTATCTTTATCTAAAGTAGCAGACCCCAACACGCAAGGGCCAGAGTACATTACCCTTACCGACCCCGATGGAAACGAAATATTGATTGATCAACACAGGTGATTTATTGAATATGAAAACGCTAGCATTTAGTGTTGAAATTAAGGCAAAGCCCGAAAAAATATGGAATGTACTTTGGAGTGATACATATACCAAGTGGACAGAACCCTTCACAAAAGGTTGTTATTACGAGACTAGTTCATTCTCTGAAGGAAATGAAATAAGATTTTTAGCCCCAGGAGGAGACGGTATGTTGAGTAAAATAGTTTCACTTAAACCAATAGAATTTGTAGCATTTGAACATGTTGGAATACTCATGAATGGTGAAATTACTTTTTTCAAAGAAAAAAACGACAATCAACACTATTTAGAGACTTATCAACTTGTACAGCATAAAAATGCAGTAATTCTTACTGCTAAAGTAGATACCTTAGACCCTTGGGAAGTAACCTTGAATACCACATTTCCAAAAGCATTGGAAATAATAAAAGAATTAGCTGAATCATAATCAAAACAAAATTAAAATGGCAATAGTAAATGTTTATTTAACCTTTAACGGTAATTGCAGAGCAGCATTTGATTTTTATAAATCTGTATTTGGCGGAGAGTTTCCCTACCTAGGTACTTTCGGAGAGATACCCCCAACAGCAAACCAAGCCCCCTTATCGGCAGAAGATGCGAACAAAATTATGCATGTTACTTTACCCATTAGTAAAGAAACTTGTTTAATGGGGAGCGATACGCTTGGCGAAGGGGTTACAGCTTTCAAACAAGGGAATAATTACGCTATTTCAATCAATGCTGAAAGCAGGGAAGAAGCCGACCAATTATTTAATGCGCTTTCTGTAGGTGGGCAGGTAAGTATGCCCATGGAAAATACATTTTGGGGTGCATATTTCGGGATGTTTACCGATAAATTTGGCATCAATTGGATGGTGAATTTTGACGAAGTCCCAACTGAATAAGAAATATACTGTAGCCCTTGTATCGGCCTTTTTATGCAAATACCGTATAAAAGGGCTAAAAATAAATAGTTCTACGATGTAGGGGGGCTTAGCTGAGAGTACCCAAAGAAAAATTTATTGCGTTTGTATTTTTATAAAACTAAGCACTGTAGAATGCGGCTATATTGGTTTGTGCTTGAAACATTAGCCTGTAAGGTTGTAGAACCCCACACTTAATACTTTATTTAGACTTATTTTAAAAAAGATTTGCGGATGACATTCTGCTGACCTACTTTTGCGGGCAGTTAAGAATTAATCTAAATAAAAATGCGAAATCATCTAATACATGCAATCCAAATCTTTTTTATTGGTCTTTTTGGTGTTTTTTCTGCTTTAGCACAAGAAACGACTGCTCAACTAAAAGGCCGAATCGTCAGTAATGACGGCAAAGCAGTAGCTGCTATTACCGTTAAAATTAAGCACAGCAGTCTGGCTGTACAGAGTGATGAGAACGGGAATTTTGTCATCAACGGAGTGCCTGTTGGTACACACACTATCCGTGTGTCCGGAGTAGGCATAAAAGCAATTGAGAAAGTGGGGCAGATTAATGCAGGGCAAAACGATTGGCATAATATTGTGATAGCCGAATCGACAGCACAGTTAAAGGAAGTGGCAATTACGGCCTACAAGTCTATCAATCGTAAAGCTGCACATTTGGGCAAGGTTGATATTCCGGCTAGAGATCTGCCTCAGGCCGTACAGGTTATCTCTAGCGAGGTAATACAAGATCAACAAGCCCAACGTTTGGGTGATGTGATGAAAAATATTAATGGGGTAGCCTTGGGGGCCAACAGAGGCTCAGCTGGCGAGAATTTTTATGCCAGAGGTTATAGCTTAGGAGCCAACAACGTTTTTAAAAATGGAGCCCGAACAAGTATAGGCGGTAGCCCCGAAGCCAGTACGCTCGAGTCGGTAGAAGTATTGAAAGGTAGTGCTGCACTTTTATACGGAGGTGTTACGGGAGGTGCAGTAGTGAACATGATTACCAAAAAGCCCAAGTTCGAACAAGGCGGCGAAGTTTCTTTACGATTTGGCAGCTATGATGAGTATAAACCCGGTTTTGATTTCTATGGACCCCTTAGCAAAAAAATTGCGTTTCGTATAATTGGCACCGGAGAAACTGCCAATAGTTTCCGAGACAACGTTAGCTCCAAAAGATTGTACATCAATCCTTCATTACTCTACAAAATTAATGACAAATCTGAGCTATTAGTTCAGGGTGATTACCTAAAAAGCAATTATACTCCAGATTTTGGGCTGGGCTCTGTAAATAATCAAATTGTAGATTTTGGTAGAGAAAAGTTTTTGAATACACCTTGGGCTTTTAACCATACCAATACTGCTAGTGCACAAATTAACTACAGCAACCAATTGAGTAGCAATTGGAAAATAAATGCAATTGCCTCTTACCAAAGTTATCTGCGCAATTACTTTGGTGCAGAACGGATACAGGCTAATACCCAAGGCATATCGGCCAGAAATGTGAACCGTATTAATAGCGATGAATATACTTATAACCAACAGATTAACATCAGTGGAAAGCTAAAAACCGGAAAAATAAAGCATACGCTACTAATTGGCTTAGATGCTGATCAATCTGACGTGGCCAGTTTGTCTTATAACTACCGTAATACCAACGGGCAATTGGTTTCTTCGTTCAACTATGGCAACGTTAACGTGTTTGACCCCAGCACCTATCTGGGTAGTGGTATCATGCCTGAGGCAGTAGCCATAAGTAAAACCACCACACCTGTATATCGTCATGGGACATTTATTCAAGACTTAATTGAGCTTCATCCCAAACTTAAACTATTGGCCGGTTTACGATATACTAACCAAAAAAATGCAGTTGTACACAAAACTACACTTGCCAACGGACAGGTAAGTAGTAGCCCCAGCAAATGGACTGATGCTTACTCACCTAAACTCGGTTTGGTTTACCAACCATTGACCAGCAGTTCAATCTATTTGAGCTATGCCAATAATTTTATTGCTAATACCGGGACGGATATTTTTCTACAGGCTCTACCCCCTTCAATTGTAGATCAATATGAGTTAGGGCTTAAAAATGATTTTTTAGCCGGACGCTTATCGGCGAATATCAGTTACTATAAAATCATTAACAATAATATTGCCCAAATGGCAGAGTTTGATGCCAACGGACAAGTGAACAGCAACAGCAGTATCAAACAACTAAATGGGCAAACCACCAGTGATGGTGTTGAGGTGGATGTAAATGCAAGTGTATTACCCGGATTGAACTTTTTGGTCGGTTATAGCTATAACTATATGCGTTATACCAAAACAGCTCCCATAACCAGCCATGTCGTACCAGACCCTACGCCTAGCAACCCATCACATACCAAAACAGTAGTTACTGCTGGTATGATAGAAGGCGTACGTTTGGTGGGCACTACTGCCAACACAGCTAATGCTACCTTATTTTATACGGTACAAAAAGGAGCTGTGAAAGGTTTGAAAATGGGAGCCTCTGCATTTTATACCGGAAAACGCAACGGAGGGTGGAACGATAACAAGGCAGCAAGCACCATACGGTTGATACCTCTTACGGCTTTTACCACTGTAGATGTTTCGGCCGGTTATACTTGGCGTCACATTACACTATTAGCCAAAGTTTCTAATATAACCAATGCACTCAACTATTTCGTACATGAAAATTATAGCGTAAACCCTATCGCTCCACGTCAGTTCTTAACTACACTTAGCTATAAGTTTTAACAATAAAAGGGCTTTGTCCTATTAATCGCCCTAAGAGGTATGTTTACCAGCTTCTTAGGGCGATTTCTTTATGCTGTTTGTTTGGATAAGCCCTACTCAAAGCTAAACATCTGATAGTTTTCACCGCCAAAAATGTAATATTAATAAGACAAAGAATTCTTTTTTTATCAGAAAATAATTTTTGTCTATATTGTCCTAAAAGTAAATGACATGTGCATTTTGAATTCTGAAGATAATAATCCTGCTATTTTAAGGAAATCTTTGTTGGCTTTGGCTGATGCTAGTGCAGCACTAGAGATTGGTCTGCCAGAGCGAGAGCTATTGCTTGAAAAACTAAGTGCTTTTAGTAACCAATTTATAGACGGTTTGGCTGTTGCCCCTGCATATACCGAGGGTACACCTGATATTGCTGCCTTGCAAATTGATGGACAGTCGAAAAGTATAGCAGAAATATTAACACGTTACGAAAAACAGGTGATTAATTTGGGCATCCGCACAGCCTCTGGCGGTCACTTGGGTTTTATACCCGGAGGTGCTATCTATGCCTCTGCATTGGCCGATTTTCTGGCGGCAATTAGCAATGAGTATGTGGGGGTAGCTCATGCTTCGCCCGGAGGTGTGGCAATAGAAAATGCTGTAATTGACTGGTTAAAGAAAATTTTTGGTTTTCCGACTTCAGCCTTAGGCAATTTGGCCTCCGGAGGTTCCATTGCTAACCTTATTGCGCTCACAGCCGCAAGGGACAAGTACGGGGTGAAAAATGAGAAAATCACCAAAAGTGTAATTTATCTAAGTGCACAAGCTCATCATTGTATCCACAAATCACTTCGAATTATAGGTTTAGAGGATGTTGTGCTACGTTATGTACCGTTGGATGAACACTACCGAATGAAGGCTCAAGATTTAGAGAAAATGGTGCTAGCCGATAAACAGAAAGGCCTTTTCCCTTATTTAATTGTGGCCTCTGCTGGCACTACAGATGTAGGAGCCATAGATCCCTTGTCAGCAATAGCCGATATTGCAGAGCAACAAGGATTATGGCTACATGTGGATGCAGCCTATGGAGGGTTTTTCATACTTACCTCAAAAGCAGTACTAATGCAAGGTATTGAACGGGCAGATTCTCTAGTGGTAGATCCGCACAAAGGTATGTTCTTGCCATATGGTTTGGGAGCCGTATTGGTAAAAGACGCACAGAGTATATTGAAGTCTAATCGCTATGCCGCCAATTATATGCAAGATACACTGCACGATGATATGAACCATGACCCGGCTAATGTATCGCCCGAGCTTACTAAGCATTTTAGGGGCTTGCGCTTATGGCTACCCTTGCAATTGCATGGTCTAGCTCCTTTTGTTGCCAATTTAGAGGAAAAACTCTTGTTGCTTCGTTATTTTCGTGCAAAACTAATGGAACTAGGGTTTTGTTTAGGCCCCGAGCCCGATTTGTCGGTGAGCTATTTCTGGTATCCCTACGCTCGAGATGAAAACGGTTTTAACCGTTTGCTGGTTCAACATATTCATGAAGACGGGCGAGTTTTCTTCAGCTCTACTACCCTCAATGGTAAATTTGTAATTCGGATAGCCATTTTAGCTTTCCGAACTAAAATTAGCACCATTGATCGTGCTTTAGAAATGCTAGTAGATTGTTTGGCTAAAACAAAGCAAAAAATGCAATAAATACTTGGTTTACAAGCGGGCGCAGTACTTGTCTTTGTTTGCAGCAAAGCCTAAAATTTTCATTTCTATTCAGTAACTTTGCAGCCCAATTGGCAAACGCATAGTATGGCTCAATGAGTTGTGCCGCCTTTTTGCCTTCAAATAAAATTTATGATGCTAAATCCCGAGATAGAAAGACGTAAAACTTTTGCCATTATCAGCCACCCCGATGCCGGAAAAACCACCCTAACTGAGAAGTTTTTGCTATTTGGTGGAGCCATCAATACGGCCGGAGCAGTAAAACGTAACAAAGCCAACCAAAGCAATACCTCTGATTTTATGGAGATAGAGCGTCAGCGTGGTATTTCGGTGGCTACCTCGGTTATGGGTTTTGAGTATGCCAACAAACGCATCAATATTTTAGATACACCCGGGCACAAAGATTTTGCCGAAGACACCTACCGTACGCTTTCGGCAGTGGATAGTGTAATTTTAGTGGTTGATTGTGTGAAAGGTGTTGAGGAACAAACCGAAAAGCTTATGTCGGTTTGCCGTTTGCGTAACACTCCGGTTATCATCTTTATCAATAAAATGGATCGTGAAGGTAAAGAACCTTTTGACCTGTTGGATGAGATAGAGAATAAGTTGAATATCAGTCTGTGCCCACAAAGTTGGCCTATTGGTCAAGGACATACGTTTAAAGGGGTGTATAGTATTTACCATCAGCAACTCAATCTTTTCCATTCCGACAAATCAAAAGTAACCGACTCGGTGGTGAAAGTTAACAACCTGAGTGATACGGCCCTGCTTGATTACCTTACCGAGCAAGAGGTACAGACCCTGAAGGATGAAACCGAATTGGCCAACGGAGTTTATGGTGATTTGGACGTAGCTTTATATAAAGATGGTTTGGTAGCTCCGGTGTTTTTTGGCTCAGCCATCAACAACTTTGGTATCAAAGAATTGTTGGATACTTTTATTGACATTGCCCCCAGCCCAAAACATCGTGAGGCCGAAGAGCGTGACGTACTAGTGGGCGAAAAAAACTTCAGTGGTTTTGTGTTTAAAATACATGCTAATTTAGACCCCAAGCATCGCGATAGGATAGCCTTTTTGCGAATATGCTCGGGTAAGTTTGAGCGCAATAAGTTTTACTACCATACCCGCCAAGACAAGAAAATGAAATTTGCCAATCCGATGGATTTTATGGCCAACGAAAAGAGTTTGGTAGAGGAGGCTTGGCCCGGCGATGTGGTAGGCTTGTATGACAGTGGTAACTTTAAGATTGGTGATACCCTAACCGAAGGAGAAAAACTACACTTCAAAGGAATTCCGAGCTTCTCACCTGCTATTTTTAAGGAGGTAGAAAACATGGATCCCATGCGTACCAAACAGCTCGAAAAAGGAATAGAGCAACTGACCGATGAAGGCGTAGCCCAGTTGTTTGTGATGCAGCCCGGAAACAGAAAAGTAATTGGCGCCGTGGGCGAGTTGCAGTTTGAGGTGATAAATTTTAGGCTTGAACACGAGTATGGAGCAAAATGCCGTTTCCGCACCCTAACCTATACCCGTTCGCGGTGGGCCAGCTCTGTCGACCCCAAAAAGCTAGACGAGTTTGTAAAACGCAAACAGCAACATATTGGTACGGATAAAGAGGGTAATCCGGTTTTCTTGTCAGACAATGATTTTATGCTGGATATGACCAAACGTGATTATCCGGATATTGATTTCTACGCTACTAGCGAGTACAAATAAGCAGGAATTGGAGTAAGCCAAGAAGGGCTATACCGTCATCGAAAAAATACGTGATTCGGGCATTCTGCGTTTCATACGCAGGTCAAAAGCCATGGCTACGTTGCGAGAGAACACCCGACCTTTTTCGGTAATTTGGATGTGCTTGGGGCTTATCTCTACCAAACCGTCGTGCTGCATTTCTTCAAGTTGTTGCAATACTTGCGGCAAATCATCAAAACGATTTTGTGTATCAAATTGGGTTTCCAGTTGGCACATCAGGTTAAGGATATGTCGGCGCACAATTAAATCTTCTGAATTGAGTATGTGCCCACCAAAAGTAGGTATCTTCCCTTCGGCAACACGTTTTTGGTAAGATTCTACCGTTTTATCGTTTTGTGCAAAACCGTACCACGAGTCAGAAATGGCGCTCATGCCCAAACCAATCATCAGCTGGGTTTTGCTAGAGGTGTAGCCCATAAAATTGCGGTGCAGTCTTTTTTCTGCCAAAGAGCGATACAAATCATCCTCGGGCAAAGAGAAATGATCCATGCCTACTTCTATATAGCCCAATTCTTGCAAGAGGCTTTTGCCTTTCTCGTAGAGTTTTCTTTTTTCTTCGCCGCTGGGCAGGTCATTCTCATCAAAGCCTCTTTGTCCAACCCCTTTTATCCAAGGTACATGGGCATAAGAATAAAAAGCCAAGCGATCGGGTTTGAGGGCTAGGGTTTTTTGTATGGTGCTCTCCATGCTTTCCCAAGTTTGGTGGGGCAAGCCAAAAACCAAATCGTGCGAAATACTGGTATAACCAATTGCTTTGGCCCACTCGCTCACTTGTTTTACTTGCTCAAAAGGTTGTATGCGGTTGATAGCCTTTTGCACTTTGGCGTCATAGTCTTGCACACCGTAGCTAACACGTCTAAAGCCGAGGTCGTAGAGGGTTTGCAAATGAGCCTTACTGGTGTTGTTGGGATGCCCCTCGAAAGAAAATTCGGGTTTGTCGGCAATTTCAACAGTGCTAAAAAGTCCTTCGAGCAAGGTTCTCAAGTTTTCGGGCGAGAAAAAGGTGGGTGTACCGCCGCCTAAATGCAATTCCTTTAGTTTGGGTTTGGATTTAGACTGGCTACGTTTAAAAACGTCCAAATAGAGATTCCACTCTTGCAATACTGAATCTAGGTAAGGAGTTTCTACCGAGTGGCGGGTGGTAATGCGTTTATGACAGGCACAAAAAGTACAAAGCTTTTCGCAAAAGGGCAGGTGGATATAGATGGATATGCCTTCTTGCTCGTTGCTTTCTTCAAAAGAACGCATTACGCTTGCTAGCCATTGCTCTGTCGAGAAGCTGTTGATATCCCAATAGGGTACGGTTGGGTAAGAAGTGTAACGTGGTCCAGGTATGTTGTACTTGTCTATCAGTGCATTCATTTCGCTCAAAAAAAACGTCGCAAGTTAGTAAGTCTTTTGGGTAAATGCTGCTTTATTGTCTTTTTAAGACATTTCTGCTACAATTGCTCAACAAGTTTTATTTAAAATAGCCCCAGAGGATTTAATGTTTTAGTCGCTGGGGCTAGTCCAATTATTCGACCTTTATTTGGATACTGCAAGGTTTTAATCCATCGGCGCTAACTTCTAGGTTTATCGTACCTTTTTCTTTGGCTGGGCGTATTATAGCTAGGGCCAAGCCGTTATAAGCTTTACGATATTTCTTGTTACTAAAAGGTTCGAGGTCAGCTTGGTAGCCGTTGTCCAAAGCTTCAATACGGCCTGCGCCTTTAATGTTGAAATGCAGTGTGTTGTTGGCCAAAGGTACCAAATTCCCTTTTTTGTCGAGGATAGAGAGTTTTACAAAAGCCAAGTCCTCGCCATCGGCGCTTATGCTGCTTCGTTCGGCTTCGGCCTTTATCTGATAGGCCTCGCCAGCGGTATTGACACGTTGTTCTCGTACTACTTTGCCGTTTTTTAGGGCACGTGCTTTAAGTGTACCGGCTTGGTAGCTGATGTTGTTAAAACGCACAAAAAGGTCATCGCCCTGTTTGGCTTTGCGTCCTAAAGATTTACCGTTGAGCAGTAGCTCTACCTCGTCGGCATTATTAAAATATACGTGTACGTCTATTTTTTGGCCTTTGGTCCAGTTCCAATGAGGCAAAATATGTAGCACGTCTTCTTTGGTGAATATACTTTTGTAGAGGTAGTACGAGTCTTTAGGGAAACCTGCCATATCCACAATACCAAAATAAGAGCTACGAGCCGGGAAAGGGTAGGGTGTAGGCTCGCCCAAATAGTCGAAACCGGTCCATAGATACATCCCGCTTAGGAAAGGGTATTTCAAGAATATTTTTAAGGCCTCTTCATTGGTTGATGCCCAAGGAGCCGAAACATTTTCATAGGCCGAGGCTGTAAAATCGGCATTACCGGGGTTGTTGGTTTTAGAAAAGCCGGCCCAGCGCCTAATGCTATCAGAAGGCATGTTGTAAATACCTCTTGTAGCCAATGCCGATACGTTTTCGGAGAGGATATAAGGTTTGTTGCCGGGGAACAATTTGGTACCAAGGTCTTTCCAATTACGGTGGTGATAGTTGACCCCGATAAGATCCAAGACGCCTGAAAGATAGAGGTTATTGTTGTTGTTAGCACTGTTCATGCCTACGGTTACGGGGCGGCTTTGGTCTAGCGCTTTGATAGTGGTCACTAATTCGCGAGTGATACTGCGCCCAATGGTATCGGCACCGCCCCCATCTTGTTCGGGTATTTCGTTGCCTATGCTCCACATCATTACCGAAGGGTGGTTCCTGTCTCTGATAATGTGGTCTTGCAAATCACGCTTGTACCAATCGTTAAAATACAGGCTATAGTTGTAGGGGGTGTATTCTTTATCCCAAGTCCACACGTCAAAAGTTTCGTCCATTACAATGAAACCCATTTCATCACAAAGGTCCAACCATTCGGGGGCAGGCGGATTGTGTGAGGTCCGTATGCCGTTTATGCCCATTCCTTTCAGGATTTGCAGTTGACGTTTCATGGCACTACGGTTTACGGCAGCCCCCAAAGCTCCCAAATCATGGTGCATACAGGCACCAATAATTTTCATTGGCTTGCCATTTAGCGAAAAGCCTTTTTGTTGGTCGAAATTAAAGTAGCGGATACCAAAATTGGTCTGGTAGCTGTGCACCACTTCTTGGTCTATCACCAATTCTGATACAATGCGGTACAAATGGGCCTGCTCAACGCTCCACAATTGAGGTTGTTGTACACTAAAAGTTTGCTGTACCAAGCGTTCGCCCTGCATTTTGGGTAGTGGGCTTTCTAGGCTTTGTAGCAGCTTGCCCTCGGGGCTCAACAATTTGCTGCGTAGTAGGCTGGGTTTCGAGCTACGCTCGGTAAATATGCTGGTTTCTACTTTTACCGTGGCTTTTTGTGCGCTTACCTCTGGAGTACTTACAAAGGTACCCCAGTTTTTGATGTAGCTGCGGCCTCTTTTGTCGAGCCATACGTTGCGGTAAATACCACTTCCGCTATACCAACGAGAGTTGGGTTGTTTGTTTTCAACTCTTACTTTGAGGTAGTTTTTTTGCCCATCATATTTAAGAAAGGGACTTAGCTCGTACTCAAAAGAGAGATAGCCAAAAGGTCTATTGCCCAATGTATGACCGTTGATGCTGACCGTACTGTTCATATACACCCCATCAAAAATGACGAATATCCTCTTTTTTCGGTCTTGTGCATCCAAAATAAACTCTTTCTCATAAATGCCTAGGCCACCTCGTAATGATGCTCCTCTGTTGCCGCTTGGGCTACCCTCGTCAAAGGGTAGTTCAATACTCCAATCGTGTGGTAGTTGTACGGGTCTTGGGGTTTTAGACATGATGTTGCGCTCGTCCCAATCGTTAGCAGTATCTACACGAAAGAGCCAGTTGTCGTTGAACTTTATTTTTTGACCTATAGCCGTAAAATAGCCCAGTAGTAGCGCAAGAATTAAACTTAGTTTTCTCATAGTTAGGTAGGATTTTTTTATTGAGGGATGATTTCAAAAATTCTGATTTTTTCTTTACCCAGATTGATAATTTCTACTGGTTTTGATACATCTAGCTGTTGTTTGTTTAATAAAACAAAGGCTGATTGGCCTTGGTAAATAATCTTCGTTCCGTTTTTAATTTGCAATTCCTGAGTCGAGTTATCCATCAGTATGGCTATTCCTTTTTGGCTTGTTGGGCTGATACTTATTTGCTCTCCGGAAGGAATGGCCACAAAAGTGTTGAGGTCATGATCTTCAATAAGCTTAAGGTCGCGACTGTTGTTGTTCTCTTTACTCAACACGGTAAACTGTTTCAACAATAAAGTTTGGCTGCTATCACTACGGTTTACCAGTCGTAGTGCTTTTAAATCGGCAGGTAATTGTATCGTTTTTGCATTTTCTTTGAGCACAATTTCGGCGGCTTGCCAAGTGTTACCATCTTTCGAGTATTCTATTGCGGCCCATTGCCCCAATTTAGTTTCGGACAAGTTATATTTGAGTTGGGTAGCCACCCGATTGTCTAACCAGCTTAGCCCAAAGTAATTGCCAGCAGCTAAACGTATGGGCTCAAAAACAGGACTTATACTGATTTGTTTTTCTTGCACTATAAGTTTCTGAGCTTTTAATTGCTCGATATTGCTGAGCAGTTGCTCGGCAACTGGTGTAGCCTTTGTATTGCTATCGATATTTAATACGGCTCTCTGGCCATAATAAGTATAGGCCTTTTGCACAAAGGGCTGCAACACCAAAGAAGCGGTTTTTACACCGGGTTGGTAGGGATTTTGGTTTTCGTCCCCGTCTATCCGCTTCATCTCTTCCAAGTATTTTTTTACTTTAAGGTAGTGTTCCCATTTTTGGGCCAAATCTTGTTGTTGCCAGTTGTGCCAGGCCTGTAGTTGGCTGCTGCCCGCTTTACCCAACAGTGCAAATTGGTTTAGCCAAGCTTGTATTTCTTTAAGCAATTGGGGGTTGTTCGAGTTGTTTTCAATTTGCTGAGGGGCAGCGGCTACTTGTTCAAAATAATGTTTTAGCTTTAGCAAACTGTCTGCTGCGGCAGGTTCTTGCAGGTGTTGTGCTACGTAGTCAACAAGGCTTTTTATTTTCACGCTTTCATTGCGACGGTAGCGGTGCCCATTGGGGCCAAGGTCGCTGTTGTTTTCGGCAAAAAGTTGTAGGGCTTTGGCAGCATTGGGGGCAAGATATTGGCAAGCTTGCTCAAAACTGGCGGTGGCATTGTAGTGAGCCATGTTCCAAGTATAGTTGGCCACACCAAAAATAGCAATTTTCGAAGCCTCAGCTCTTTCCATGGGGTTGGATACAAAGCCCGAAATTTCATCTTTAATATCGAGGGCATTGCCGTAGGCCGGTCCCATCAATAAATGGTCTCGCACGTAGTCGTTTACTGGGAAATTCCACCAGATAAAAGCTTTTCGTTTGATACGTTTGTTGATCCATTCGGTAGCTTGGCGGTCAATATCACTGATGACCCGATCGCCGGTCCACATTACCTGTATTGAAGGCTCAAGTTCTTGGCCCAAAATATCTAAATAGGTGCCCGGTTTGGGATTTGCCCAACTTTTGTTGTACTCTGTAGGGCAAACAATTAATGGTTCTACGTCGGTGTGTTTTTGCACAAAAGCATGGTGCAAATAGTTCATCAAGTCGGCTTGTTTTTGTGGCTTGGTGCCTTCACCGCTAATGTCGTCAAAAAATACTGCAAAGGAGCGTACCCCCAAGTCGTACATCAGCTGAAATTTATGCAACAATTTAAGGCTATCGCTGTGGTTCCATTGAATGTCTTTGCCGGGGTGTACGGCCCATACAAAGTTTACCTTGTTTTCTTCGGCTTTGCTGATGAGTTTTTTAATCTCCTCGGCCTTGTCTGCGGGGTAAGCATCTCGCCAGTGGGGCGAGCTGTGGTAGGGGTCGTCTTTTGGTCCATAGATATAGGTGTTGAGTTTTAACTTGCCATAAAAATCCAACTGACTAAGCCGATCCTCAAAACTCCAAGGTGTACCGTAAAAACCTTCAACAGTACCCCGTATAGGCACATCGGGATAATCGGTAATTTGCAGATATGGAAAAACCACTAGCCCTTTTTCTGATTTTTTAAGCTGATTGAGGGTTTGAAGCGCATAAAAAAGCGAACGTTGGTTTTTGCCTGCCAAGTGTATCTCTTTTGCATTGATGCGGATGGTGTAATACTCTTGCGGGCTTGTTATGTTGGCTTTAATTAAGGAGATGCGAATACGTGCTTTAGCTCCCTTTACTTGTATGGGTACTATTTGTTCCAGAAATTTTTGGTTGCTGGGGTCGAGTTGTGTCCTACCGACCAAAGTAAAATTACTGGCTGATAGTTGCCCTTGTTGTGTTTTAAGGTTTTGCACCGGTGGCCATACCTGTGCCGATAACAATTGGTAAAAGCTGCTAAACAGCACTACCAATGCGATGTGGGGTGTTTTCATAGCCTGCTAAAATACCCAAAATTTATGGGTATGACATAATGTTTTTGATTATTGATGAGGCTAAATTGCTACAGGCTACAAAAGCACCAACAGAAAAATTAACTTTGTATAGTTTGAATTGAAAACCAAATAATGACCATAGCGCAATACATCAACAACATCAATCAACGCTACAAGCAAGGCAATGCAACCGAGCATACTTTCCGTGGCGATTTGCAACAATTGTTAGAAAGTTTAGTTCCGGACATCAGAGCAACCAATGAACCCAAACGCCAATCTTGCGGAGCACCCGATTATATTCTTACCAAAAAAGATATTCCTGTTGGATTTATTGAAGCCAAAGATATTGGCGATAAAGACTTGGAAGGAGCCAAGAAAACTGGCAATAAAGAACAGTTTGACCGATATAAAGCATCGCTCAATAATTTAATTTTTACCGATTATTTAGACTTTCATTTGTATCGTGATGGCGAATTTGTAAGCAAAATAGCCCTAGCCGAGCTGCAAAACGACACCATCGTTGCCTTGCCTAATAATTTTGCAACGTTTACCAAACTTATTCAAGATTTTTGTACACATATTGGACAAACCATTAAAAGTTCGAAAAAATTAGCAGAAATGATGGCTGGAAAAGCCCGCCTGCTTTCAGATGTGATTGAAAAAGCATTGACAAGCGATGAAAACAAGCACGAAAACTCAACCCTCAAAGACCAAATGAATGCCTTTCGTGAAATTCTTATTCACGATATTACTCCCAAAGCATTTGCAGATGTTTATGCACAAACCATCGCTTACGGCATGTTTGCTGCTCGTTTGCACGACCCTACGTTACCCACTTTTAGCCGACAAGAAGCCGCTGAATTGATCCCAAAATCCAATCCGTTTTTGCGTAAACTATTTGGCTACATTGCCGGTCCCGATATTGATGATCGCATCAAATGGATAGTTGATAGTTTGGTAGAGATATTTTTGGCTTGCAACGTGGAGGAAATTTTAAAAAACTACGGAAAAGCAACCAAAATGGAAAACCCTATCATCCATTTTTACGAAACTTTCCTTAGTGAATATGACCCCAAATTGCGCAAGGCTCGTGGTGTTTGGTACACGCCGCAACCTGTTGTTAACTTCATTGTTCGTGCAGTTGACGATATTTTAAAAACCGAATTCAACTTGCCACAAGGATTAGCCGATACCAGCAAAACCAAAATAAAAGTAGATGTTCAAGGTAAAAAGGTAGAAAAAGAAGTGCATAAGGTGCAAATTCTGGACCCGGCAACCGGAACAGGTACTTTTTTGGCAGAAGTAGTAAAACATATTCACAAAAAATTTGAAGGACAACAAGGCATTTGGAGCAATTATGTAGAAAATCATTTGTTGCCACGCCTCAATGGTTTTGAGTTGCTCATGGCAAGTTATGCCATGGCGCATTTGCAATTGGATTTGCTATTAACCGAAACCGGTTACAAACCCACAAGCGACCAACGTTTTAGGGTGTATCTGACCAATAGTTTAGAAGAAAGCCATCCCGACACAGGCACTTTATTTGCCAATTGGTTAAGCACTGAAGCCAACGAAGCCAATCGCATTAAACGCGATACGCCTGTGATGTGTATCATCGGAAATCCGCCGTATAGTGGCGAATCTGCCAACAAAGGCGAATGGATTATGAACTTGATGGAAGACTATAAAAAAGAACCTGGCGGAAAAGAAAAACTCAAAGAGCGAAATCCCAAGTGGATTAATGATGACTATGTGAAATTTATCCGTTTCAGCTCTCATCTAATAGAGAAAAATGGTGAAGGAATTTTGGCATTCATCAACCCTCATGGGTATTTAGATAACCCTACGTTTAGAGGAATGCGCTGGCATTTGATGAAAACTTTTGATAAAATTTACACCATAGATTTGCACGGAAATGCCAAGAAAAAAGAAACCGCACCCGATGGAAGTATCGATCAAAATGTGTTTGATATTATGCAAGGCGTAAGCATCAATATTTTTGTAAAGAAGAAAAACTAACTCGATGAATTACCTACACGACATAAAATCCATTCTAGCCTCTGCTCGGCAAAAAGCTTATGTTGCTATTAATTCGGCAATGGTTGAAGCTTATTGGAAAATTGGTGAACGCCTAGTGCTAGAAGAACAAAATGGAAAAGACAGAGCAGAATATGGAAAAGAATTGATTAAATCAATTTCAAAAGAACTAACCGCAGAATTTGGAAAAGGATTTAGTCCAAGAACCATTTGGGAAATTCGTCAATTTCATCTGCTTTTCCCTGATTTTCAAATTGTGCGAACACTGTCCGCACAATTGACATGGTCGCATTTTCAGCGTGTTTTTAAAGTAAGCAACGAAAAAGCTCGAATGTATTACTTGCAAGAAGCTGCAGCACAAACTTGGTCTATTAGAACATTGGATAGAAATATTTCTACCTTGTATTACGACAGAATGTTGGCATCTGACGATAAACAATTGGTGCAAGACGAAATGCATACAAGAACAAAAGCCTTGCAGGCAGAAGATTTCATTAAAAATCCCATGGTTTTAGAATTTTTGAACCTTCCTGCAGGTAAAGCCTATACCGAAGCTGAATTAGAAAAAGCATTGATAGACAACCTACAAGCTTTTATCTTGGAATTGGGTAAAGGATTTGCTTTTGTGAGCCGACAAGAACACATCCGTACAGAAAATTCTGATTTTTATATCGATTTGGTTTTTTACAATTACATCTTGAAATGCTTTGTAATTGTAGAACTAAAAACCGACAAACTTACCCACCAAGACATTGGGCAACTGGATATGTATGTGCGTATGTATGACGACCTTAAACGACAAGCTGATGACAATCCTACCATTGGCCTTTTGCTCTGCACCGAAACCGACAAAGTGGTGGCTAAATACTCTGTATTGAACGAAAATAAACAGCTTTTTGCCAGCAAATACATACACTATTTGCCAAGCGAGGAAGAATTGATACGTGAAATAGAATTACAAAAACAACTTTTTGAGCAACAACATGAAAAATAAAAAAGCACAAGTTTTTCACTTTGACCTCTACGGAAAACGAGAAGATAAATACGATTTTCTGAATGAAAATTCCGTGAAAAGCATAGCTTGGGCAAGCCTTGACCCACAAGAACCCGAACTCTTTTTTGTGCAAAAAGATTACGGTGCAAAAAGCAGTTATGATGAAGGCTTCTCAGTAGCTGAATTGTTTTTGATAAATTCTTTAGGCATTCAAACTCACAGAGATTCTTTAAGTATTGATTCTTTAAAAGATTCATTATCAAAAAGGATAAATGATTTTTACAATATTGCAATTGATAATTCTGAACTATTAAAAAAATATAATATTAATGAAAATTCTGAATGGCAGTTAAACGTCAAACGGAACGGAGAGTTTGAAATAGATAAAATAATAAAAATTGATTATAGACCATTTGATACCAAATATATTTACAATGATAAAAACATTGTGGATAGATTAAGGGAAGCAGTTTCTAAACATGTAATTAATAAAAGTAATTTATGCTTAGTTGTATCCAGGCAATGTGTTTCTGACTGGAGATACATTTTTATTTCTAAGTACATAATTGAGTCAAATTTAACAGGAACAGCAGGTCGTTTTGGCTCAGGTAATTTCTTCCCTCTCTACCTTTATCCCGAGCCTACATTAGGAGCAGATGCGGAGCGAGTTCCTAATTTTAATATGGAGATTGTGGAGAAAATAGCAGAAAAATTAGGTTTAACCTTCATCGCTGAAAAATTCCCCTCCACTGGAGGGGTGGCTGAAAGCCGGGGTGGTACATTACCCTCCTCCGAAGGGCGGAGTGGTACAATTCCACCTACTGAAGAAGCACCTACAAGTCAGGGAGGTCGAAACACCCAAAACTACATGTCATTGCCCTACAACCCAAAACTCAAGGAAAGAGCCAGAGAGTTAAGAAAAGCCGGCAACTTATCTGAAGTCTTATTTTGGAATCAGGTAAAAAATAAACAGTTTAAAGGGTTAGACTTTGATAGACAAAATGTTATTGGAAATTATATTGTTGATTTTTATTGTGCCAATTGTAATGTCGTTGTTGAAATAGACGGAAGCAGTCATGATAACAAACAAGAATACGATGCCGCAAGAGATGCTTTTTTAGAGTCATTGGGACTTACAGTAATTCACATTCCTGTTGCTGACGTGATGAATAATATGGGGGCTGTTATGGATATGCTTCTTGACCACCCCGCTTTTATACCACCCCGTCCTGCGGACACCCCTCCAACGGAGGGGAATTTTACTCCTATAGACGTTTTAGACTACATTTATGCCGTTTTGCACTCACCAAGCTACCGAGAAAAATACAAAGAGTTTCTGAAAATAGATTTTCCGAGAGTGCCTTATCCAAAAGACCAAGAATCGTTTTGGAAATTGGTGGAGTTAGGCGGTGAAATACGCCAAATTCATTTGCTAGAAAGCCCCATAGTTGAAAAATACATCACCCAATATCCTGTTGACGGAGATAATATAGTTAGCAAACCACGTTTTGAAAATTCCCCTCCTCCGGAGGGGTGGCTGAAAGCCGGGGTGGTCGGAAAAGTATATATCAACGAAACCCAATATTTTGATAATGTTCCGCAAGTGGCTTGGGAATTTTACATTGGTGGTTATCAACCCGCACAAAAATGGCTCAAAGACCGCAAAGACCGAACTTTAGATTTTGAAGATATTTTGCATTACCAGAAAATCATTGTAGCACTCACAGAAACAGATAAGTTAATGAAAGAGATAGATGAGGTTGAAGCCTTTTAAAGCTAGTGCCTTGGCTAGCAAACCACACAGGGGCTGCTGGTATGCTTTAGCTTAACAACTCTTTGATGTCTTCTTTACTCAAGGATTTGAAGAAACTTTCTTCGGTGGTGATGAGCGAGCTGGCTAGTTGTTGCTTGCGCTGTTGCAGGGCCAAAATTTTCTCTTCTACCGTGTCTTTCGATATAAATTTGTAAATGAAAACCTTTTTCTTTTGGCCTATACGGTGGGTGCGGTCTATGGCTTGTTGCTCTACAGCGGGGTTCCACCAAGGGTCTAAAATAAACACGTAATCGGCTTGGGTAAGATTAAGGCCTACACCTCCGGCTTTAATAGAGATTAAGAATACTTTTAAGGTATCGTTTTCCTGAAACTCGGCAACTACATCGCCGCGGTTGCGTGTGCTGCCGTCCAAATAAGCATAGCTGATATGGGCTTTGTCAAGCTCACGTTTCATCAAATCCAAGTGCCGCACAAATTGCGAAAATATCAGCACCTTGTGCCCGCCTTTCAATACATTATCGAGGGTGTACAAAACGTTTTCGAGCTTGCCCGAGTCGGCATTATAATGTGGGTCAATCATAGCCGGATGATTGGCCAACTGCCTCAGGGCGGTCAATCCTTGCAATAGTTGTATTTGTTTTTGTGCCAAAGCGTTTTGCTCTCCATTTATCAGCAAATCATTGCGATAGGCCGATTTGGTTGTTTCATAACGTTTGGCCTGTTCCTCGCTCATGTCGCAATAGATAAGCTGCTCGGTTTTTGGGGGTAGCTCGGCAGCTACCTGCTCTTTGGTGCGGCGCAATACAAAGGGTTTGATCAGTGCCAGCAGCTTTTTTGATTTGTCTTCTTCTTTGCGTTTTTCTATGGCTTGCACAAACTCCTCGTTGAAATAATGGTGACTGCCCAATATGCCGGGGTTTAGAAAAGTAAGTTGCGACCACAGGTCGTTTACCGAGTTCTCTATTGGGGTACCGCTCAGTGCCAACCGATATTTTGATTTGAGCTGACGAACTGCCTTAAACGCTTTTGATGAAGGGTTTTTGATGTTTTGGCTCTCATCAAGAATAATGTAGTTGAAATAAAAATGCTCCATGTGCTCTACATCTATCCGCACAATGCCATAGGTGGTAATTACCAGATCGTACCTACTGAAAATAGTGAGGTCTTTTGCTCGGTTGATACCCGTATGTATCAATATTTTGAGCTGCGGAGTGAATTTTTTGGCCTCTTTTGCCCAGTTATAAATGAGCGAGGTGGGCATCACTATCAGCGAAGTGGCTTTGTGGCCCAGCTCGTCCTGCTCTTCTTTGGTTTTTTGCAACAAAGCCAAGGTCTGTATGGTTTTTCCTAAACCCATATCATCGGCTAGGCAGCCCCCAAATTGGTATTGACGCAAAAAGTTGAACCAGTTGTAGCCTGCTTTTTGGTAATGGCGCAATGCTCCGTTAAAATGCTGTGGCATCTCAAAATCGGCTATCTGCTCAAACTCGTTTAGTTTTTGCATTTTTCTGTCCAGACTTAGCTGTGCTATCCCCCCTTCGGCCAAATCATGTACCAAACCAATATGGTGTTTGCGTAATTGCAGGCGTTTGCTGTCGGTAGAGAGTTTAAATAGGCTGCCATATTGGGTAAACCACGTTTCGGGAATAATGGCAATTCCGCCATTGGGCAAAATATACTCTCTTTTTTTGTGAAGGATATGCTGTTTTAGCGCAATAAATGGCACTGCATGTTCGCCAAAATAAACAATGGCTTCAATATCAAACCAATCGTTGTTGTCTTTGATATCGAAATTGATACGACTGCTGCCGAGCACAAATTTTTTAGTATCGCTAGATTGTTCAACCACAAAGCCCAGTTCGGCCAAGCGGTCGGCATTTTCGTTGAGCCAAGCAAAAATAGCATAAGAAGTATTGTGTTGCTCGCTATAGTTGCGTAGTTCTAAATTGTAGAAAAGCAGATTTTGTCTTTGCAAGCCCATGTCAAGCAAGGTGTTGTATTTCTCTTGCTCAAAGGCTATATTGCGCTTTATGCGATAAAAAGTGTATTGCTCGCCTTGGCGTTGTATCTTAACGGACACCTTGTTTTCATCGCCCATACTAAAGCCGTAATCGTTGTAGCGAAAATATAGCTGTGCTTGCGATACCCCGTTTTCTACATAAATTAGTTTTAGGGTGGGGATAGGTTCGCTTTTTAGGGCTTTTATCTCAAAACCCTCGGCATAAACGTGATACCGTTCTATAAGTGGAGCAATAAATTTATGAAAATAGGCTTCTTCTGCTGTTTTGGGGATAGAGATGAAACGCTTGTTGAGAAAAGGTATCAATTTTTTGCCATCTACCTCTTGCTCAAAATAATAGAGGGTATGCTCTAAGAGGAGCCAAGCCGGGAGGTTGCTTATTACCTTGGCATCTTTAAACATAAAATCTACCCGAAGTCCACGGTATTTCAGGGTGGGGAAATAGCGGGTTTCGGTTTCGTTGCGCCTAAAATGAAACAACACGGTCATGGCCTCGGTAGCCAGCTCTATTTTCTGTTCGGCAGGCCAGCCATCTTTGCCCATTAGGTAGAGCCGACCCTCGTTTTTCAGAAGTTCAAGCACAGTAACCAAGTGTTTGTCTAACTTGGGGCGCACCTGCTCGTAAAAAGTGCTGTTAAAATGCTTCTCAAAGAACTCGTTGGCCCGAATGGTTTTCTTGAAATAGCGTTTTATAATATAGTCTTGCTCGGTTTCATCCAATAGTTTGATGAGTTTGAAATCGAGCTCGGTTAAATGTTTTGCATAATCTTTGGCAGTAAGCGAAAAAAGCCTTTGGTAGCTCAAAGAGAAGTCGCCCTGCGGGTTAAGCTGAACAATGTGCGGCTCTATCAGATAGCCCAGGTAGGGGTGGTGACATAGGGAATATACTACGCTGCAAGCTTTCTTCGAATCAACTTTTAACATTTACGCAAATACATTAAGGCTTAAAAAATGAAGCGTTAAATGTACGCTATAATCTGTTGCAAAGCAAAGAAGCGAGGCAAATATTATAACAAAATGCTAGTAGCTTGTTGTGCAATTTTACCGATAAGGACAAAAATTTCTATAAACTCTTTTTGTAGATATTATAGAGTACTTTTTTGTCGAAATCGCTTAGCTCGTGGCTAGTGTCAAATTGTATATAGTGAATTTTAAAAGCTTCTATGGCGTAATTGAGTCTTTGTGTGTTGTATCCAATTACTTTTAGTGCCATTGCCGGATCGAAATTCTCGGGCACCTCCTCCAACACCTCGTCGTACCACAAGCCAAAACCACGTTCGGCTAGCGTTCGCCAAGGGAAATTCTTGGGGTCATTTTTGCGCCCCGGAGCCCAATCGGCATGGCCTATAAAATTGGCCGTAGGTATGCTGTATTTCTTTTTGAGGCCGGCCAGTAGGGCGCACAAACTATTGATTTGTTCGTCAGTCCAAGGGTCGGTTTTGCCGTTATTATCCATCTCTATGCCTATAGAGCAAGAGTTCATATCGGTAACATTACCCCATTTACCCAAACCAGCATGTTGCGCCCGTAAATAATCGTTTACCATTTGCACCACCTTCCCATCTCTGCTTACTACGTAGTGCGAGCTGGTTTGGGTTCGCGGAATGGTAAAAGTACGGATAGTTTGCGCTAGCGAATCTTGTGCCGTATGATGAATAATGACAAAGTTTGGCTTACGCATGCTCATATTGGTAGTGCCTGCAAAAAATTGTTCGTGGTTTAGCGAGTCAACCTGTTGTTGTTGCGGAGGCACAGCACTGATAATTTTGGCGAAGGATTTGGCCTGTTGTTTATAAATTTTGTCGGTAGCGGCATATTTAGAACTGCTACAAGCTTGGGTGAGAAGGGCTATTGCAGAACAAAAAAGTACTGGGCGTATAAATTTCATTAGAGGGATTAAGTGTTGCTTTATATAAAACTAGGGTTGGGGAAAAAATAAAAACTACATCTTCTTAAGACCAATTTCTCGGAGGCGTTCGTCTAAGTACTCTCCGGCGGTCATATCGCTATACAACTTGGGGTGTTCGGCATCAATACATGATTCGAGGCAGGTCAAATCCATTTCGCTACGTGGATGCAAGAAAAACGGTACCGAATAGCGAGGCACTCCCATCAGTTCACGCGGCGGGTTAACCACCCGGTGGGTAGTAGAGCGCAATTTATTGTTAGTTAATCTTTGCAACATATCGCCTACATTGATGACCAAATCGTTGTAGTGTGCTTTTATTGGTAGCCACTCGCCACTACGAGTTAAGACCTCAAGTCCATCGGCACTAGCTCCCATCAATAGGGTAATTAGGTTAATATCTTCGTGTGCTCCGGCACGTACCGCATCGGGAGCAATTGAATCGGGATCCTGAATGCCAAAATAGTGAATTGCTCTTAGTATAGAGTTGCCATTGTGGACATGTGGGTCAAAATAATCTATCGGCAGTCCCAAATAACTTGCTATCGCCCTCAAAAGGTGCTTCCCTTTCTCTTCAAGTGTTTGGTATATCTTTAAAGTTACGGCATTAAACTCGGTCAACTCTTCTACCTGCTCGTTGGCAGGGTATTGTTGGCCTACCGGATCACCATCGGTTACGGTTTGTCCTATTTGCCAAAACTCTTTCAAATCGGCAATTTTAGCCCCTTTTGCGGTTTCTTTGCCAATACTGGTATAGCCCCTTTGCCCGGCAAGTTCGGGTTTTTCGTATTTTTTCTTTATCGCTAGCGGCAGCGCAAATAAAGCCTTTACGTTTTCATAGAGCTGGTCTATCAACTCTTGACCTAGACCGTGGTTAGTAATGGTGACAAAGCCAGAGTTGGTAAACGCATCACCTAGCTCTTTGGTAAATTGCTCACGTTGTTGTGCGTTGCCGTTGATATAAGTATCTAAATCAAGACAAGGGATGTAAGGTGTTGACATATTCGGGTTTTTGAACGTTAAAGTTAGTAAACAAATTTGATAATTCTAATTTGCTATTTGATGATAAAGTCTGAAGCAAGTTCAATTAAGAAATGCAACTTTAGTTTAAATTAAACAATTGTGGACATCATCGAAATTAATTTGTAAAAAAATGATTACAACCTTTGTGAAAGAGATAATAAAACGGGGGTTAAATCCTTTTATTTGTAATAAAAAAGGTAATTTTGTGTGTGCTTTTACGTTAAGTTTAAAACTATATAGAATTTTGGTAATTCAAAATCTAAACCAATAACCACAAAACTAAACAGTAAATAATGAAGAAAAATGAAAAAGCCATCTTCTCGGCTGTTGATAGTACCAGCTTAGTAGATAAGGTAGAAGATAGGCTAATCACACTTTTAAAAGAAAAGCAGCTTAAAATAGGTGATTCTATACCCAAAGAGCTCGATTTGTCCGAGCAATTGGGAGTAAGCCGAACCGTTATTCGCGAAGCACTGACCAGATTGCGCCTAATGGGCTTGGTAGAAACCAAGAAGAAAAAAGGCACGGTTATTACCAGTCCTGATATCTTTGGCAATTTGAGCAAAAATCTTCACCCACAGATATTAGCCAAAGAAACTTTAAAAGATTTTTTTGAACTTCGCTTGGTGTTAGAAATTGGTATGGCCGATTTGCTGTTTCGGCGTATCACGCTAAACGATTTGAAAGAATTGAAAGAAATTGTGGCTAAAGAGCCGCCTCATCCCCAGCACCATTTGTTTACGATTGAGCAAGAAGTGGCTTTTCATGGCAAGTTGTACGAGATTACTCGAAACGAGAGCATGAAGAAATTTCAGAAATTACTACTCCCCATCTTTGCTTATGTACACGATAGTGCAATACTTAAAAAACAGCCCATCAGTTCAAGTTTTGTTTCACACAAAGGCTTGGTAGAGATTTTGGAGCACGGCACACCCGAAGCTTTCCGCAACGCCATGCGTTTTCACCTCGAAAACCACTTTTTGCGGATTTTTGGTTAGTCAATTATTCTTTCAGAGCAGCAAAGGTATCGCCCTGTCTAATATCGCCACTATCGAAACCTTTTTTAAACCAATACACACGTTGGGCAGAGCTACCATGGGTAAAAGAGTCGGGCACTACCTGACCAGTAGCTTGTTTTTGTAGGGCATCATCGCCAATAGCATTGGCAGCTCTTAGGGCTTCTTCGAGGTCTCCCGGATCTAGCCTAAAATCTTTTAATTTTTGAGCTTGGTGTGCCCATAACCCGGCATAAAAATCGGCCTGTAGCTCTAGCATCACAGAAATTTTGTTGTACTCTTTTTCGCTAAGCTGCCGCCTGGCTCGCTCTACTTTAGCCGATGTGCCCAGTAGGTTTTGTACATGGTGCCCAACCTCATGGGCAATGACATAGGCCTGAGCAAAATCACCGGCAGCACCAAATCGGTTCTTCAACTCGTCGTAAAAACCCAAATCAATATATATTTTTTGGTCGGCAGGGCAATAAAAGGGCCCAACTGCCGAGCTGGCGCCTCCGCAAGCAGTTTGTACGCCTCCCTCAAACAAGCGTAACTTGGGTTTTTGGTAAGTGTCGCCCATTTGTGCAAACTCGGCCTCCCAAACTTGCTCAGTAGATTCTAATACACCCGAAACAAATTTGGCTTGCTCATCATCGGCAGGTACAGCCTTGGTTTGCTCGGTGCCAATTTGCTCTTGAGGTAATAGGTTTAGTAATCCGCTCAAGTCCTGATTAAAGAACAAACCCAAGAGCACAACAACAATACCGGCAACACCACCGAAAGCCATTTTGCGGCCTCCACCCTGGCCCCTGCCGTCTTCTACTTGGTCACTTCCTTTGCCAAACCACTGCATAATTCTTTTGTTATGGTAAACTAATCATTTTCTAATAACGTAAGGCCAAAATCAATACGTTTCTTGAGCTCTTCTATGCCCAACAAACTGGCTATATCAAAAATTCCGGGGCCAAATTTGCCACCCACCAACATCAATCTTAGCGGCAGCATCAGTTCTCCGGCCTTTAACCCTTCGCTTTCGGCCATGGTTTTAAATTGCTCTTCTAAAGATAGGGCATTTGTAGCCTGATTGGCAAGTGATTGTGAATATTTACGCAGAAAATCGCTTTTTTGGGCTGACCATTTAGCTTTTACACTATTGGTATCAAATGTTTGGGGTGCTTGGAAAAAATAGCCGGTTTGCGCTACGAAGTCACTGATAAAATGACAACGATCTTTAACTAGCCCAACACTTTTCTGTAACAAATCGCCATCGGCCTTAATACCTGCTTTGGCAAGTTCTTCTTGTACCATTGGCAGCAATTGCATGTCCGGATATTGTTTTATCCATTCGTGGTTGAACCATTTTGCTTTTTCGTAATCAAATTTGGCACCGGCTTTACTAATTCTTTCTAAAGAAAAAGTTTCACACAATTGGTCTAGGCTAAAAATCTCTTGTTCGGTACCGTCGTTCCAGCCCAACAAGGCCAAAAGGTTCACGAAAGCCTCGGGCAAAAAGCCCAATTCTCTAAAACCTTTAGTAAGTTCTCCGCTTTTTGGGTCATTCCAGTTCATTGCATACACCGGAAAACCCAATCGGTCGCCGTCTCTTTTGCTCAATTTTCCATTGCCATCGGGTTTAAGAATTAGCGGAAGATGTGCCCACTGAGGCATTTCATCTTTCCAGCCCAAGTATTCCCACAGCAAAAGGTGAATTGGTGCCGAGGGCAGCCACTCTTCGCCTCTAAACACGTGTGATATTTGCATGGCTCTATCATCAACCACTACAGCCAAATGGTAGGTAGGCATACCGTCGGCTTTAAGCAGCACCTTGTCATCTACTAGGTTGGTATCAAAATTTACCTGTCCACGTATCAAGTCGGTAAAACCTATTTGCTCGTCGCTGGGTACTTTTATGCGGATAACATAAGGGGCTTTTTGTGCAAATAGCTCACTTTGTTCTTGTTGGGTAAGGGTTAGCGAATTACGCATCTGCATACGGGTTTTTTGCCCATATTGAAAATTAGGTTGCTCTGCCCGTTTGGCAGCTAGCTCTTCAGGCGTGTCAAAGGCATAATAGGCGTATCCGCAGGCCACCAGTTCTTCGGCATATTGGGCATAACTGGCCTTACGTTCACTTTGCCGATAAGGGCCAAAATTTCCCGGCCGTTCAGAGCTTTCGTCGGGGCTGAGACCACACCAGGCCAAACACTCGTTGATATATTGTTCTGCACCGGGCACAAATCTGCTCTGGTCGGTATCCTCAATACGCAACACAAAAGTACCTTTGTGTTTGCGGGCAAATAGGTAGTTGAAAAGGGCCGTTCTCACTCCCCCTAGGTGTAAACCACCGGTTGGGCTGGGGGCAAATCGCACTCTGACTTCTCTGTTCATGTTTTATGATTAGTTGTAGTTTAAACCCCTGTAAGTAAAGAGGCTTATCTTATCGGGGACAATTGCGCTACAAAGATATGTTTTTTGTGGTTTTTCCGTTCGGATATTGTAATTTGCCCTATGCAAATGAAAACCTATCAGAAGAAAAGAAGATGGAAGTTTTTCCTGCTAGTTGTTGCTGTGCTTATTGGTGCTGCATCTGTTTTCTATTCTAACTTTTTTGTGAAAAAGATGGAAAGGGAAGAGGCTACACAGTTTTTGTTGTGGATAAAAGTGGCCGAACAGCGGATGAAGATGTACGATAATGAGCAGCTAACTGATGTGTTTGAGACCATAAAGCGGAACAACAAAATGGATGTCATCATCACCAAAACCGATGGTTCTATTTACTTATGGGATGGGCTGGATACCACCAAAACTTTTTACCCCGACAATACAAGCAAAGAATACGATTCGCTCTACTTTGTCAAACAGCTAAAAACCATGAAGTCCCAACATCCTCCAGCAATCATGAAAGGCTTGGACGATGAAAAATTGATTGCCTATTACAAAGACTCAAGTATCTTAACCCAATTACGTTTTTTTCCCTACATACAGCTGGGGGTGATAGCTTTGTTTTTGGCTACGGCCTATGTGGCTTTCAATGCGGCCAATCGTGCCGAACAAGATCAGGTTTGGGTAGGACTGGCTAAAGAAACTGCCCATCAATTGGGTACGCCGGTCTCTTCGCTAATGGCTTGGGTAGAGCTAATTAGGGGTCGTTACAATGCGCAAGATGATCCCTTGCTAATGGAGATGGAGAACGATATCAAACGATTAGAGATTATTACCGATCGCTTTTCTAAAGTAGGCTCCAAACCTGTTTTAGAGGATCAGGCGGTGTATCCGGTGGTCGATGATTTTTTGCAATACTTCAGAAAACGCAGCTCACAAAAAATTAAGTTTGAGCTCTTTGGCGATCAGCAAGTGCGAGCCATGTTGAGCGTGCCTCTTTTTGATTGGGTAATTGAAAACTTATTGAAAAATGCTGTTAATGCAATAGAGAATGAAGGAACAATCCATATCAATATCATCGAGAACTTGGTAAAAGAAGAAATTTTTATCGACCTTAGTGATACCGGAAAAGGAATAGCCCACTCTAAATTCAATACCGTTTTTCAGCCTGGCTACACTACCCGAAAAAGAGGCTGGGGCTTGGGATTATCTTTAACCAAACGTATTATTGAAAAATATCATGGTGGGCAAATCTTTGTAAAAGAATCGGAATTGGGAAAAGGAACCACCTTCAGAATTGTATTAAAAAGTAGTATTAAATATGAACCGACCACAAACACAGGAGTACCCACCATCGTTTAGCTCATACATGCTTGCTGTAGAAGGCAATGTGTTAGACGTGCTTAAAGAGCAGTATGTAGCTGTTCCTCATTTCTTTGGTCAATTGGCAAATAAGGCACAATATGCCTATGCTCCGGGTAAATGGACTATTGCCGAACTTTTGTTGCACCTTGTTGACACCGAAAGGGTGATGAGTTACCGCCTCATGTGCATTGCCCGTGGAGAGCAAATGGATTTGCCTGGTTTCGACGAAAATGCGTATGCCACACAAGCCCGAAAAGGTAAGCAAGACTACCAAAGACTTTGCGAACAGTTTGCTGCATTACGAAAATCCAATATATTGCTGATAGAAGACCTGTCGACGAGCGAGTTGGATACTTGTGGCACAGCCAACGCAAACCGCATATCGGTACGTGCTTTGGTTTTTATGCTGGCCGGGCATGTAGCGCATCACATAGCAGTAGTTAAAGAAAGATATTTATGATTTGGCAAAGACCGTTTACACTAGAAGAACTCAATAATCGTCCTGCCAACCACATTGGGGCCCTATTGGGTATTGTTTTTACAGAGCTTGGTGATGATTTTTTGGTGGCAACCATGCCGGTTGACCATAGAACACATCAACCTGCAGGTATTTTGCATGGCGGTGCCTCGGTAGTGCTGGCAGAAACCTTAGGTAGCATTGCTTCTTACCTCTGTATCGATTCGCAAAAGTATATTGCCGTAGGTTTAGAGGTCAATGCCAATCATTTGCGGCCAGTAAGCTCAGGTTTTGTGAAGGGGCTCTGTAAACCGCTGCACTTGGGAGCAAAAACCCACGTTTGGGAAATTAAGATGTACACCGATAAGGGCAAGATGAACTGTGTTAGTCGGTTAACTGTAGCCATCTTGCCCAAGCCTAAATAGTTTTAGGGGTGTTCTTCCATCCACTTTTTTTCGATGAGGTAGGCACCTATTAGTCCTAAACCTCCAAAGGCCAACACACAACCAAAGTACGTGAATACCATTTGTGCACCTTCGGCGTCGGTAAGGGTCGAGCCAAACATTAACCGGACTAGTAGCATCGCTACCATCAAACCAATACCCAAACCACACAAAAACATTCCAAAGCGTAGGCTCAAGAAAGGCCGAGGTGTTGCTTTCTGAATGCCCGGGTGCATGCCCTTTTCAATCATAGCCCTTTTTTCGCGGTTAATAAGGTACCTTATGCCAAAAATTAGGATAAATGCTCCTAAAAAAACCATAGTTACTGCTGCTTCTTCCATATTACATCTTGTTTAATGATACTAAACTATTTTTTCAGCTATGACACCACTATGCTGAAAGAGGTTACAGCTTGGAGTTTAAAAATATTTTTTGAGATGGCTTGATCAGTAATAGTCGATACTTTTTTACCATTTTTGTCAGAGAATAAACTTAAGAGTAATAAAAAATGAGTTGGGTCTATTTAATTATTGCAGGCTTGTGTGAAGTAACTTTTGCATCTTGTTTAGGAAAAGTAAAAGAAAGTTCGGGAGCAGAGGCGGTTTGGTGGTTTGTGGCTTTTTTGCTGTCGCTTAGTTTAAGTATGTTTTTGCTGATTAAGGCTACACAAACCCTTCCTATTGGTACGGCCTATGCCGTGTGGACAGGTATCGGTGCTGTTGGTACGGTAATTATGGGTATCATTTTCTTTAAAGAACCCACAAACTTTTGGCGTATGTTCTTCATCTTCACGCTAATTGCTTCTATTGTTGGTCTCAAAATGGCAACAAAATAAATATACGTATTGCTGTAACCCTTTCTTGTGGCATAGCGTCCAAAGGGATGAATGAAGCAAACAAATGCCACAGATGTAGAACTTATCAATAGCGTGTTGAGCGGTAATACCGGACACTTTGCCCTTCTAGTAAGGCGACACCAGCGTTACGTGTTCACTATGTCACTACGTTTTGCTAAAAACAGAGAAGATGCCGAAGAAATTGCTCAAGATTGTTTCTTGAAAGCATACAAAGCATTGCCCAACTACAGGCAAGATTCTAAGTTTAGTACTTGGCTGTACCGCATAGTTTATACCACGGCCATGAGCACCCACCGCAAAAAGCAAATACAAACTATTGCAATTGAGGGTAGCACCGAGCATCCCGATTGGGAAAAACAAACCCAATATCTAGAACCCGATAATTTTGAGCGAAAAAATCAACATAAATACCTGAACTTAGCAATAGATTTGCTCAGCCCTGATGATGCTAATTTAATAATGCTTTTTTACAAGGCTGAGCAGAGCATTGAAGAAATTGGAGAAATATTGGGTATTAATGCCAATACCATAAAAGTAAAACTTTTTAGGGCAAGGCAAAGACTGAGAGAGAAACTACAACTTTTGCTAAAAGAAGAATTAAACGAATGGTTATGAAACAGTCAGAAGAATTGCTATGGAAATATATTGACGGTACTTGTAACGAGCAAGAACAACGATGGGTGGCTAACCAACTTGAGGCTGATACCAATTATAAGGCCTTGTACCAAAGCTTGCTTCAATTCAATCAGCAATTAAAAGAGAACATTGAGCTCCAAGAGCCTTCATTCGCATTTACTGCCAATCTAATGCGAGAAATTGAAGCACAAAACCAGATCGTTGCACTAAAAACAAAAGTTAATACTAAACTAATTGCTGCTTTTGTGGGATGTTTAGCGGTTGCATTTGTAGCAGTGGCAGTTTATTGGTTGCTTGTACCGTCACAACCTTCGTGGTTATCGGGTTTTATTGGTTCGAAGTGGAAATTGCGTTTACCGGAAATTAACCGAACGGTGCTTTATACTGCTTTAGCACTTACCTATTCGGCTATATTGCTGCTCTTTGTTGATCGTGTACTGCGTAATCGCCTTTCTCAGAAATAAAAAAAGGGAGCTCAACTCAATGCTTAGCTCCCTTTTGTTTGGTAGGTTTCTAAAATTTTTATTTCAATTCAATGGGCAGCATCACCTGGGTATTGTCCCAAGCTAGCACCATATTAGTTCCCTTTTCTTCATCAACAAAGGTGATAGAAAAAACTTCTATTGTTTTGTCGGTAGCACCAACAGGACATTCTACTCGCACCACATCATTGGCTTGTTGATAAGCAAAAGCCCCCCACCTGTCCACTTGTTTGTTGATGATGACAGTCCATTTGTCCTTTTGCGGAATAGCAAAAAGGCTGTATCTGCCGGGGGCAATTTTCTTGCCGCCAACAACAATTGGTTTAAAAACATCCAATTCTGTGCTCTCATTAGCGCCAACACGCCATACCTTGTCAAAAGGTTCCAACACGCCGAATATTTCACGTCCGTTTTTGTATGGACGAGAGTACAAAACTCGCATTACAGGTTCTGCGCCTTTGCCTTTGGTTGCGTTCAATGGGTAATACACAACATCCAAAGGACTTTTGTCAATAGATGCAAATTTTATCGCCTTGCTTTCTTGGGCCTTTAGTCCAAAAGCTAGCGCACAGATAAATAGCCCTGTTAAACCAATTTTTTTCATAATCGGTAAAGATTAAGTGTAGCTAAAATTTTAATAAACTCTTCCTTTAACGATTTTATGCAGAAAGAAGGCTCCAAAAATAGTTCCTACTACGGCAGATAATACTAAACAAAGGAAATTACAAGTAAATGCTAGGGTAGCCAATACAAAGGCAATCATTCCCATTACATACCAAACCCAATCAAAATTGTTATTGTTTTCTTTATTGCTCATATTGATGATAACTTTATTTGCCAAAGTTAATTATTTATTTAATATCTCTAACGATTTGTTTTCTTGTTCAGCAGCTCATCTACACGGCTTAATCGGTAACCTTGTGCTTTCAGCTCTTCCAACAAATTACCTAGTTTGTAGTAAAATTTGTCTTTACGCCTTGGGTCGGTACCCAAGTGCAACAGCAACAAATGTCCGTTTAGTTTTTCTTCTTCTGCTAGTTTGATGATTTTATTGTAGATAGTCTCACTGTCTTTATATTTCTTAGGGCCCATTTCGGGGTAGGTATAATCAGCATTAGATCCGGTGCCAGGTGTAAAATTTATCAGTTGTAAACCCTCAGCCTCAGTCCAGTTGGCAATTTCTTGGTTGTACCATTCATAAGGAGGTAAGAAATAATGTGCTGTTTTCTGATCAATACCGAAACGACGCATTTTCTTATAATTGGTATTGATGTCTTTTCTAAATTGGGTTTGACTAATAAGGGTCGAGTCTCTTTTCGTCCAATCGGCATAAAGCAAATGACGGTCAGAGTGTGCACCCAAATAATGCCCATCTTGTATGGCTTGCTGTATAAAATGGCGGTTTTTTTTGTCGCTATAAAAGTTTCCGGTAAGGAAGAAAGAAGCTTTCACTCCCGCTTTTCGCAGTTGTGTAAGTATAGTATCTCCGCCTTCACCAAACTCATCGGCACTAAACATCAAGGCCATTTCTTTATTATTGCTGTCGCCTCTAATAATAGCTCCCTCGTATTGCTCTACATTGTTCTTGCTCTTGTTCTCAAATGCGGCAAGCAGATAGACCAAAGAAGCGGTGCCGTCCATGGTTGGCTCATTGGTACTATAATCACCATAATCATCATGATATACTGCTAAATCACTCTGAAAATCACTATAATCATCAGCTTTGGTCAGTTTTATCCCTATTAGGTTTTTATAAATGCTGGTGTACACCGGTCCATCAACCAAACCACCATCAATGGGTAGCTTGCCCAAGTGTGTAAATGCAGAGTGGGGGTCGGTGGGTGTATCGCCCCAGCTAGGCAGTCCATAAACCATACTGGTTCCCCAAGGGTTGCAACCAAATAGCCAGTCAAAATTGGCTTGCTCCAATTCATTAAAATTGGTGTCGTTACTCAAAGATTGGTACCACATGCATTGTATGGCAAAAGCAACAGTAAGGTTGTTACTACACCATATATATGGTACACCTCTATAAAAGGCATTTTGTTTGGCTCTTTCCCAAACAGCCTCAATACCTTTCTTATAATAATCTATTAATTGCTTTTTGTTGCTGAAACTACTTTGTTTAGCCAACTCATAGTGACCCAAATTGATAAAAGGATACCATTGGTAGTGCTTTGCGGTATCGGTGAGCATCCATGGGCTGATGGGTTCTTGTTGGGCATACCACATGGCCGAGTCTAGAGCTTTAGAATTGGGTTTTAGTACAGCAAGTGCCAGCTCCATGTCGTCAACCCAATTGTCTTCTGCATAAATGTAGGGCGACTTGACTGATGCAGTTTGGGTTACACCTTTTTTACGTGTTGCGTAGCGATACGCACTTTGTGCTTTCTCTTCCAAAAGTCTAGAGTAGGCAGAGTGTTGTTTAAAAATACTACTGCCTAGCGAAAAAGCACTAGCGTATTTTGCTGCGGTAGAGCTAGTGCCTTTGGTGTCGTTCATAAATTTACCTCGTTGCTGTGGTAAACCATCAATAGCATATAACGGGCGCTCAAATCCCTTGCCGTATTGATGATCTTGTCCGGGCATACGCATACTAATATGATCCCTATCGTCTGCCAATTGGTTAAACATGATACCAGGCTTAGGATGCATCTTTAGTAACCAGTCCAGACCCCATTTGGCCTCATCAAGCACGTCGGCCATTCCGTTCTTTCCTTTGGTGCCATTGCGTTGCATCTCATCTGTAAATACATCCGGGAAATCACGATAGGCCATTAATAAATGAAAAGTAGCATTAGCAGTAGTGGTGCCGTATTGCAGATAGTCGCTGGCATCGTGCCAACCACCTACCGCATCAAAATGTGTGCTGTCTTTTAAGCCAATGTTTTTTCCGTAAACAACAAATCCGTCGTGTGTATGACAACTGTCCATAGTAGAGGGGTTAAAACCACACCGCTGTTGTCTTAAATAGCGCAAAGCAAAATCAGCACTTCCTTTATAGACCTCCTTGCCAATGATAATATCTGGCGATTGAACCCCCATTGCTTTTATGTAATAGGTGCCCGGGGTCCGAAACTCACTAAATTGCAGACGAGCCGTTGTTTTAAAAGGGCCATAAGCGCCAAATACTTTTACATTTGTTGACCTATACACCATTTTATGGCTTGTTTTTTCATAAAGTTCAAAAAAACTTGGTGTTGCACTACTCTTACTGGCCCACACCGCTGTTTTGGTCGATTGAGGCAGGTAGCCCAATTGGTTAATCCGAATCCAACTACCTCCATCGGGCTTCGTACTATGAGGTGTAAACGAACAGAGCAACAAGGTTAATAAGCAGATAGAGCTAAGTACTTTCATATTTTTATTGTATTGTACTAAGTTAAGGATTTTGTTCTTAAATACAGTGTATGGTTGGTTGCAGGGCTTTTGTGTATGTATCTTTATACTCCTATTTCATAGATATTATAATATCGGTTATTTTTACCACATGAAATATTTAATAGTAGGTTTGGGCAATATTGGTGCAGAGTATGAACATACACGTCACAACATTGGTTTTGATATTGCCGATGCCTTGGTGGCTGATCTGAAAGGACAGTTTGAGCATAGCCGACTTGCTTATCATGCCGAGCTTTCGTTCAAGGGTAAGAAAATACATGTCATCAAACCCACTACCTATATGAATCTAAGTGGCAAAGCTGTCAATTATTGGATGAAGGAATTAAAGGTAGCCCCAGAGCATGTTTTGGTGCTTGTAGATGACCTAGCCTTGCCCTTCGGAAAAATCAGAATTAAACTCAAGGGGAGCAGTGCAGGTCACAACGGCCTCAAAAGTATCGAACAAGTATGCGGAGGTCAGAATTATGCTCGTTTACGTTTTGGTTTGGGGGATGATTTTCCTAAAGGACGACAGATTGATTTCGTATTAGGACTATTCAGTGCCAACGAACAAAAAGAGCTACCCTCTAGTATCGATAAATCTATTGAGGCTATTAAAAGCTTTGTTAGCGTAGGGCCAGGCCTCACCATGACCAATTTCAATAAGTAGTTGCATGTTCACTGGTAGGGTCAATATCTTAACAATATATATTGTAGGTTTAATGACTGTTCATCCTGCTCAATAACACGATTGTTTTACAGTAGTACCCATCGAGCAATGAATGTAATCTTACATTTTGTCACTAAATTGTACCTTTTTAATCGGTCTAAAGACATTTCCTAATGTAGTTACTAGCTTCTTTTTGAGCGATAGAATAAGCCCTTTTACCCAAAATAATTACTTGACTTAAAAATGGGTTCATTTTTTTAGCCTTATTATCAGTTGTTTCCATTAATCATAAGAAATAAAATCAAATCCCTCTTGCGGTTTAATTATAATCTTTCTACCTTTGCGCTCCGCTTTTGGATGAAAGGGCTCTAGTATTGAGGAGGTGTTTTAGGAGGTTGAATAGGTTGAGGGGGGATCAGAAAAAA